>JBARIA010000017.1:0-59833 GCA_049799515.1 Candidatus Dormiibacterota bacterium | reverse complement strand
TAGCCATTGCCGACTACATCGAACACTTCTACAACCCCGCCCGCAGGCACAGCTCGCTGGGCTACCTCACCCCGAACGAATTCGACAAGCTACACTCGACCCCCATCCACCGGGCCTCTTTGTCATAGAAAGTGGTCCACCGAATGGGGTCAAGGCCATTCCGTGGAGCGAAGGGGATTCGAACCCCTGACCTCTGCCGTGCGAGGGCAGCGCTCTCCCAGCTGAGCTATCGCCCCCAGGGCGACCCAGTATATCGGTGAGCGGTCCGATCCGAAGTCGCCGGGCGGCTCCTCAGGGTCAGGCGGCCCGCCGTGCCCATCTGGTCTTTTTCAGCATCTTCTTGTGCTTGTGCTTGCGCATCTTCTTGCGCCGCTTCTTGATCACTGATCCCACGAAGAAGAAGACCTCGAAAAAGCCCGGAGGCAACTGGACGGGGCCCAGATGCGCGTGCACCTCCGGCCCATTACCTAGCTAGTCTACTTGGAGGCAATTCACAGCGTCAAACTGAGCGTGATCTAGGGGAGGTGGCATGGAGATTCTCTGGGCGCCCTGGCGGATGGCCTACATCGAGCGTGACCAGCCGTCGAAGGGCGAGGAGAGCTGCATCTTCTGCGAGGCGGCCAACTCAGACGGTGAGCTCGGTGAGCTGGTGATCCACCGCACCAGGCTGGCGCTCTGCATGCTCAATCGCTACCCATACAATCCAGGCCACCTCATGGTGGCCCCGAAGCGCCACGGCGGCGATCTGGTCGAGCTAGGAGAGGCCGAGCTGCTGGCGGTGATGGCGGAACTGAAGCTGGCGACCAGAGTCCTGCAGCAGGAGCTTCATTGCGAGGGGATGAACGGGGGCTGGAACCAGGGACGGGCGGCCGGAGCCGGGATTGACGACCATCTCCACTTCCATCTGGTCCCGCGCTGGAACGGCGACACCAACTTCATGCCGGTACTGGCCGATGTCAAAGTGGTGCCCGAGCATCTGGAGGCCACCGCTGTCAAGATGAGGGAGGCGTTCCGCTTGAAGTTGGAGACAGCATGACTACCAGGGCCCCGCGTACCGATCCCGTCGAAGAGCCCAGGGCCACCCCCCCTGAGGACTATGCGGCGGGCTGGCCGGCGGTGGGGATCACCTTCAAACGGGCCTTCGACGAGATGGGCATGCGGACCACCGCCAAGACCCTGCTCAGGCTCAACAAGAAGAAGGGGATCGACTGCCCCGGGTGTGCCTGGCCCGACCCCGACCATCGGAAGCCCGCCGAATTCTGCGAGAACGGGGCCAAACACGTGGCAGCCGAGGCCACCCTGCGGCGGGTGGGTCGCGAATTCTTCCGGGAGCACCCCATCAGCGAGCTGCTCGAGCGTTCGGACTGGTGGCTGGAGGAGCAGGGGCGCCTGACCGAGCCCATGATCAAGCAGGCTGGCAGCGACCACTACGAGCCGATCTCTTGGAACGATGCCGTGGGAGTGGTGGCGGACCAGCTCAACCGCCTGGTCTCTCCTGACCAGGCGGTCTTCTACACCTCCGGACGCACCAGCAACGAAGCAGCTTTCCTCTACCAGCTGTTCGTCAGGGCCTACGGCACCAACAATTTGCCGGACTGCTCCAACATGTGCCATGAGTCCAGCGGCGCCGCGCTCAAGGAGGTGATCGGGATCGGCAAGGGCACGGTCACCCTTGAGGATGTCGAGAAGACCGATCTGATCGTCATCTGCGGCCAGAACCCCGGCACCAACCATCCCCGGATGCTGACCAGCCTAGAGAAGGCCAAGCACAACGGGGCGGTGATCGTGGCGGTGAACCCGATGCCAGAAGCGGGCCTGCTGCGATTCAAGAATCCCCAGACCCCGAGGGGACTCCTGGCCAACGGCACCCCACTCTCCGACGACTACCTGCCGATCCGGCTGGCTGGTGACCAGGCCCTGTTCCTGGGGGTCGGAAAGCTGCTGTTGGAGGCAGAGGAGCGGGCTCCCGGCACAGTCCTGGACCACGACTTCATAAACACCTACACCGATGGATTCGAGGCCTACGCGACGACCGCGCGCCAGGCTTCCTGGGTAGCGATCGAGGCGGCCAGCGGCCTCAGCCAGGCCCAAGTCGGCCAGCTAGCCGACCGGATCATGGCTGCCAAGTCAGTGATCATCGCCTGGGCGATGGGGTTGACCCAGCACAAGCGGGCGGTCCCCACGATTCAGGAGGTGACCAACGTCCAGTTGCTCCGAGGCAACATCGGACGGCCCGGGGCGGGCCTACTGCCGGTTCGGGGACACAGCAATGTCCAGGGTGACCGGACGATGGGCATCTACGAGAAGATGCCGCCGGCCTTCCTGGACAAGCTGGCGGCGGAGTTCCACTTCAAGGCGGCGCGAGAGCCCGGCTGGGACTCGGTCAGTGCCGTGGCCGCCATGCGCGACGGCCAGGCCCGAGTTCTGATCTCCCTCGGCGGCAACCTGGTGCGGGCGATCTCCGACACCAATGTGGCTGAGAAGGCGATGACCAAGCTGGGACTGACGGTGAGCATCGCCACCAAGCTCAATCGGTCCCATCTGGTGACCGGTGATGTCGCCTTGATCCTGCCCACCCTGGGCCGCACCGAGCGCGACCTCCAGAAGTCCGGTCTGCAGCAGGTCACCGTCGAAGACTCGATGGGCAGTGTCCATGCCACCCGGGGGGTCTTGGCACCGGCCTCGCCGGAGCTGCGGAGCGAGGTCAGCATCGTCTGCGGGTTGGCTCACCGGACACTCCGGGACCGGGTGTCGATCGCCTGGGAGGATATGGCCAACGACTACTCGTTGATCCGCGATCACATCTCTCATGTGGTCCCTGGCTGCGACGACTACAACACCAAGATCGCCAACCCGGCCGGGTTTCTGCTGCCGCATCCGCCCCGCGACGAGCGCCGCTTCGCGACCGAGACCAACAAGGCGCGATTCAGCGTCAACGAGCTCCAGATGATCCAAGTCCCGCCGGGACGGCTCCTGCTCCAAACCGTCCGCTCCCACGATCAGTTCAACACCACAATCTACTCCAACGAGGACCGCTATCGGGGGATCCACGACAGCCGCCGCGTGATCCTGGTCAACCCGGAGGACCTCGCCGAACTCGGCATGGCCGATGGTGACCATGTCGATGTCTACAGCGAGTGGACTGACGATATCGAGCGCTGCCTCCGAGACTACCGTCTGGTTGCCTATCCGACATCCCGACAATGTGTCGCCGCTTATTTCCCCGAGGCCAACGTGCTGATCCCACTCGAGAGCGTGGCCGAAGGCAGCAACACCCCAACCTCCAAGTCGGTGATCATCCGGCTCGAGCGCCATCTCGCCGAGGCTGCGGTGGTGTCGTCAGCCGGGGTCTAGCCCCGACCGAGGTCGAATCAGGTCGGGCTACGGTCGGGGCTCTGACCGGGAGCTGCAGCCGGCCCCTTCAGCTCCAGTTGGTCCGGGCCGCAGCCCACTCCAGAGCTGCCTTTCCCTGGGCCCCCTGGAAGCGACGCAGCGTCGGCAGCCCCGGCGGTGCCGGTAGGAGCGAGCTCCGAACGAAGTAGCCAGCCAGGGCCACCACCAGGGTGGTGATCTTCTCGGGATCTGCGTTTCGAGCCCCCGAGTGGTGCTGGACGATCCATTCCGGGTCAGGCCCGCCCTGCATGGCCACGCTGGGAGCCATGACCAGCGGGTCGAACCAACTAGTCCCGCAGCAAGCGCTCGGCCAGTCCAGGAAGACCACCGAGCCTGACCTTGTGAGCAGTAGGTTGTCGGCCCTTAGATCGGAGTGCAAGAGGGTATCCCCGGAGATCGCCTCCGGCCATCGGGACTCCCGGGTGGCCAGGCGGCCGAGGTTGCGGTCGGCCCAGGGGTCGATCCCGGGGGGCGATCCATCCTCCAACAAATTCCGCCAGCCGACGAAGCTCTCCTGGTGCAGGTCAACCACGTTAGGAAGGTCCTTCACCGGGCACGGGGTGAACTGCGCCTGGAGCTCCTCGAGGGCGTTCAGTACCCGGGCTAGCTCTTCCAAGCGCCACGGGAGGTAAGGGTGCCGACCATCGACGTCCTCGAGGATGACCGCTACCCAGTCGCCGTCATCGTGAACTCCAAGCAGCCGCGGGAGGGCGGCCGTCCGGGGCAGCTGGGCCAGCCGCAATGCCTCTTGTCTGTGCAGTTGTGGGCTCCCCGGGTTGGGCTCCGATCCGACCGCCTTGACGAAGGCCCGTCTTCGGTCCGCCAACTGCAGCCGGAGGGCGGCGCCAGGCGAGAAGCCGCTGGGTTGGGAGATGGCTCGGACGACCTTGGAACCAAGCTGGTGCTCGATGCCGCTCCGGACCGACGGCGGTAGCTCCGCCCACCCGAGCCGAGCCCCGGCCGCGGGTGGGAAGGACCTCGACGACGGAGTGTCCGGCACTTCGTACCTCTGACTCAGCCGGCCCGGAGAGCTCCCCAGCTGCCGGTGAGGGACGCAGGCGGTCCGGTCACGCGTCCTCCAGCTTGCCGGTCAAGTAGTCGTCGTAGGCCTGGAGGTCGAGCAGCCCGTGTCCGGAGTAGCCAAACAGAATCACCCGCTCGGTGCCCTCCTCTCGGGCCCTAATCGCCTCATCGATGGCGGCTCGGACGGCGTGGGCGGTCTCGGGAGCTGGGATGGGGCCCTGAGTCCGTGCGAACTGAATGGCTGCGTCGAAGACCTTGCCTTGGGAGTACGAGATCGCTCGCATCCGGCCAGCCTTGACCAGATTGCAGATGATCGGAGCGTCCCCGTGATAGCGCAGCCCACCGGCGTGAATGGAAGGCGGGATGAAGTCGTGGCCCAGGGTGTACATGGCCAAGAGCGGAGTCATCCCGGCGCTATCGCCGAAGTCGTATTCGAAATTGCCCTCGGTCAAGGTAGGGCAGGAGGCAGGCTCAACCGCCAACAGGTCGACGTCCTGGTCGGCAACGAACGGAAGCGCCAAACCGCCGAAGTTGGACCCGCCCCCGCAGCAGCCGATGACGATGTCGGGCTTCTCCTCACCGGCGAGTTGGAGTTGCTCTTTGGCTTCCAGTCCGATCACTGTCTGATGCAACAAGACGTGGTTGAGTACTGACCCCAATGAGTAGTGCGAGTCCTCCCGCGAGACCGCGTCCCTCACGGCGTCGGTGATGGCAGTTCCCAGAGATCCCGGGTGGTCGGGCTGGTCGATCGGGGAGGGGACCACCTGTCCACCCCAGGTTTCCATCATCACCCGGCGGTACGGCTTCTGTTGATAGGACGCCCGCACCATGTAGACCTTGCATTCCATGTCGAAGAGTGAGCACGCATAGCTGAGGGCGCTGCCCCACTGTCCGGCTCCAGTCTCAGTGGTGAGCCGTTTGACTCCCTCCGCCTTGTTGTAGAACGCCTGGGGTATGGCGGTGTTGGGCTTGTGGGACCCGGCCGGGGAGACTGACTCGTCCTTGAAGTAGATCCGAGCCGGCGTATCCAGCGCCTTCTCCAGCCTTCGGGCTCTGATCAGCGGCGTTGGCCGCCACAGCCTGAGGATGTCCAAGACCTCGCCGGGGATGTCGATGTACGGCTCGGTGGACACCTCCTGGCCGATCAGCGCCATCGGGAAGAGCGGAGTGAGCAGGTCAGGGGTCACCGGCTCGCGGGTTCCCGGGTGGAGTGGCGGCTGTAGCGGCTCGGGCAGGCTGGGGACCACGTTGAACCAAGCCTCGGGGACTCGATCGGATGACATTGTCCAGCGCATCTAAGCCCTCCCTCGCTCCGCGGAGCGAACATGCCCGATCTGTCGCTGGAGCGAGGCTAGCTGCCGGACCTGCCGCCGACCCCCAAAAGCGACTGGGGAAGAGCGGTCACCGGCCACCGCAGCCGCAACTCCCTGACTTTGGAGCCGTACTCTAGCAGGGTTGGCGGAGATGGCCAGACAGGGGTCGACGCCGTGCTCTTCGTCGACGGGTCGAGTCCAATCCGCAGCACTCCGACGTGCCCGCGCCGCGTCGTCAACAGCAACCGCGTGGCCGGTGTCAGAGGCTCGCCAGGGTGAGTTCATACCGTGTTCCTTACCGGCCTTCGACCTCAACCGATCTGATGGCAACAAACCCGGCCTTCGTAAGCACCCGCTGAGAGGCAACATTCTCGCTGCTGGTCACCGCCCTGAGCGTCCGCAGCCCGTACTCCTCACCGGCAATCCGGCACAGGTTCCGCAATCCGGAAGTCGCCACGCCACGACCTGAGACCCGCTGCGCAATGCGATAACCGACCCCGGCCGTCCCATCCACCAGATCGTAGAGGTTGAAGCGTCCCACGACCGTTCCGTCTTCATCGACGAGCAAGTGAAAGACGCAGATCCCGGCCTCCTGCTCGGCTAACAGCGCGCGGTACCGCTCCGAGAACTCCTCAAAGAAATCGTCGCCACGATCGCTGATCGACTCGGCGAAGTAAGCCCGGTTCGCTTGCTCGAAATCGAGGACCGCTGCCTCATGGTCACGGCGAAGAAGCTGCAGCTCGAAAACCCGTCGAGGCTACTCTGACTGGGCGTCCCGGCTACTGGCAGCAAGTTAGGTTGACCGAGACGAGCCCGGCGTGGCGCGATTCAATTGAAGGCCCCACGACGACATCTTCAACGTGTCTTTGTTCGAATACGGAAGGCGAGCGGAGCCGGCGGGAATCGAACCCGTGACCTCTCCCATGCCAAGGAAGCTGGCTTCTTGGCTCCGGCGGGGCACTACCCGGCCCCCTCCTGAGCGTCGATCATATGGTACCACAGGTGGTACCATATATCCATGCGCAAGACTACCGTATATCTCACCGAGGAGCTGAAGAACTCCCTGCGAAGGCAGGCGAATGTCTCCGGTCGCTCTGAGGCGGAACTTATCCGAGAGGCAATCGAAGCTCAAGTTCGCGGTGCCGATCAGTTGCGCCCTCGCGGAAGGCTCTTCGCCAGCGGTGATCCACTGCTCTCGGACCGGGCGGAGGATGCTCTCCTAGGCTTCGGCGAGAACTGAACGTGCTCGTCTGCGACACCAGCGGGTTGGTCGCCTACTTCGATGCCAGCGACGCGCACAACGCCCAGGTGAGTCGGATTATCGAAGCCGATCCCGGCCCTTTCGTGGTGTCACCCTACGTCGTTGCAGAACTCGATTATCTCCTGGCAACCCGCCGAGGGGTGGCCGCCCAGCTGACGGCACTCGCCGAACTCTCTGGCGGAGCTTGGGAGCTGCCCTGCATCGCTACTGGCGAGTTGAATGACGCTGCCGCGGTCATCGACAAGTATCGGGACCAGAAAATCGGCGTCGCGGACGCGTCTTTAGTGGTGCTCGCTCGGCGTTACCGGACCGATCGTATCCTCACCTTGGACCAGCGCCACTTCCGAGTGATCCGCACCGCCGCTGGTGGCCCGTTCACGGTGCTGCCCGAGGTTGCGTGAGGGTGCCAGTTCCTCGCGGGTCAACCGCGAGTCGGCCAGACTCCAAAGCGGTCATTCGAGAGCTCCGACCGGTACCAGGCTGGGCATCGCGCCGGGGTGAAGCGAGGGGTCAGTTCCCTCGGCCCGCGACGAAGACGAACTCGAGACCCGGTCGGTCGGGTGCACCGCGGATGCCCTCCAACACCAGGTCAGCCGCGTTTAGGGACGCCTCGAGCTGGTCTCGGTGGCGGAACCGCAAGGTCGAGTCCGAGGTGATTACGTCGCCCGTATTCTGGAAGACAAACGTAGCCCGAAAGGAGACGAGCTGGCCAACTATCTCAGTGAGTTCAATCCAGGTTTCGACCGGGCCCACTCCAGCTACGTCGACACATTTGTAGGTCTGATCACGATTCCATTCACGCCAAGCCTCCTTAGTCGGGTCCCGGACCTCAAAGGCCAACCGCCCACCGGGCCGGAGCGCAGCTCGAGAGCAGCGCAAAACAGCCGACCACTCGCTTTCGGTCAGAAAAACCTGGACGACGTTGCCGGTCATCGTCACCAGGTCTACCTGCAGCGCGGGCAGTGCCAGCGCGTCGCCATGCACCCAGTGGACGCGGTCCGCGCCGGGTTTGCTCTGCGCGACTTCCAAGGAGGCAGCCGCGGGGTCCACGGCAGTGACGTCGTGGCCCCGGAGGGCGAGAAGGCAGGCGAAGGTCCCAGTACCGCAGCCGATGTCGAGGACCGAATGGGCTCCGAACTCCTCGGCGAGGCCTAAATACGCATCGAGGTCGCTTCGGTCTGGGTCCAGGGGGTCGTATAGCTCGGCGAGGCGCTTGTCCTCGAAGAGGGGATCAGACATGAGACCGGCCTCGCTGCTATCGGGCTCCCCGACTCGCCGGGTGGAGTAGGACGTCAGGCTCGATTGGTGGAGCCGGCGGGAATCGAACCCGCGACCTCTTCCATGCCAAGGAAGCGCGCTCCCGCTGCGCCACGGCCCCACGTGATCCCCGGATCCAGAGGAACTGGCCAAGGGTATCAAAGGCAGGTCCCGGGGGACTCCTGTTGCCACCAGATCGGAGGCGATCCGATGACTCAGCCGGTCGAGCCTTGATGCGGTGGCGAGAATACTGATCACGTGGTCCATGGTCGATCCGGGTAGGAGAGCCGCCATTTGAGATTCATCACAGCCGGGGTTGCGCTTGCGGTCTGCCGTCTCGATCTGGGCGCCCCGATCCCCCCGTGGGCGACCAGCGGCCGGTGGTGGACGGTCACCCGCGCAGACTCGGAGCTCTCGATCGTTTGCGAGCAAAGCCGGGTGCCGGAAGGCATCGCCAAGAGCGGACCGTGGCGAGCCTTGATGGTGGAGGGACCACTCGAGCACGAACTCGTGGGCGTGCTGGCCGAGATTACTACCACTCTGGCGGTGGCTCAGGTTCCCATCTTCGCCATCTCGACCTACGACACAGACTGGGTCCTAGTACCAGAAGACCGATTGCAGACAGCGGGCTCTGCACTGCGGTCTGCGGGTCACCTAGTGGAGCCCTGACATGGCATTCCGTCGAGATAAGGAGGCCCGGGAACAAACAGCGACCCGGCGAAGGCCGGGCCGCTGGGGGAGGGCGAAGTGCGGGCTCGGGAAGGGGAGGTTTCCCGAGCCGCAGGACCAAGATTGAGGCCCAGCCCTGGGAGCCGGCTGGGACCGGGCTGGGAGCTTCCCCAGATCTTTTGCTGGTCGGTCAACTCTGAATAGGTGACCCAGACAGATCTCAGGGATGACACAGAAAATACTCAGGTACGACCGGCAGACTCAGGCTTAGAAATGGATGAGGAAACGCGGATCCTGGTCGTCGACGACGAGGCCAATCTGGCCGACCTGGTGGCCACCGCCCTCCGCTACGCGGGATTCGTTACAGCAACCGCCGGGAGTGGCGCCGCGGCCATCGCCCAAGTGGCTGAGTTCCGACCTCACCTGCTCATCCTCGATGTGATGCTGCCCGACTTCGATGGCTTCGAGGTGTCGCGGCGACTGACCGAGGCTGGGGTGCAATCCCCGATCCTCTTCCTCACCGCCCGGGATGCCACCGAGGACAAGGTCCGGGGGCTGACCGTTGGCGGAGACGACTACGTCACCAAGCCTTTCAGCCTGGATGAGCTGATCGCCCGGGTGCGGGTGATCCTACGGCGGTCTGGTCATCAGGCGGAGAGTCACACCCTGCTCACCTTTGCCGATCTTGAGATGGACGAGGACCTGCGCGAGGTTCGTCGAGGCGGGGATCTGGTCGAGCTCACCGCCACCGAGTACCGACTCCTGCGCTACCTCTTGATTAATGCCCGCCGGGTGCTGACCCGGGCCCAGATCCTGGACCATGTCTGGAAGTACGACTTCGGCGGCGACGCCGGAATCCTGGAGACATATATCAGCTACCTTCGCAAGAAGGTGGACCGGAAGGAACCGCCCCTGATCCACACCATCCGCGGGATGGGGTACGTGCTCCGCCTGCCTCGCGCCTGACCATGTCGCTGCGCCTGCGGCTGCTCCTTGGGCTCCTGGCGTTGGTGGCCATCGGACTTGGGGTTACCGATGCGGTCACCTACGTGGCCCTGCAAGGCGGCTTGGTACAGCGGGTCGATCAGGAACTGTTTGACTCGGTCGCGACCGGTGAACGGGCGCTCCTCACGCAGAACGCCTTTGGATTGACCCCGGGCGACTATGTCGCCGTCTACCAGGCTGGACAAGGGATGCACGGAAAGTCGGTCACCTACCTGCCGGGCCAGAAGGCCGGTCCCAAGCCCCGCCTCACCGAGGCCATGGCTGTGTCCGCCGGCAGCTCACCCTCGTACTACACCGTGCCCGCCCGCTCAGGGGGAAGCGATTTTCGTGTGCTCACCTTGGCGTTGGGTCGCGGTCAGACCTTTCTTCTGGCCTTCCCTTTGAGTGACGTCAACTCCACCCTGGCCCAGCTGCGGCTGCTCGAGATCGTGGTGAGCGGGGGGGTGCTGCTGCTTCTTGGACTGGGCGCCTGGTGGATGGTCGCCTTCAGCTTGCGGCCACTGGCTCGTATCCGGGTGACCGCCAGCGCTATTGCGGGCGGGGATTTGGCCCAACGGGTCGAGCCCGGAGATCCGGGGACCGAGGTGGGCCAGCTGGCCACCAGCCTAAACGAGATGCTGAGCCAGATCGAGAAGGCCTTCGCGGCCAGCTCAGCTTCTGAGGCTCGGATGCGCCAGTTCATGTCTGACGCCTCCCATGAGCTACGGACCCCGCTCAGTTCGATACGCGGCTACGCCGAACTCTTCCGCCACGGGGCCAAGGGGCGGCCGGACGATCTTGGCAAGGCGATGACCCGAATCGAGAGCGAGTCGTCTCGGATGAGCCAGTTGGTGGACGACCTCCTGCTGCTGGCCAGGCTCGACGAAGGACGGCCGTTGGAGCGGAAGAGAGTCGACCTCTCCCAACTGGCGGTTGACGGTGTGGCAGATGCCTCGGTGGCAGACCGACAACACCCGATCCGCGTGAAGGCTGCCGATCCGGTGCTGGTGATGGGGGACGAGGCTCGCCTTCGGCAGGTGGTCAGCAACCTCCTCCGGAATGCGACTGTCCACACCCCCGCTAAGACTCCCATCGAGGTCTCGGTGGAGAGGGACGGAGATTTTTCGGTTCTCCAGGTCGCCGACCACGGGCCCGGGGTGTCACCAGAACTTGCCGACCAAATCTTTGAGAGGTTCGTCCGGGCTGACGCGGCGCGGGGTCGGGAGCAGGGCGGCTCTGGACTCGGTCTAGCGATCGTCGCCGCCATCGTCTCCGCCCACAAAGGAACCCTGCGGCTGGACACGACCCCTGGGGGTGGAGCCACATTCTCGGTTCGAATTCCGGTCGCGCCCGATGACCCGGCCCCGATCGGCTCCGCTCCCGCCACGGCTGACGACCCGCCCGGAGTTTAGTGATCGGTGATCTTAGAGCCACACATGTGATTCGGGCCGTCTGACTGGGGATGGGAGAATTCCCCTAGTGGCAGCAGCTAAGAACGGACCACGGAGCAAATCCTCCGCCAGCAGTATGGCCAGCCAACCGGGGTCGCTACGTTGGGGGCCGTACCTCTCGATGCGACAGTGGGGCACAGTCCGAGAGGACTACAGCCCGGACGGCGATGCCTGGGAGTACCTTCCGTTCGAGCAATCTCGCAGCCGGGCGTATCGCTGGGGAGAGGACGGACTCCTGGGCATCTGCGACGACCGACAACGGGTATGCCTGGCGCTGGCACTGTGGAACGGAGAGGATGCCATCCTCAAGGAGCGGGCCTTCGGCCTCTCCAATGCCCAGGGCAACCACGGTGAGGATGTCAAGGAGTACTGGCACTACCTCGATGCCCTGCCAGACGGCAGCTACCTGCGGGCTATCTATCGGTACCCGATGGTGGCCTTTCCTTACCAGGAGATTAGGGAGAGTAACGCGGCGCCTGGACCCGAGCTGGGATTGCTTCCGCTAGGAGCATTCGACGATGACCGCTACTGGACGGTGGAGGTGGAGTACGCGCAACCGACCCCCGAGGTGGTCGCCTGTCGGCTCACGGTCACCAATGAGAGCCACGAGCCATCCCAGCTTCACCTCCTTCCTCAGCTTTGGCTGCGCAACACGTGGTCCTGGGAGGAG
Organism: Candidatus Dormiibacterota bacterium; assembly: GCA_049799515.1. Taxonomy (GTDB): domain Bacteria; phylum Chloroflexota; class Dormibacteria; order Aeolococcales; family Bog-877; genus Bog-877. The sequence continues at coordinate 47,812 of JBARIA010000017.1, read as the reverse complement.
CCACCTGGTAAGCCGCCCCAGCTTCAGGCCAGGGGTTCGACCCTGGAGCTCAGCGGAGCCCCCGATCTGGACGGTTATCGCCTCCAGGTGGCCGGTGACTTCTCCTGGCTGGTCTGCGACAACGAGACCAACAGCCAATTGCTGTTCGGCTCACAGAACTCCAGTCCCTATCCGAAGGACGCCATCGGAGACGCCGTTGTTTCCGGCGACCCGGGGCGGTGCAACCCAGAACTCAGTGGCAGCAAGGCAGCTGCCCACTTCCTACTCGAGGTCGGCGCCGGGGCGTCAGAGTCGGTGCGGCTGATCTGGGCCAACGACCCGGGCCGCGACCCAGGTGAGGTGGATCAGATTTGCGACGAGCGCCAAGCGGCCGCTGACCGGTTTTACCGGGGAGTCTGCGCCGGCGATGGTGATGACCAGCTGATCCAGCGCCAGGCGTTTGCCGGGTTGATCTGGACCCAGCAGTATTACGAGTACGACGTTGCCCGCTGGTTGGCGGGCGATCCCGGCCAACCGTCCCCGCCCCGGGAGCGTCTGCAGGGCCGCAATGACCGCTGGGTGGGGCTCAAGGCTGCGGACGTGATTGTGATGCCGGACAGCTGGGAGTACCCCTGGTTTGCGAGCTGGGACCTGGCCTTCCACGCTCTGGCCCTGGAACCGGTCGACTCCGCGATGGCCAAGGAACAGGCTCTTTTGCTGCTGCAGCCCAGATACCTGCGGGAAGACGGGCAGCTACCCGCCTACGAGTGGGCCTTTTCCGACTGCAACCCCCCCACCTCGGTGCTGGCCGTTTGGCAGATCTTCATTCGCGACCGCAACCGCACGGGCACGCCGGACCGGGCCTTCTTAGAGGAGGCGTTTCTGTCGCTGCTGTTCAACTACGGCTGGTGGGTGAACCGGCACGATCCCTTGGGTAACAACATCTTTTCCGGCGGTTTTCTGGGCCTCGACAACATATCCGCGGTGGATCGCAGCCACCTCCCCGTTGGCGCCGGGATTGCGGAAGCCGACGCCACCGCCTGGATGGGGATGATGGTGGTGAAGATGTTCCGGATGGCAGCCGAGTTGGCCATTGACGAGCCCCAGTACGAAAACATGGCGATCCGCTTCTTCAGCCACTACGTCCGCATTGCCGCGGCCCTCAATGGCCAAGACGGCCAGGCCGGGCTCTGGGACCACCAGGATGGGTTCTACTACGACGAGTTGCGGCTGGCCGATGGGCGCGCCGAACAGCTCCGGGTTCGCAGCCTGGTGGGGCTGATGCCGCTGGCCGCCAGCGAAGTGGTCCACCGCCACACCCTGGACCGTTTGCCCCGCCTTTCGCAGAAGTTGGATGAGGCCGCTGAGCAGGGGGCGATCCACTACCGGGCGGCCCGTGGAGACGATCCCTACGCCTGTCTCAGCCTAGTTAGCTCGGAGCGCCTCCACCGGCTGCTGGACCGCTTGCTGGACACCAGCGAATTCCTCTCCGAGCATGGACCTCGGTCGCTCTCCAAGGCCCACCTCGACCATCCCTTCCAGAGTGAATTGGTACCGGGGATGCCGCCAGTTCGCTACGAGCCTGGGGTCTCCCAGGAGCGGATATACGGTGGCAACTCCAACTGGCGCGGACCGGTCTGGTTCCCCACCACCTACTTGCTGGTGCAGGCTCTTCGGCTGCTGGGGACCGGGCTGGGCCCCTCCTTCACCCATCCTTTCCCGGCCCCGGAGGGCCGGCCGGCAACCCTGGGGCATATCGCTGACCAACTGGCGGAGCGGACGGTCGGCATATTCCGCCGGCGCCCCGACGGCCGCCGCCCGGTCTACGGGGAGCTGGAGCGATTCCAGTCCGACCCCAAGTGGCGGGACAACCTGCTCTTCCATGAGTACTTCGATGGCGAGACCGGCGCCGGCCACGGAGCCTCCCACCAGACGGGTTGGACCGCTCTGGCAGCCCTCATGGTCCAGGAGCTTCGCTCTCCCTGGAGTCCGCCCCAGCCAGGAAAGTAGGACAGCTCTTGGACTTCGACTGGGTTAGGAGATCCAGACTGGCGGCGAGGTGGCGGTAAAGTTGAGGTCCTGGGTCACCTGCTGGGGAACTCCCGGCTTCTTGGCAGTGGCATTGGGCACCCACCAGAGCTGGAATGGGGACGACTTGTCGGTGAGCAGGGTGTTGAGGTATAGCACGCTCTTGCCATTCGGCGACCAAGTGGGGCTTGCCGGAAGAGGGCCGTTTGCTATCACCACGGGAGTTCCCAAGGTGGTGCCGTTCCAGGAAGCCACGTCGAGGGTGGTCGTCTGGAGGGTGTTGTTAGTGCAGACCATGGCAATCTCGGTCCCGTTCGGAGAGAGGGCCGGCTCGCCGCAGTCCTCCGCCGCGGTGGTCAGGAAGGTTGGGACTACCCCGGGAGAGCTGGCGTATGCCAGCTGACCGTAGGTGTCGCCTTCCTCCGGCGAGTCGGACTGGTCGTTGATGTCGTACTTGGTGTAGATCAGCCCGCCGTTGGCCAGCGGAATCGGCTCCACGTCCCCACCCTGGTAGTACAAATCCGACTCGCTCCAGACCGTGGCGGTCGCGGATGGGTCGGAGAGCGGCACCGACTGGATCTGGAAGTCGACGTTGTATTGGTTGCCCGGCTCGTACCAGTCCCATGCGTAGAAGAGAGTGCTGCCATTCGGGCTCAACTTGGGGTAGTACGCCCAGTGGTTGTCGAAGTACTGGGATGAACTCTCAGATAGGAGCTCGCGAATCACCGCACCCTGCGGGCTGAGTTGGTACACGTCGCTGTACATGGAGGAATAGGCCACCGCGAGGATGTCTCCGTTCGGGCCGGGTTCCACCTGGACCCAGTCATTCGGGGGAGCCTTGAGCTCGGTGAAGGTGAGGTCATTGAGGCTGTAGATCGAGCCGTTCTGGACTACGTAGACGGTACCCGGGAGGTCGATCAGAGCCTTGGTCTGAGTGGGCTTCTGGCTGTGGTGCTTGTTGCTCTTAAGGGTGCCCAGGACCGAGTAGATCCCGAGTCCGAATAGAGCCATCACCGCCATCACCGCGATCGCGGGAAGAAACCGCCTCACGAGGTGGGGAAGTACTGGGAGACCAGACCTTGGATCGCAGTGAAATTCGGGTCCAGAGCATCTGGTCCATTGGGACCCTCGGGGTAGTAGTTGGAGTCGAAATACGGCTCGCCGACCATGACCACCTGTTTCACGCTCCCATCACCGACCGCCTTGGCTAGCGGCAGCAGCGAGGCGACCTGACCGAGAGTCATGTCGGTCTTCATGGAGGTGCCCAGGGAGCTAGCGATAGTAGGCACGTCTGCCAGTCCAACGTCGTTGGCTGACGCTTTGATGTCGAGCAGCAGTTGCTGCTGCTTTTGGGAGCGAGCGATGTCCGAGAGGATGTCGCCGTGTCGGGACCGCGCGTACTCCAGCGCCAACACCCCGCCCACGTGCTGTGGCCCCGGCAGGATGGCGATCCGGGCCTGGTCGTAGGGGTCGTTGCCGGTGAGGTCGTAGGGGTACTCGTCGTCCAGGATCGGCATCTGGGCGACGATGTTGACGTCGTGCAGGTCGTTGACCACTTGGACCAGACCGCCCAGACCGATCCAAACCCAGTAGTTGACGGTGACGTCCAAGTTGTTCTGGACCGTGGTGATCGCCTCGGCGGCTCCCCCGTCGGAGTAGGCGGCGTCGATCTTGTTGTAGGAGTCCGTGTCCCCGAGAGGAACCCAGAGATCTCGGGGGATCGAGAACATCACCACCGACTTGGTCTGGGGGTTGATGCGGACCAGGATCATGGTTTGGGTCAGGACGTCGTCAGCCTCGAATTTGGTGTCGTTGTCGGAGCCGAGCAGCAGCACCGTGAAGGGCTGACTGGAGTTCGAGATGGGGGTAGTGGTCGGCGTTGCCACCGGGTGCTTCCCGCCTGATCCCCCAGTCGTCTGGTGCCCGGTGATGTTGAGGGCCGCCGAGATGGCAGGCAGAAAGTAAGCTACGACCCCGCTCACGCCGGAGAGGCCGAACCCGAAAACCAGCAGCGCGGCCACAAGCATTCGGTGCCGACCCCATGAGAAGGACGTCTGGTGTGACTGAAGCCCGGCGCGGCGGCGCCGTGGCCTGGTCCCGGCAGGCATGCCGCCGGATTGTAGCTGGCCAAGCTGAGAGTAGTCAGTGACTAACTCAGCGCCCCGGCCCGGGGTGGGGCGCTAATCTTGGCGACTATGCTTCTCGAAGGGAAACGGATCCTAGTCACCGGAGTCCTCACACCGGCGTCGCTGCCGTTTGCGGTGGCCCGCCAGGCTCAGGCGGACGGCGCGGAGTTGGTGCTCACCTCATTTGGGCGGGCGATGCGACTCACCGAGCGGACCGCCGAGAGGCTCTCTCCCAAGCCCCCGGTCCTGGAGCTGGACGTAACCCGCGACGAGGACTTCACTGCGCTGGCTGCCGAGCTAACCAGGCGCAGCTGGCAGCTGCACGGCATCGTCCACGGAGTCGCCTTCGCGCCGGTCGAGGCTCTCGGCGGAGCCTTCCTAAGCACTCCCTGGGAGGCGGCCGCCACGGCGCTTCGTACCAGCGCCTTCTCGCTGAAGCAGTTGGTGGTGACGCTGGAACCTCTGATCCCGGAAGCTGGCGGCAGTGTGGTGACCCTGGACTTCGATGCCAGCCGGGCCTGGCCGACCTACGACTGGATGGGGGTCTCTAAGGCGGCGCTGGAGTCGGTAGTGCGGTACCTAGCCCAGTACCTGGGCCGACGTCGGATCCGGGTCAACGCGGTGTCGGCCGGGCCCCTCTACACCATCTCGGCCAAGGGCATCCCGGGATTCCCCAACTTCCCTGAGGTCTTCGCCCGGCAGGCCCCGCTGGGATGGGACGGACGGGACACCGACCCGATCGGGAAGGCGACGGTTGCCCTGCTCTCCGACTATTTCCCGGCGACCACCGGGGAGATCGTCCACGTCGACGGTGGCTACCACGCGGTGGGGACGGCGCTGGGCTCCGCGGGTACCGGGCCCGCCGAATAGGTCGCAGAGGAGATGCTCTAGCTCCACTCTCGGGTGCCGACCTGTTCCGGTAGGCCACTGAAGGTCAGGTGAGCGTCCAGCCGGGGGCGAGGGTCAGTTGACGCAGCTCTGGGTGGACACCGGGCCGGTGTTTGATTCTCCCTTAGTGATGTCGGGGAGGACCTCCCCGGAGGTCAGGGCGTAGCCCTCTTGGGAGACCACCAGGGATTTGGCGAAAACCACGCCGAGCACCTGGCCCTGCAGGTTCACGAATGGCCCCCCAGAGTTGCCCGGGATGACCGTCGCCTGGAGCACGAAGATCTCTCGGCTGACGATGGTCTGGGAGTAGATGTCGCGGCCCACCGCGTCCAGTTCTCCTCTGATCGCGCCGGGCACCACCTGCTCGGTGCCCCCGTCCGGATAGCCGATGACCGCCCCTTGAGTCGCCCGGGACCCTGAGGTGCTGATCGTCAGGGGGGCCAGGTTCAACCCGGGCACTCGGAGCAGGGCGATGTCGCGCTCCGGGTCAAAGAAGACTACCGACGCGGCCATGGAATCCGCCTGGCCCGGGACCGTGATCCGGGAGTCGTGGGTGCCGGCGACCACATGGGCGTTGGTGAGGATCATCCCGGGGGCGACCGGGAATCCGCTGCCCTCGATCAGCCCCCCGCAGCCGACGCTGACCACCTTCACCGTTTCGGACGCGGCCGCCGTCACCGCCCGATCCTGGGCCAGGCTGGCCGGCACCGTCACCGGTGCCGGCAGGGGCGGGATCAGGTTGGCGAAGACCTCGGGAAAGGGCACCGCGCTGAACACGTGCTGCAGCCCACCCAGCCAGGCGGGATCCTGGGGAAACTGCTCGGCCAGGGCGTGCAGCACCGCGGACTTCTGAATCTGGTTGGACAAAGGGGGCCAGGGACCGGAGGCGAAGGTGAGCCCCAAATACCAGCTGGCCAGCAGAACCACTACCAAGCCCCAGGCGACCCCAAGGAAGGAGTCGACCAGCCCCAGGTGGCTGCGGATCGTGGTCAGCCGGAGTCGGAGCCCGACCCAGGTGCCGATGCCATCGCCGAGCAGCGCCATCGCGAGCAGGATCCCAATGGCGATCCCTGAGCGGACCCCGACGGTGAAGTCGTGGAGGAGGGGAGGTATCGAGCTTGCCAGCCAGGCGCCTACTCCCAGTCCCACCAAAAGGCCGAGGAGCGAGAACAAGGAGTAGGTGAACCCTCTCCGGTAGCCGAGGATCGCTGCATAAATCAGGGCGACGACGATGAGGACGTCGATTATGTCCATCGGCTCTCGGTAATCATCGCGGCTCCGAAGTAGCGGGAGCGCTGTTACTTCTGATCTCGTCACAATGCACCCGACCACCCCTGAGCGAGGAGCTGTGAGTAAGGAACGAAACGGCGCCGGTCACGTGAGTCGAGCCCGGCGCAGCCGAGGGCCGGTCCAGAGCGGGCTGTTCATCCCCCTGCCGGAGGATTGGCGGACCTGCATCCTTCCGGTGATCGGGCTGGCCACGCCGGTCGGCCTGCTGGTGGTCAATTTCTCGGCCTGGGTGATCTCTCAGCTGGGGGCCTTTCGCTGGGGAGTCGCGGTCAGTGCCTTCATCAGCGCCTTGATCCTGAACAGCCTGACCGCCGTCAACATCTATCGATATGTCCGCAACCGCTGGCCGAACTTCGTCATCAGCCGTGAGGAGAATGGGACCTGGGTCCTGGTCGGGGCGATCGCTCTGATCTTGATCACGGCTTTCCTTTCCTCTCTGTTCTCCTACGTCGGCATGGCCAATCCCCGCCGCCTCCCCAACGCGATCGCGGTCATCACCGGCTTCGTGGGGGTGATGATCCCGCTCGGATTGAGCCTGGGTCTGAACCGCAAGCGGCGTGCCGCCGCCTCCGAGACTCGCAACTAGCAGGGCCAAGCTCAGCGGTTCCGCTCAGCATCCAGCTGACCCAGGACGCGGAGCTGGCCGCGGTCGAAGATGATCGCCGCCGTTGCCAGGCCCAGGAAGAGACCGTGGCCGAGCACCCCGGCGATCCCGCCCAGCAGGCTGGCTGTTGCCCTGGGTTCCGACAACCCCCCGGTGAGTTCCAGGTCGAGCAGATAGTTGCCGTTGTCGGTCACGAAGGGTTCGCCCCTTGCCTGTCGCAGTTGTGGCCGACAGGCGAGCCGAGCCCCACAGAGGGCCGCGGTGCCCTCCCAGTCGTAGGGGAGCACCTCGACCGGCAGTGAGCGGGTTGAGCCGAGCTGGCCCACCTCCTTGGAGGAATCGGCCAGAACCCAGAAGCGGAGGCTGCGCTCGGCCACCACCTTCTCTCGGAGCAGCGCCCCCCCGCCACCTTTGAGCAGGTTGAGTGACGAGTCGAACTCATCGGCGCCGTCCAGGTCCAGGTCGAGATTGCCCCCGCTGGTGGAGAGGAGTTGGATCCCGGCCCCCAGCGCCAGGGCTTCTGAGGCGCGGGAGGTGCAGAGCCCCTGGACCCGGAGTCCCGACGCGATCCGGGGGCGGAGAGCTTCAATGAAGGCGGAAGCCATCCGGCCGCTTCCCAAGCCCAGCCGCATACCCGGGCGGATCAAGCCGGCCGCCATGGCGGCCACCTCCGCTGCCGCGGAGGCGAACTGTTCCGGGGCCAGCTCCAAGCTAGCCGCTCACCTTCGGCCCGACGTCCTTTATGGAGAGCTGCAGCAAGACCCGCTGTTCCCGAACCATGGCGGCCCGGTATTCGTCCCAGTCGGGGTGCTCGCCCGAGACATCCCGGAAGTACTGAACTAACCCAGGGAGCGCCTCGGGGAGGGAGACCACCTCCACCGTGCCTCGGATCGCGATCCACGGTCCGAAGAAATTTTTGGTGAAGACCACCAGGTCGTACTTTGGATCACGCCTCAGATTGCGCACCTTGATCGCGGTCTCTCGGCTGCTGACGGTGAGCTGGCCCTGGGGATTGACGGCCACCGCGATCGGGGACATCTGGGGGCTCCCGTCCCGGCGGCGGGTCGCCAGCACCGCCTGGTGGTGCTGAGCGACGAACTCTCTAGCTGCTGCGGCGTCCATGATGGGCGGCCCTCCTGCCTTGACCTTCCCAGCGCAGCGGCCGGGCCCGCGCCCGCTTGATCAGGTCTTCCTGGATCCCTTCCTCTGTGGACGAGGGATCGACTCTCACCCAGCGGCCGTCGGATTGGAGCTTCCAGCTCTGGCGGCGATCGGCCCAGGCCAGCTCGAGCACCTGGCGGACCTCGTCCCGCGCCTGGGGATCAAGCAGGGGGATGACACACTCCACCCGGCGGTAGAGGTTTCGGCCCATCAGATCAGAAGACCCGATGTGGACCTCCGGCTGGCCGCCGTTCTCGGCGATGAAGGCCCGGCCGTGCTCCAGGAATCGCCCCACCACGCTGTGAACCTGAATGGTTGGGCTGAGCCCCTCCGCCCCGGGCCGCAGCGCACAGATGCCGCGCACCAGCAGGCGGATGGGCAGGCCCAGCTGGGAAGCTTGGTAGAGGGCGCGGATGGCCCGCTCATCGGTCAGTCCGTTGACCTTGATCAGGAGCCCGGCCGGCCGGCCGTGGCGATGGTGCTCCACCTCCCGCTCCACCAGCTGCTCGAAGCTCTGGATGGCGTTGATCGGTGCCACCCAGAGGTCCCGGTAGTCCCGCTTGCGTGAGTAGCCGGTCAAATAGTTGAACAGGTCGGCGACCTCCTCGGTGATCTCGGGTTTGGCCGTCAGGAGGCCGAAGTCGGTGTAGAGCCGGGCGGTCACCGCGTTGTAGTTGCCGGTGCCCACGTGGGCGTAGTAGCGAATGCCGCCCTCCTCCTGCCGTACCACCAGGACCAGCTTGGCGTGGGTCTTGAGACCTGGCACCCCGTAGGCCACGTGGGCTCCTACCTGCTCCAACTGGCGGGCCCAGCGGATGTTGTTCTGCTCGTCGAAGCGCGCCTTGATCTCGACCAGGACCACGACCTGCTTGCCGTCTTCAGAGGCCCGGGTGAGGGCGTCGATGATCGGGGTGTCGCCGCTAGTCCGGTAAAGGGTTTGCTTGATCGCGACCACCTTGGGGTCACGGGCGGCCTGCTCGATGAAGCGTTCGGTGGTGGCCGCGAAGGAGTCGTAGGGATGCTGAACCAGGACATCACCGCGGCGCAGCACGGCGAAGAAGTCGGGATCCTGGTCCTGCATCGTGAGCAGCCGGGGTGGGGTGGTGCCGGTGAATTGCGGGTAGGCCAGATCCGGCCGCTCAACCGCGTCGGCGACACTGCCCAGGCCGGTCAGGTCGAGCAGGCCATCGACCTCCTGGACCTCGTCGCGGATGATCCCCAACTCAGTCTCCAGCATGGTCAGGATCTCCCGGGAGAGGCCTGGCGCCGTCTCGACTCTGACCACCGCGCCGAAGCGACGCTCGCGGAGCTCCTCCTCGATGGCCGAGAGCAGGTTTGGTTCGTCCTCGTCGACGTCGAAGTCGGCGTCCCGGGTCACCCGGAAGAGCCCGTGGGTCACGACCTCCATGCCGGGGAAGAGCCGATCAAGCCGCTCCCCGATGATCCGCTCAATCGGCACGAACGGCCCTCGCCGTCCCGCCTGGAAGAACCGGGGGGCCGACGACGGCACCTTGACCCGAGCCACCCGGGGGGCCCGCTCGCCAGGCTCGCCGAGCATCACCGCGATCGAGAGCGACAGGTTGCTGAGGTAGGGGAAGGGGTGTGCGGGGTCAATCGCCAGGGGCGTCAGCAAGGGGTACAGCTGCGATTCGAAGTAAGCGTCGCAAGCTCGCTTCTCGGTCCGGCTGAGCGGCTCGTCCTGCAGCAGCAGCCGCACTCCCTGGCCCTCCAAAAGGGGAGCCAAGTCGTCCCTCAGGCAGCGCCCTTCGGCAGCCACGATCTCGCGGGTCCGCTTGCCGATGGCTCGAAGCTGCTCGGTGGGGGTCATGGCGTCCGCGTGGGTGCTCTGGACACGCTCGGCCACCTGACGTTTCAAGGAGGCAACCCGAATCATGTAGAACTCGTCCAGGTTGCTGGAGGTGATCGCCAGGAAGCGCAGCCGTTCCAGGAGCGGCACCCTGGGGTCCTGTGCCTCGGCCAGGACTCTGGCGTCGAAGTCGAGCCAACTCAGCTCACGGTTGATGTAGCTGGTGGGGTCGCCCAGACGGTCGCCGGGGACGTGATGCCCGCCGACCGGCAGATCGACGATCTTGGCCGATCGGGCCGAGGCCTTACGGCGGGTCCCCTGGACCACCGGCCGTCGGGATTTAGCTTCAGTCACGGCAGTTACGCTAACACCGGCCCGGTGATCAAGGGTGCCAGTAACAATCCGCTCGCAGGATCGTTCACCGGCTGCAATTCGCCGTGTTCAGGGTACGATCTAAACGTGAAGACCGTCCTGGGCCGGGGAGCGACCGCGCTTGCGGCCATCGGGGCACTCGCTCTGGTTGGCTGCGGGAGCACCGCCGTCTCGATGGACCGACCCGCCGGGACCATCCTCCAGGCAGCCAACACCCAGGCGCTCAACAGTTCCTTCCAGATAGCCTTCACCGGCCAGCTTCAAGTGAACCTCAGCGGTGTGAGCGCCAGCGCGGGATTGACTTCCACTGAGCTCGCCCTGATTCAGGACGAGATCAACACTGCCCAGCTGACCGGGGTTGCCCAGATCCAGAGCTCCAAGGCGATGGAGTTCTCGTTCACTCTCAGCCCCCTGCTCACCCAGACCTGGCACGAGCTCTACCTGAATGGAAGCGAATACATCTCCGAGAACGGCACCCAGTGGTACTCGGAGACCGCCGCCGGTAGCTCTGCAGCCCAGAAGAGTGCTGCGGGTGCTGCCTCGAACGGTCTCGGCAACTTGAAGACGGCGATCAAGAGCCTGGGCCAGCAGCTGAACAGCTCGGCAACAGTTACCAAGCTGGGCACGACCACCATCGGCGGCAACCAGGTGGAGCATCTGGAGACGACCATCAGCGGTCCGAATCTCAACCACGCCCTGGCCAGCATGCTCGGGGACGTGACAGCTGACCTTGGCACCGAGGGGGCTGCTTTGAACTCGGAGCTGCCGGCAATCGAGGGTCTGCTGCAGTTCACCCAGGTCAAGACCGATAGCTACGTCCTCACCTCCACCGGGCAATTGGCTCGGACCGACGAAACCGTCGCGGTGAACCTGAACCTCTCAGAGCTCGCCACCCTGGTTCCCGGCCAGACGGGCCTGCCCACTGGCACCGTGCCGATGACCCTCAGCCTCTCGGGGAACTTCAGCGACTACGGCAAGGATTTCGGCCTCCAGAAGCCCAGTCACATCGTGGCTGGCCCCGTGCCGACCCCCAGCGGGCTGGCTGGCGTCCTCGGCCAAACGTAGCAGGACGCTCCGAGGCTTCCAGGACAGGGCTCTCCGGACCCACCTGCTACCGCTCTAGGTCAAGCGGTTTCCGCGGCCAGCGGCAGGGCCACCCGGATGCCAGCACCCGGACAGGCTGGAGCCACCTGGCGAGCCAGACGCGCCGCCGCCGGTCCGTCCGGCTGGTAGCTGAAGAAGGCCCCACCGCTCCCGGTCATGGCCCAGGCCACTCCCGGGCTGGCCGCAGAGAGCTCCCTCAGCAGCAGCGCCAGCTCGGGCACCGCCCGAACCGCGGCCGAGTGCAGTCCGCTGCCGAATAGTTCAGCATCGGGTGGGCAGCCGCGGCGCAGCACCGCGGCGAGACGCTCCACCCGGGCCCCATCGCTGAAGTCGCGAGGCTCAGTCGCGGCGTACGCATCCGCGGTGGCCACCGAGCCCAGCACCACGATCAGGAAGGCCCCAGAGTTGAGCGACGGGAGGGGCGAGATCACCTCACCAATTCCGCTCAGGTGGCAGGCCCCGCCGATCAAGGAGAACGGGACGTCTGCGCCACACTCCAGGGCGATCGTCTCCAGCTGGAGACGATCCAGCCCACCCCCGGCCAGGCGGAGCACGGCGGCCGCGTCCGCAGACCCGCCTCCCAGCCCGCTCTGGGTGGGTATGCGCTTCTCCAGCGCCAGCCTGGTGATCGGCGGGCCCAGCCGGCTCGCCCGCAAGAGGATGGCGGCCCGAACCGCGAGGTTGTCCTGACCGAGCGGAACCCGATGAGCCTCAGGGCCCCAGACTTGCAGCTCCGGAACAGCTGGGGTTGAGCGGTCGATCGGTCCACCACCCTCGAGGGCGATGACGTCGCTCCAGTCGACGGTCTGAGAAACCGCGGCCAGCTCGTGGTACCCGTCAGCTCGGCGACCGGTCAGTTCCAGGGCCAGGTTCAACTTGGCCGGGGCCCGACCTAAGCGCAACACCCGCCTCACTTTAGCGACGGAGCCGAGGACCCCTGCCGGCCGATTGCTATACTGCGGCGCTGGCCCGGCCCCGGTGTCGGCGCCCATCTGGCCCGAGTTGACCGTGGCCCCAACCAGAAGCCGAGAGAGTATGGCAAATACCAGTTCCGCCCGAAAGCGCATCCGCTCGGCGGCTCGTAAGCACGAGCGCAACCGCCGAGTCCGTTCTTCGGTGCGCACCGCGGTGGCTAGGGCGAGGCGGGTGATCGACGGCGTCGAAGAGGGCTCTCCGGAGGCTCTGTTGAAGCTGGCCACTTCGGCTCTGGACAAAGCGTCGGAGCACGGAGTTCTTCATCCTCGCAACGTGAGCCGGCGCAAGTCACGGCTGATGCGTTCGGCTGCCAAGGCCGAGGTCCAGGGCGGTGCCGAGGTGCTGGTCCCGAAGGCGGCCGCCAAGCGGGCGTCGGCGCAGGGCACCAAACCTAAGTCGGGTGCGACAAGTCGCAAGACGGCGGCCACCCCCAAGGCGGTAAGGCCGGCCACCAAGACCGAGCGGACCTCGAGTTCTCTGCGCCGGGCCGCCGGCAGCGCCAGCAAAGAGAAGAAGAAGGGCAGCTGACCCAGGAGCTCCGCTCCTGATCAGTTCGGCGGCCGACCGCTGAGCTCTGTCGCCATCCCGGCGAGCAGCAACTCGAGACCCTCCTGGCCGTCAACCGAACCGGTCCTGGTTGACCAGTCGAGGTCGGCCAGCTGCACCAACCAACGGCGCAGCCTCGGCTCGCCTGCCCGCTTGAGGTGGGCGCGGAGCTTCTCCTCCTTCCAGGGAGGAAGTGTCTGCGGGCGGTCGTTGGCAAACGAGACCAGCTCCCGGACCACCCGTGCCAGCGCCCCGACCACCACCGGGGGAGGCAGGTCAGGGCGTCCCGAGATGTCGCTCAGCCGCTCTCCGACTCTGGCGGGCGCCTCGAAGAGGGAGTCGGTAAGTCGGTAGAGCTCGGTGGGCGGGGCCGGGGGCACCAGCAGGAGCGCCTCGGAGTCGGGGATCCGCCCCTGGCCCAACCCGTAAATCTCCAACTTCTCCAACTCCTGATGCAGTCGACCCAGGTCCTGGCCGGCCACCTCGACTAGCCGAGCCAGGGCGAGCTGGCCCAACTGGAGTCCCCGCGACCTGACCTCATCGTCGACGTAGCGCCGCAGTTCGCGACCCTTTGGCCTCTTAAGTTGCCGGACCTCGCCTCGCTGGACCTGTACCGCCTGGAGGAACGGTGAGGTGGCTGAGATGGTGCTGCGGCAGACCACCAACACTGCGGTGGTGTCCAGCCGGCTGGACAGGGTGGTCCCCAGCAACTCGACCTCCTTGCCGGCCCGCTGCCCGGGAGCTAACTGGGGCGGATCCCAGATCACCACCAGCCTTCGGATCGCCAGGAACGGCGGGGTGGCGACGCTCCTGGCAATGGCGTCGAGGTCGCGCGAGGATCGGAATTCTTCAAGGCCGAGGTCAGCGACCAAATCTGCCGTCAGCCGGGCCTGAATCCTCTGCGCGGCGGAAGTGACCAAGTAGGAGTCGTCCCCGTGTAGCAGGACCAGTGGCTCGATCACCTGCCGATTATCAGGCCTCCCCAGTTCCCAACCCGAAATCGGTTCAGGTGAGAGTTGCCTTGCGGAGGGTGGTCCCGTCAGCATTGGGGCGAAGTGCTGCTGTCCTCGCTTGCCACCCCGCTCCCGCGGCTGCCTTTCGGCACCCTGGGCGCCCAGTTCGCGATCGGGGGACTCTTCCTAATCCACATCGCTCTAGTCGGCTTCATCCTGGCCGCCACCGGTATGGCCCCGTTCCTGGAGCTGGCCGGGCGGCGCCGGGGCGGGGACCCCAGCTGCCTGCGCTACGCCCGCGGCCTCTCCAAGGCGATCCTCTACCTGTACAGCTTCGGGGCGACCTGGGCGGTCCTGGCGGTCTTCCTGCTGGCCGGGCTCTACGGACGCCTGATCGGGACCCTGCTCAACGAGCTGCTCTTGCCCCTGACCATTGCCTTCGCCAGCTTCTTTGTGGGAATCCCGCTGATGCTGCTCTACGCCTACTGCTGGGACCGCTTCTCGCCCCGGCTCCACCTGGCGGTCGGATTTGCCTTTGCCGCAGTCCAGTACGTGTTCCTCTTCACCATAGTGGAGCTGGACAGCTACGTGCTCACTCCCGGCACCGCGGTGAGCGCGGTCGGGGCCGCCTTCTCGCCCAGCTACCCCTGGCTGCTCCTTCACTACGCCGGCGCCAACCTCTCCTGGGCGCCGCTCCTGTTGGCAGGAATCGCCGTCTGGCGTGGCCGGAGAGCCAAGTCCGCCGCCGAAATCACCTATCAGCGCTGGGCCGCCCGGATCATGTTTGCGATCGGCTCAGTCTTCCTGATGGCCCAGCCGATCACGGGGTTCCTTCTGGCCGAGACGGTCAAGACCAGCTCGCTGCCGGCCTTCGACAACCTCTTCGTCTTCAACTCGGCCTCGCTCTTCATTGGCCAGGTCGGCCTGCTGGCGATATTGGTGGTGGGCGCCAACCTGGTCTTCTGGCGCCACAACCAGTCCGGGGCGGCGAGCGGCGGTGGGGGGACCCTCACCGTGGTTGCCCTGCTGGGGATGGCAGCCACCGCGCTGCCGGCGGCGGTGATCCCGGCCAACCTGGTGCTGCTGCGTTACGTGGCCCTCTTGATCGCCTTCGTGGCGACCGCGATCAACCTGGTCGGCTACCTGCGTTCGCTCCGAGCTGGCGGCTCCTCGGTTCGGATCAATCCCTTGGCCGGGCGGCTGATCGGGGTGGTGGGCGTCTGCGCGCTGGTGCTCAGCGTCTATATGGGGGTGATCAAGGAGAATGCCAAGCTGCCCTGCGGCATTGATGCCACCACCGGACAGGACAGCTGCCTGCTCACCCTGCAGCAGTCGGCACAGAACTTCACAGTTCCCCATGGATATCAGCCTTGAACTACCAGGATTTCGAATCCGCCTGGTACCTGGGGCTGATGGTCACGTCCTTCTTCTGCGTGATGCTGGTCGGCTTCGTCGCGGTCATGCGTCACGCCCGCCAGCTGGCCACCGAAGAGGGGGCAGCGGTCGCCTGGATGGCGGTGGCGAGTGGCGTCTTCACTTTCTTGTTCCTGCTCGGGATCTGCCTGGCGCTGCTGGTCGGAATTGTGGTTCTGGCCGGTGGCTGACGAGAGTCAAGACCTAGCCAAAAAGCGGCTGTCGCGCCGCCGATTCATGATCCTGACCATCAACGGAGTCGGTGCCGGCACCGCCCTGCTGATCGGGGCGCCGATCGTCGGCTCGGTGCTGAGTCCGGTCTTCGCCAAGCGCCGGACTCCCTGGGTGCTGGTGGCGGACGTCGGACAGGTCCCGGTGGGAGTGCCGACGGCCTACGTGGTCAACCTGCCGGTCGACGAGGGCTGGTCGGTGCCACCCGTACCCCGCACGGTTTACGTGGTCAAGCTCAACCTGCTGGGCAAAGTGGAGTTGCTCACCCTCTCCAACGTCTGCACCCACATGCAGTGCAACGTGCACTGGGACATCAATCTGAAGGTGTTCCTTTGTCCTTGTCACGGGGGCCTCTACAGCATCAACGGCACCAACATTGGAGGGCCGCCGCCCTGGCCGCTTTTCCGCTATGAGCACAAGCTCGTGGGCAACACCCTGTACGTACGCAACGACCTGACGGGAGCGTAGCCCAGGTGGCCAGCCCCAGCCAGCCAGGCCGCAGCGCGCTAGTCGCCAAGCTGATGCGTCCGGTCGCCCGGCCGATGGCTGCCACCTACCGCTGGGTCGACGAGCGGATGGGCATCTCCGACCTGACCCACCAGCTGCTCTACGAGGCGACTCCCCGGCGGGGCGCCTGGACCTACTCGCTGGGCAGCGCCACCTTGATCCTCATCGTGCTCCAGATCGTCACCGGAATGTTCCTGCTCTGGACCTACGTGCCGTCGACCACCGAGGCCTGGGAGAGCCTCAATTTCATCGAGCATCACGATGAGTTCGCGGCGATCGTGCGCGGCATGCACCTCTGGGGCGCCTACGTGCTGCTGATCATCATCGGCCTGCACATGGTCCGCACCTTCGTGAGCGGCTCTTACAAGAAACCGCGGGAGCTGAACTGGATCGTCGGGGTCGTGCTGTTCTTGCTGGTGCTGGGGCTCGGGATCACCGGCGCCATGCTGCCCTGGGACCAGGCGGCCTATTGGACCGCCACGGTGGTGACCCACATCGTCGATTACATCCCATTCATTGGCAGCTGGACTCAGCAGATCCTGCGCGGGGGGCCCCAGATGGGCCCGGAGACTCTGACCCGCTTCTTCGCCATCCACATCTGGCTGCTGCCGGCACTGCTGATTCCGCTTGTGTTTCTACATCTGGTCCTGCTCCGGCGCCATGGGGAGCACGGCTCCTGGGTGAATTACGAAGGGGTCGACACCGAAACCGAAGAGGTGAGGTCTGCGCGGATGGTTGGGGCTGAGTACCCCTACCCAGCCCTGCCCAGCGACCCCGGCTACGCGGTCCCGGTCGACATCGACGACTTCTTCCCCTCCCAGGTTTTCAAGGACGCCGTGGTCAGCTTTGCCCTGGTACTGATCATCTTCGTGATGGCGGTGGTGGTGGGGGCTCCTTTGGAGCGCGCCGCCAACCCGGCCGCGCTCAATTACGTGCCCACCCCGGAGTGGTTCTTCCTGCCCCTGGACCAGTTGTTGGTGCAGTTTCCCCAGGCCTGGATGATCCCAGTCGGTGTCTTCGTGCTCCCAGGGATCGGGACCACCTTGCTGATGCTGGTACCGTTTCTGGACCGTTCCCCGGAGCGCGAGCCCTGGCGTCGGCCTGAGGTGATGGTGCCGGCGCTCTTTGCCCTCCTCTTTCTCATCTTCGAGGCACTGCTGGCTGTGAACCGGCTCTTCAACCTATGACCTTCCCCACCCTGCTCGCGGCTGCCTCTCCCCATCTGGTCCGAGTGCCGATCTCGACCGGAGTGGCGAGCGCGTTGGTGGCGGTCCTGATGCTGGCCCACATCCAGTTCGCCGCCTTCCAGCAGGGCGGCTACATCATCCTGGCGGTCACCGACTTCGTGGGGTGGAAGCGCAAGGATGAGCGGCAGACCCGCTTCTCCCGGCACCTGGTGACCGCCTTGGGCGCCACCTTCGCCTTCGGGTCATCCCTGGCCATCTTTGCGGTCCTGATCCTCTTTCTGGGCCTGTGGAGCCAGTTCTTCGTCGAATTGGTGCGAATCATGTTCTGGCCGCTGGTGGTCGAGGGGATCGCCTTCATTGGAGAGATCGCCTGTCTCTACACCCTCTACTCACAGTGGGATCGGCTGGCCAGGGTGCGTCCCCTTCGGGCGGGATTGGAACTGCTGCTCTTCATCAACGCCTCGATCCAGATGCTGGCGATCGATGTGGTGGCGTCTTACATGCTCACCCCGCGGCCCTCCAACGACCTAGCCCTGATCCTGCTAAACCCCACCGAGATCCCCCTGGAGTTGCACCGCTTGGTCGGCAACATCGCCTTCGCCGGGGCGGTCATCGCATTGGTCGGCGGAATCCGGATCCTCTTTGCCAGGAGTCCGGAGAAGCGGGCCTACGGCGACTGGATCGGCCACTACGGCCTGATCTATGCGATCGGGTTCACCCTGGCCCAGCCCCTGATCGGTTGGGAGTACGCCAAAGAGATCCAGCTGCACGCCTATGCCTCCTGGTACAGCATGATGCTGGGAGGACTGAGCGTGGCCTTCCTATTTCAGGTGTTTCTGCTCGGGGCCATCTTCACTGTGGGCATCTTTTACCTATGGCGTCGGGTCAAACTGGGCGGGTTCAAATCGCCCGCATTGGCCGTCTGTACCGCCCTCTCCTTTGCTTCATGGCTGCTGATCGCCACCCCTTCGTCGCTGGCCTGGAGTTACGAGGACGTGGTCGGGGCCAACGCCAACGTGCCCATATGGCAGGGCGGCTTGATGATCCCCTGGGGCCAGATGATCCCCTTCAAGTTGGTGGCTCTGATCACCTTCACCGGGGTGGCCATCGTGGCCGTGACCGTCTACCTGAAGCACGTAAATAAGGGTGAGATGCGTTGGGGCGACGCCGGGCGCTCGCAGGGAGTGGCCCTGATCACAGTGGGCGTCGCGGTGAGCTTGATCATGGCTCTGATGGGCTACATCCGGGAGGACAGCCGGGCTCCCTTCTTGATCACCAACCAGGTGCTGATCAATCAGCAGCAGAACTTCAACCCGCCCTCCTCGACCGGCCCGGCGTTGAACGGTACCTCCAATGTGGGGATCATCATGCCCTGGGATTCGGGACCGTGAAGCTGGTGATCCGGCCGATCCGGCAGCCCGCCTGGGAGTACGCCGAGGTTACCCATGAGCCGGTTCCGACATCGCTGGCCACCTACTTCGAGGTGCGAAGCTTTGCCTTCCCGGGACGGCCCACCCTCGACCAGCTGCCGGTCTCGGTCCGGCTAGCTGCGGTGGGTAACGAAATCAAGAGCCGCTTGATCCTGATGTCAGATGTGCTGCGCCGTCTCGAGGCGATGGAGTGGCAGGTACAGATGGTCGGGGACGACGTGGTGGTGACCACCGAGCTCTCCATCGAAGAAGGCTGGCGGAGGCTGCGGGATGAGGGTATCTCCGACCACCTTCTGTCGATGCTGCAGAAGGGCAGTGACCGACCACCGCGACCGTGGGTCCCCGGGAGCAGCGAGCCGCCGTCCCCTGGGTGACCGACTGTGGTCCGGCTACTTGAACTTGGAGATGGCCCGGGCACCCTCGGTCGAGAAGGGGGCTGAGACCAGCCAGTCGCCGGCATTTCCCTCCTCGACCACCTGAACCTTGACGGTGGTCGGATGGGCCTGGTTGGGGTTCTTGACCCGCACCAGCGCCGAGACATCGTTGGCGGAGATCACCTTCAACGAAACCACCTTGAAGCTTGCCTGGCTGGCGTTGACTCCATTGAAGAAGGTGTCGTAGTTGGTGTGCTCCTCGGCGTGCTCACTGAGCAGGGTGTAGGCGAAGGCCACCGAGTGGATCCGGACGTCAGACAGCCACTGGTTGAGCGCCGAGCGCGCGGCCGGGACCGGTCCAACGCAGGCGGAGAGCAGCAAGCTGGCCAGGGCCACGGCCGGGACCACCCCTAGGGCGGACTTCAGGCGCGGCCGGCTAGCCCTTGACAATCACCGTGCCTTGCATGCCGGGGTGGAGAGTGCAGTAGTAGTCGTAGGTGCCGGGAGTCAGGAACTGCACCGCCCACCGGTAACCAGCCCCCTTGGTGGGAGAGTTGATCAGGTTCTGGTCGATCCACCAGACGTTGTGCTGGTCGTACTGGTCGGTCCAGATCCACTCGACCGTTGCCCCCACCGGTACGGACATATCGTCCGGGACGAACGAGCCGACCGTGTTGACATTGTGGTAGATGATGATCCGGTACTCAGGATTCTTGGGAGGGGTGGCAATGGCCTTGATCTTCAGATTGGAGTCAGCTTGCTTGACTTGATTGCCAGGCTGGGTGGGATTGTGGGCGCCACTCGGGGTTCCGGCGTCGCCGAAGAAGCTGCAGCCGGCCAGGAGCGAGCCCAACACCAAGGTGGCGACCATCGCTCCGGCGCCACGACTGCGAAGTCGCGCAGCCGTTCCCAGCAATCGGCCCGCCAGCATGGACTCAGGATAGCCGCACCGACCATGCCCAGGCAGTCCCGATGAGCGGCTCGGCGGAGATCGATTCCGGCGCTGACCTGCCCCGGACTCCACGGCAGCGCGCCCTGGCCACGGCGGTGGCGTTGGCCCGGAGCTATCCGGCGGCCTGCGCTCTCAACCACGCCGATCCTCTTCAGCTGCTGGTGGCCACCATTCTCTCTGCCCAGACAACCGACCAGCGGGTCAACCAGGTGACCCCCGCCCTCTTCGCCCGCTTCCCGACTGCGGCGGACTATGCGGGTGCCGACCCCGCGGAACTGGAGGAGCTGATCCACGCGACCGGGTTCTTCCGGGCCAAGGCGCGCTCCCTGATCGGGATGGGGCAAGCCCTCTGCGACCAATTCGACGGTCGAGTTCCGGAGACCATGGAGGGTCTGACCAAGCTGCCCGGGGTCGGCCGCAAGACGGCCAACGTGGTCCTGGGTGTGGCCTTCGGGCAGCCGGGCTTCCCAGTGGACACCCACGTCATCCGTCTAAGCAACCGGCTGGGGTTGGTGCGGACTGTGGATCCGGTCAAGATTGAGGCCGAGGTCTGTCGGATGGTGCCCCCGGAGGAGTGGACCGGGCTCAGCTTGAGGTTGATCCTCCACGGACGGCAGGTCTGCTTGGCCCGCCGTCCCCAGTGCGAGGTCTGCCTCCTAGCAGCATGGTGTCCGTCCTCTTCGCTGAAGCCGGGGGGCAAGACTTCAAAGCCCGCTAGCGGTCGTGGAACTCGGGCTTCCGGTGCTCCCGCAGCGCGGCCCAGCCCTCGCGGGCGTCCTCGCTAGCCAGCGCCTCGGCTTGGGCCTCGGTCTCGAAGGAGAGCACCGCCTCCAGGCTCTCCCCGGCCTCGGCCATCGCCAGAGTGTGCTTCAGCTTGCGGATCACCGGGGCCGGGAGGGACGCCAGCGAGACCGCCCACTCCAAGGCCGCTTCTTGCAGGTGAGGGGCAGGGACCACGCGGTTGGCGAGCCCCAGCTGGAATGCGCGCTCGGCGTCGACTGGCAGTCCCAACAGGAGCATCTCCCGAGCCCCAGCCGGTCCCACGATCCGGTTGAGCATCCAGGTGGCTCCACCTCCGGGATGGATGCCCAGTTTGACGAAGGGGGCCACCAGCTGGGCGTCGTCGGCGACCACCCGAAGGTCGCAGCAAAGGGCCAGATTCAAACCGGCCCCGATGGCGGGTCCG
Organism: Candidatus Dormiibacterota bacterium; assembly: GCA_049799515.1. Taxonomy (GTDB): domain Bacteria; phylum Chloroflexota; class Dormibacteria; order Aeolococcales; family Bog-877; genus Bog-877. The sequence goes on along the minus strand of JBARIA010000017.1, from coordinate 26,699 downwards.
TTGACCGCGGCGATGGTCGGAATCGCCAGGTCGCGAAGGTCAAGGAAGGCGCGGTAGTAATCGCTGAGCGACTGGCGCTTGGCGGCCGGGGTATCGGCCCCAGCGCCCAGCCGGCCCAGGTCGGCCCCGGCGCAGAAGGCGGGTCCGGCCCCGGTCAGCACCAGGGTCCGGGCGGAAGAGTCGGCGGCGACCATAGCCAGCTCCCGTCGCAGCGCCTGCGCCACCGCCTCGGTCAGCGCGTTGCGGCGGTCCGGTTGGTTGAGGGCGATCTGGATGACCCCTGGCGCGGGACGCGAGCTGATGACGAGCTGGGAGTCAGAATCCCCCGCCTCGGGAGTCACGACCGGCAGCATAACGGTGAGCTGGCGGAGGGCAGCTGGGCCAAAAGGTCGATCGCTATACTCGGAAGCCGCTGGCGAGTTCACGAACCAGGCTGGCAGCGGGGTGCAAATTGAGCGAACGCTCGGCTGCGCGGGCGGTGGTGCTTGCCGCCGGAAGAGGGACGCGGATGCGCTCTCGTCTGTCCAAGGTCTGGCACCAAGTGGGCGGGCTGCCCCTCCTGGAACACTCCCTGCGCGGTGCGGAGGCGGCAACATCCGGCCGGCCGATTCTGGTCGTTTCAGAGTTGGATGAGGCCACCCGAGCGAGGTTCGAGCCGCGCGCCGATCTGGTGCTTCAGCGAGAGCCCAAGGGGACTGCGGCTGCCCTGGCCGAGGCGAGAGCGGCACTGGCGGGGGAGGGACAGGTGCTGGTGCTACCGGGGGACATGCCCCTGCTCAGCCAGGACTCCCTCAGCAAGTTGCTCAAAGCGGTCCGCGACTCCGATGCCGGAGCCGCGGTGCTGACTGCGACCGTGGCCAACGCCCGGGGCTACGGCCGGATCGTTCGCTCCCCGTCCGGGAGCCTCTCCAAGATCGTCGAGGACGCCGATGAACCGTGGGACGGCGCGCCCGCCGAGGTGAACCTGGGAGCCTACGCCTTTTCCTTGCCGGGCCTCTGGGAGGCACTGGACCGGCTGACCTCAGACAACGCCCAGGGCGAGCTCTACTTGAGCTGGCTGCCCCAGATGGTGGCCGGAGGGGCGATCAGCGTGGTGGTGGCCGATCCCGACGAGTCGATCCAGGTCAACGACCGGGTCCAGCTGGCCCAGGCCGAGGCGGCCCTGCAACACAGGACATTGCGGCGGCTGATGCTCGGGGGAGTCACGGTCATCGATCCTCGGGCCACCTGGATCGACTGCGACGTGGAGGTGGGCCAGGACACGGTGATTGCCCCCGGGACGGTGATTCGTGGCCGGAGCCGGATCGGCGCCGACTGCGTCATCGGGCCCTTCGCGGAGCTGGAAGATGTCGAGATCGGACGGGGCTGTCGCATCGGCCGATCCCACCTCAGCGGCTGTAAGCTGGCTGACGGAGTGGATATCGGACCCTTCAACCGCGTGCGCCCCGAATCCGAGATGGGCCCCAGCTCCCACCTGGGCACTTTCACCGAGGTGGTCCGCAGCCGGGTCGGCGAGGGCAGCCAGATCCCCCACCTCAGCTACGTCGGGGACGCCGAGGTGGGCCGGGACGTCAACTACGGTGCCGGCAGCATCACGGCCAACTGGGATGGCCAGATGAAGCATCGGACCGTGATCGCTGATGGCGCCCGGCTGGGCAGCGGCACCATCTTGGTCGCCCCGGTGGAGGTGGGGGAGGGCGCTTACACTGGCGCCGGTTCGGTCATCACCAGCGAGGTGCCCGAGGGCTCCCTGGCAGTCTCCCGGGCGCGCCAGCGCAACGTTTTGGGGTGGGTCGCTAGACGGCGAGCGAAGGGCGGGACCGGAACTGAGGGGGGCGCGTGAACGGCTCGGAAGGACCGCTGATGCTGCTCTGCGGCACCGCCAATCCCGACCTGGGTCGAAGGATCTCCGAGGAGGTGGGGGTGCCCCTGGCTCCGATGGAGGTCACCCGCTTCGCGGACGGCGAGTTCGACGTGAAGATCGGGGAGTCGGTGCGGGGCCACGACGTCTTCCTGATCCAGTCGACCTGTCCCCCGGTCAACGACAACTACATGGAGCTCTTCGTCATCCTGGACGCGTTGCGGCGGGCCAGCGCCGCCCGGATCAACGCGGTGCTGCCCTACTACGGCTACGCCCGCAAGGAGAAGAAGACCCAGGCCCGGGATCCCATCTCCGCCAAGCTGATGGCCAACTTTCTGCAGGTAGCCGGCGCGGAGCGCATGATCGTCCTTGACCTCCACGCCGAGGCGATTCAGGGATTCTTCGACATCCCGGTCGACGCGCTCACCGCCAGCAAGATCTTGGCCGCCCATGTGCGCGCCCGCCACGGCCGCCAGCCGTTGGTAGTGGTCTCACCAGATGTGGGAGGGACCGCCCGGGCCCGGGCGATCGCCCGCCGGCTGGACTCGCCGCTGGCGATCATCGACAAGCGGCGGCCCCGGGACGACGACATCGAAATCCTCAATGTCATCGGTGAGGTGGACGGCAGCCGGTGCGTGCTGGTGGACGACCTCATCTCCACCGCATCCACCCTGGCCGGCGCGGCCCACGCCCTGATGTCCAAGGGTGCGGTTTCGGTCGACGTGCTAGCCACTCACGGGGTGCTCAGCAACGGCGCCTTGGCCAAGCTCGAAGAGGCTCCCGTCGACGAGGTGGTGGTCACCGACAGCATCCCCTTGGCCAAGGAGATGGTCGACAGCCCCAAGGTGACCCAGGTCTCGGTGGCTCCCCTGATCGCCGAGGCCATTGTCCGAGTCCACGAGGGACGGAGCGTCTCGGCACTGTTTCGGTGATCGGGGCCGCCTGCTAGACTCGGTCGGAAGATGAGCCCTGGCTCACCCGCCGACATACCAAACCTGCTGCAGATCCGGTCCCCTCGGGGGAGGGTGGGAGAGTCAGCGACTGGGAAGGGCCCAGCCGGGTACTGATGAGCCGAGGAATGACGGCGCTCGCGTCCCCATGAGTGGCTGGCTGATCGCCGTCCTGGTGGTGGCCCTGGTGCTGGCCGGGCTCTCGGCCACCGCCGAGACCTCGCTCACCTCGGTGAGCCGTATCTGGCTCCGGGCCCGGCGAGCCGAGGGCGATCAAAAAGCGGCGGTGGTCGAGCGGCTCCACCGAAACCCGAGTGGTTACCTGGGGACGATCCTGGTCGCCAACACCCTGGCCCTGATGCTGGCCTCATCTTCGGCGACCTTGCTGGCGGAGCAGCACTTGGGAGAAGGGGCGGCGCTCTGGGCGGCGGTGGCTCTGGCGATCCTGGTTCTCCTCTTTTGCGAACTGGGACCCAAGACCTACGCCCTCCAGCACAGTGAGGTCATGGCCCGCCGGGTGGCGGGTCCGGTGGCACTGGTGACCCGGGCGCTCTCCCCTTTGGTCACGGTGCTGACCGCGATCTCGGCCGTCTTCTTCAGGGTGCTGCCGGGCGAGGGCGGGCGACGGAATCCCTTTTTGACCGAGGAGGAGTTGAAGGAGCTGGTCCTGGCCAGCGAGCAGGAAGGGATCGTCGAGGAGGAGGAGCGGGAGATGATCCATGGGGTGTTGGAGATGACCGACAAGCCGGTCCGTGAGGTTATGGTGCCCCGGGTACAGATGGTCGCCCTGCCCTCCGACTCCACGGTCGGCGAGGCGATCGCCGAGATCCGAGAGCACGGGCACAGCCGGATCCCGGTCTACGAGGAGACGGTCGACAACATCACCGGGGTCGTCTACGCCAAGGACCTGCTGGGGAACACCAACGGAGCCGGTCCTGAGGAGCTGAAGGTGGGGAGTCTCGCCCGGCCGCCGACCTTTGTTCCCGAGGCTAAGCGGCTCGGTGAGCTGCTCCAGGAGATGCAGCTCGCCAAGACCCACCTGGCGGTGGTGGTCGACGAGTATGGGGGCACCGCCGGGCTGGTCACCATCGAGGACCTGCTCGAGGAGATCGTGGGCCCGATCCGGGATGAATATGACCTCGCTGAGCAGGAGGAGGTCCAGCTGGTCGGTCCCCAGGAGGCCCTGGTCAGTGCCTCGGTGAGCCTCGACGATGTCAACGAGCTTCTCCACCTGCACCTGGAAGGGGAGGATTTCGACTCGGTGGGCGGCTTGGTCTACTCCCATCTGGGGCGGATTCCATCGGTTGGCGACACGGTCGACGCCGGGGACGGGATCACCATCACGGTCGAGGCGATCGAGCGGCGGGCGATCCGGACGGTGCGACTCAGCTCGCAACGGCCCTTCCCAGTGGAGTCGGATGGTTCCGCGGTTGACCAGGGAGCGGCGCCGGCCGGCAGCAGCTCCCTCCCTCCCGAGTCCCCTTAGCAAGTGCCCGAACTCGTCAGCGACGAGGGGATAGTCCTTCGGCGTCGGACCTTCGCCGAGGCCGACCGCATCCTGGTCATCTTCACCCGCGATCAGGGCAAGCTCAGCGTGCTGGCCCGGGGCGTCAGGCGGGCCAAGGCGCGCAACGCCGCCGGTCTGGACCTGCTCACCCGCTCCGAACTTCTACTGATTCCGGGACGGAACATGGCCGTGCTGGCTCAGGCGCGGGCCGTGGGCCTGCCCTGGCCCGGGAGCGACATCGTGCGCACTGCCTGCGGTGGGGTGCTGGCAGAGCTGGTGGACGCGACGATCGAGGAGGGTCACCCCGACCCGGGGCTCTACCAGCTGATCGCAGAGACCAGGGAGCGGATGGCCGATCCGAACGGCGACGCCCGGCTTGAGCTAGCGCTCAGCTCCTTCCAGATCGCCACCCAGGGCGGCTACCTGCCGGAGCTTCGCCGCTGCGCCATCTGCGGCGAGGACCTGGAGGACCGGGAGGGTGGCTTTCTGCCGGCGATGGGAGGGATGGTTCAGGGCGAGTGCAGGACCGGTCAGCCAGCGGCCCTGCCTTGCTCCGCTCCGGCTCTCCGGGTGCTCCGGCGGATGGAAGCGGGCGACTGCACGACGCTGCGTCGGCTGAGGTGGTCCGAGTCCCTGCGGGATGAGGTAGAGGCGATCCTGCTGGCCCACCTGGAGCACCACCTCGACAAGCCCCTGAAATCAGCTCGGATCCTCGCCGAGTTCCGGGGGGCGGCCGCCACCACGGTATGAGCCGCGGGGTCTGTCAGCTGTGGGCGGAGGCGGAGGGGTCGGCGGCGAGCAGGAGGTCGGGTCGGTGGTGCCAGCGCTCGAAGAAGCGGCGGAAATTGAGCCGGCTGAGCCGTTCGCGTTCGTCCTGGTCGGTGTCCTCCCAGCCGCGGTGACGGTGCATCACCACCGGCAGCTCGGGGACCCGGCGCTGACTCAGGCCAAACGACCGCAGGGTGAGCGAATAGTGGAAGTCCAGCATCCGGTAGAAGCGAAAGCGCTCATCCAGGAGTCCAACTTCCTGCAGGCGTCTCCGGGAGAACGCCAGGCAGTAGCCGTCGATGGCGTCCACTTCGACGGTATCGGAGTCGTCGAACTCGCGCATATCCCGACTGGTGGCGCCCCACCTTCCGACCGCACCGACTAGTGGATCGCGAAGAGCCTCCAGCAGAGGCGTGAAGCAATCGCCGGTGACCTCCACCCCGGTGTCGAGGATCAGCACCACCGAACCCCGGGCGGCCCGGAGCGTGACATTGCGGGCAGCGCCCTCACCCAATTGGTGGTCGGCATGAAACGGGTGGATCGACGAATCGTGGCTGGCCAATTCGTCGAGCACCGTCCCCACTTCCCGGGAGTCGTTGTCGACGGCCAGGATCTCCACCGCATGGCCGTCCCGAAACTTTTGCAGACTCTCGATGCAGCGCGTCAGGTCCTCGGGATAGCCGTTGCTCACGATGCTCACCGACACCTCAACGAGGTCCGGGTCGGCCCGCCGGTCAGGTACCTCTTGCGGGGAGGAGATCAGTCCGTGGCGAAGGTCTAGGGCTGATACAGGGCGGTAGCTGGTTCGGGCCGGCCCGTCCTCGGGGACCACTCCCACCCCAATCAGTGAGAGCCGAGCCGTATCAGCCTGGGCATAGGCCTGCTGGCGGCGCTCCTGGTCTCGGGCAGTGGCCAGCTCCCGCCAGGCGCCGGGCTCGGCGGCCGCCGGCGATGGACGGTCGAGTGCCAGACCGAGCCAACTGTCCGCACCCAAGAGCCCGGCTCGCCTGGTGGCGCCAGAGAGTCCCCTGGTTCGGGCGAACTGCCAGGTCAGGGCCAGGGCCCGGGGCAGGTCGAGGTTGTCTTCGAGCGCCGCCTGAACCGCATCCTGGAGCGATCGGAGCCGGGCTTGATCCACTGCGCCGCCGTCTTGGGCTGCCAGTTGGCGCAGTCGCTGCAGCCCCCGCTGAGCCGCCGCCAGGGAGGCCAGGGTGAAGTTGAGGCGAGTCCCGTATCCCACCGTGGCGCAGAGGTACCGGAAGGCGAGGGGGTCAAATCCCCGCTCCAGGAGGTCCTGGACGGTGTAGACGTTGCCCTGGGACTTTGCCATCTTCACCCCGTCGGCCAGCAGGTGCTGGCCGTGGACCCAGTGGCGCACGAACTGCTTGCCGGTGGCGCCCTCGCTCTGGGCGAGCTCGTCCTCGTGGTGGGGGAAGATGTTGTCGACCCCGCCGGTATGGAGGTCGATCTCCTCCCCCAGATACTCCATCGACATCGCCGAGCACTCGATGTGCCAGCCGGGGTAGCCCCGTCCGAAAGGGCTGTCCCAGACCATCAATTGCCGGCCCGGCTCGGCCTGCCGCCAGAGGGTGAAGTCGGCGGCGTGACGTTTGGCGGGATCCGGCTCGGCGCCCGCCGCACGCTGCAGTTGCTCTAGGGAATTGCCGGAGAGGGACCCGTAAGCGGCCCGGGCGGCGGTGTCGAAGTAGACGGTTCCGCCCACCTCGTAGGCCAGTCCGCGGGCCAGCAGTCGTTCGATTATGGAGAGCATCTGGGGCACGTGATCGGTGGCTCGGGGAAAGACGTCGGCCGGCTCAATCCCCAGCAGCGACTCGGCCAGATGGAACTCCTCCTCGAACTCGGCGGCGATTTCCCGCGGGGTGCGCCCGGCGGCCAGGGCGGCGGCGATGACCTTGTCGCCCCCGCGCTCGGCCATCTCCTGCCGCATGTGGCCGACGTCGGTGATGTTCTTGACGTGGAGGACCTCCCACCCCTGGCTGCGGGCGATCCGCTTGATCCAGTCAGCCAGCAGGTAGGTGCGCAGGTTGCCGATGTGCACCGACCGGTACACGGTCGGACCGCAGCTGTACATGCGCAGCCGGGGTGGCTCACGCGGTTCCACCTCTCGGACCTGTCTGGTCAGGGTGTCGTGGAGCCGGAGCACTTCCAGATGCTATCAGTGGCTCTCGAAAAACTCCGAGCAGCTATGCGCCGACGACCAGAATGGTGCTGTGTGGTTGGCAATTGGTCGGCAGCTGGGGGTCATCCTTGGATAGCCCGACCATCCCCAGGACCCTGATGCTGCTGGGCGGCAACGAGTGGCGCCACGGTTCTGAAGCCGCCGACTCGTGGTGGCTCGGTCGGGCGGCCCAGTCCCGGGTCACGGTGGTCACCTCGGCGGCCCAGGACATTCCCGACACCCAGGTGGCCTGGGCAGCCTCCTACTTCGACGAGCTGGGCGCGACGGTCGAGGGCTGTCTGATCCAGACCCGCGAGGATGCGGCCGAGCCCAGGCGGCTAGAGCAGCTCCGGGCCGCAGCGTCGATCTATCTCTGTGGTGGTGATCCCGACGCGGCCCAGCGGGTTCTTGTCGGCACTTTGGCAGCGGAGACCTTGCGGGCAGCCTACCGCCAGGGGGTCCCGGTGGCGGGCTCCAGCGCGGGTGCCATGGTGCTCTCCCAGGCGTGCCTGCTTCCCGGCAAGGACTTCGCGCTCAGGCAGGGGTTGGGGATGTTCGGCGCGGTGGTGGTGCCCCACTGGAGCGGCGCTGGCCGAAGGTGGACTGAGATGGCGTCGCGAATGGGACGGGAGCGCGAGGTGATCGCCATCGACGAGTCGACCGGGGTCTGCTGGGACGGCCTCACCTGGACGGTTCGAGGCCCGGGCCGAGCGGTGGTGGTAACCGGTTCCGGAGACCTCGAAGTGGGGGAGGGCAGACCGGCTCCGCCAGTAGAATGACGGCCACTGGTTGAGCCCGGGTCCCTTCGGTGCGACCTGCCGGGACCGCTGGAGGTCGATATGACGGAATCCGCTGCCAATCCGCTGGAGACTTTGGTCTCACTCTGCAAGCGCCGGGGTTTTGTCTTTCAGAGCAGCGAGATCTATGGCGGGATCAACGCCGTCTACGACTTCGGTCCGTTGGGGGTGCGGCTGCGCCGGCGGATCCGGGATGCCTGGTGGCGGGAAATCGTTGAACTCCGGGATGACGTCGAGGGTTTGGAGGCGGCGATCCTGATGAACCCCATCGTCTGGGAGGCGTCCGGCCACCTCACCAACTTCAGCGACCCCCTGGTGGACTGCCTCGGCAAGTGTCACCAGCGCTGGCGGGCCGACCAGTTGGAGGGCACCACCTGCCCCAACTGCGGCGGCCCGCTGAGCCAGCCGCGCCAGTTCAACCTGATGTTCAAGACCTTCATCGGCCCACTCGAGGACGACAGCTCCGTCGCTTACCTCCGACCCGAGACTGCCCAGGGCATCTTCGTCAACTTCCGGAACGTGGTCAACAGCTCCCGGCAGCGGATTCCCTTCGGGATCGCCCAGATTGGGCGCAGCTTCCGTAATGAAATATCGACTGGAAACTTCATCTTTCGACTTCGAGAACTGGAGATGATGGAACTGGAGTGGTTCTGCCAGCCGGGCCAGGACGCCAAGTGGTTTGAGTACTGGTGCGAACAGCGGGTCAGCTGGCACCAGTCCCTGGGGTTGAAGCCAGAGCACCTTCGGCTGCGACCCCATGGAGAGCACGAGAAGGCCCACTACGCACTGGCATCGAGTGACATCGAATACAGCTTTCCCTGGGGTTGGGGCGAGCTGGAGGGGATCGCTCGGCGGGGCGACTTCGACCTGAAGCGACACCAGGAGGTGAGCGGACGTGACCTCCAGTACACCGATCCCAGCACCAACGAACGTTACCTGCCCTACGTGGTGGAGCCGTCGCTCGGGGTGGATCGCACCTTCCTGGCGCTTCTGCTCGACGCCTATGCCGAAGAGGAGGTGCGGGGGGAACCCCGGGTGGTGCTGCACCTGAAGGCGGACATGGCACCCTTCCAAGTTGCGGTTCTACCCTTGCAGAGGAACAAGCCGGAGCTGGTGGAGCTGGCGCGCCGAGTCGAGCATGAGCTGCGCCAACAGTTTTCGACTGACTACGACGATACCCAGTCCATCGGCCGACGCTACCGACGGCAGGACGAGATCGGGACCCCGCTGGCGATCACCGTCGACTTCGACAGCCTGGAAGACCATGCCGCGACCATTCGAGACCGGGACACCATGGAGCAGGTGCGGGTTCCGCTGGAGCAGCTGGCGACCGCCTGCGCCGACAAGTTGGACTGAGGCCGGATGGCGGCGGCCGAGCCCAGAGAGCATCCTTCCAGGCTCCGAGTGCGCGGAACTCGTTGCCTGGCCTGATCACTTCGCCGGCTCCGTCCACCTACTGCTGGGGCAAGGCGCTCTGTTGAAGGTAGAGATAAACCTGCTGGGGTTGACGGCAGCCGACCTGTATGGGCCGACCGGCTGAGTCGGGGAGCTGCGCTGACCGCGCTTGGTACTGCCGGTTGACCAGCAGCTAGCGGGTCGCCGGCCCGGGCGGCGACCCGCTAGCTGACCACCTCCAGAGGCTGGCGCGCGAATTGCTCCAGATAGAGCCGGGAGTAGGCGCCGCCCTGAGCCATGAGCTGAGAGTGGGTGCCCCGCTCCACGATCTGCCCGTGCTCCATCATCACGATCAGGTCAGCGGCCAGGATGGTGGAGAGTCGGTGGGCGATGGCGATGGTGGTTCGTCCCGCCATCAAGTTGGCGATGGCATCTTGGATGGCCCGCTCGCTGTGGCTGTCCAGGGAACTGGTGGCCTCGTCGAGGATCAGCACCGGGGGGTTCTTCAGGATGGCCCGGGCCAAGGCGACCCGCTGCTTCTCCCCGCCGCTGAGCCGGTACCCGCGCTCCCCGCCGATGGTGTCGTACCCATCGGGTAGCTCCATGATCCGATCGTGGATTGCGGCCGCCCGACCGGCGGCGATCATCTCCTCGTCACTGGCGTCCGGTCGACCGACCAGGAGGTTATCGCGGATTGTGCTGTGGAAGATGAAGGTCTCCTGGGTGACCACGGCGATCGCTGCCCGCAGAGTGGTCGTGCTCAGGTCGCGCAGGTCGTGGCCATCCAGGGCGATCCAGCCAGTATCGACGTCATAGAGGCGGGCCATCAGATAGGTGAGGGTGCTCTTGCCGGCGCCACTGGGACCCACCAGGGCCACCAGCTGGCCGGGCTCTGCCTCGAAGGTCACCCGCTTCACCGCAGGAGTGACGCCGGGTTCGTAGCTGAAGGTCACGTCGTGGAAGTCGATCCGGCCCTTGATATCGGCGGCGGGGATGGTGATCGCTCCAGGTCGGTCCTCGATCTCCACCGGGATGTCGAGGTACTGGAAGATCCGGTCGAAGAGGGCCAGCGCACCTTGCATCTCCACCTGGATGTTGAGCAGCTGGCCGATGGGGAAAAAGAGCGCAGATTGGAAAGTGGTGAATGAGACCAATGTGCCCACCGAAACTCCGCCCTTCACCCCGGCGTGCAGGACCAGCCCGGCCATCAGGTAGACCCCGGCCGGCAGGATGGAGAAGAAGGTCTGGATGAAACCGAAGAACCAGCGCCCGACCATCTGCTGGCGGATCATCAGGGCGGTGAGGCGAGCGGTTTCGCCCACGTAGCGCTCGCGGGCCCGCTGCTCCCGTCCGTAGACCTTGGTGAGCAGAACCCCGCTCACCGAGAGTGTCTCCTCGGCCAAAGCGGAGAGGTCGGCCAGGGTCACCTGGGTCTGGGCGCTGACCCGGCGCCGCACCTCGCCGACCCGCCAGGTCACCAGAATGAAGATCGGCAGCACGGCCACCGAGAGCACGGTCAGCTGCCAGCTGAGGAAGGCCATCCCGGCCAGGGTTGCGGCGGTACGGGTGAGGTTGGACACGGTGCTGGTGGCGGTGTTGGTGATCACCGAGTCCACCCCACCCACATCGTTGGCCAGCCGGGACTGGATCTCCCCGGTCCTGGTCGCCGTGAAGAACCTCAGCGGCAGGTTCTGCAGGTGGGTGTAGAGCGCCACTCGCAGGTCCTGCATCATCCGCTGGCCCACCACTGCATTGAGGTAGGTCTGCCAGACCCCGAGCCCGGTGCTGATGATCGGGGTGATCACCATGATCCCGAAAAAGATCAGCAGCAGCCTGGGATTGTGCTTCAGAATCGCGTCGTCGATGATCAGCTTGAGCATGTAGGGATTGACGATCCCCAGGACCGCGACCACCACCAGGATCGCCAGAATGCCGAGCACCTTGACCCGGTACGGCCGGAAGAGTTTGACCACCCGTCGCACCGTGCCCTTGGCTCGGGGGGTGGTCTCAGAGGGCCCTCCCGGAGACGAGAAGGTGCTGGGCCGGTGACCTGAGTCGCTACCTCCGGTGTGGTGCATTCCCATTTAGCTCGGAGGGTCCTTTGGCCCAGGCGGGGGGCGGGGATGGTCCAGGCGGCTCCGGACGCGGGGGGCGCAGAGCCGGTCGCTGAGAGACCAATCGATCGTAGCACCGGGATCCGGCGAGATCTGGGTGGCTCCTGAATTGGTGGCCTTCGCAGGTAAACTCGGCTGGGACGTTTCAGGCAAGGAGGCGGTGTCGATGCCAGAGACCGCGGTACCAGCTCGGCCAGCCTCGGCACGCAAGGCGGCGCCGAAGTTCATCTACGACTTCGAAGAGGGCAGTGCCGAGATGCGCCAGCTCCTGGGCGGCAAGGGAGCCGGCGTCGCCGAGATGACCAAGGCCGGGATGCCGGTGCCTCCGGGTTTCACCATCACCACCGAGGCCTGCAACGCCTACATGAAGGCTGGCGACAAGTTCCCGGCCGGTCTTATGGACGAGGTCAAAGCGCACCTCAAGGGGCTGGAGGCCAGGGCCAAGAAGGGGCTTGGCGATCCGACGGAGCCGCTACTGGTGTCGGTCCGCTCGGGAGCCGCCCTCTCGATGCCCGGGATGATGGACACCGTCCTCAACCTGGGTCTCAACCAGAAGACCTTGGAAGGTCTGGCCCGGAAGACCGGCGACCGGCGCTTCGCCCTCGACGCCTACCGGCGCTTTATCCAGCTCTTCGGGCGGATCGTCAAAGGGGTGGACGGCGAGCTCTTCGAGCGGGAGCTGGAGTCTTCCAAGCACGCCGCCCAGGTCACAAGCGACGCCGAGCTTCCGGCCGAAGCGCTCACGGCGCTGGCAGAAAGATTCAAAGAGATCTACCAGGAGCACACCAAGGAGTCGTTTCCCGAGGACCCCTGGGAACAGCTGACAGCGGCGATCGGCGCCGTCTTCTCGTCCTGGAACGGACGCCGGGCGGTTGCCTACCGCGAGTACAACCACATCCCCCATGACCTGGGTACGGCAGTCAACGTCCAGGCCATGGTGTTCGGCAACATGGGCAACGACTCAGGTACCGGGGTCGCCTTCACCCGTGACCCGGCTACCGGGGAGAAGACGCTCTTCGGTGAGTACTTGCTGAACGCCCAGGGCGAGGACGTGGTGGCCGGGATCCGTACCCCGCAGCCGATCGAAACCCTGCGCAAGGCACTGCCCAAGGTGTACCGGAGCTTCGCCGAGATCGCCGGCAAGCTCGAGGCTCACTACCGCGACGTCCAGGACATGGAGTTCACCATTGAGCGTGGCAAGCTCTACATGCTCCAGACCAGGGGCGCCAAGCGCACCGCGGCGGCGGCCGTGAAGATCGCGGTTGACATGCTCGCCGAGGGGATCATCACCGAGGAGGAGGCGCTGCGCCGGGTCGAGCCCGAGCAGGTCGACCATCTGCTCCACCGGGCCATCGATCCCGGGGCCCAGGTGCGGGTCCTGGCCACCGGGCTCGCAGCCTCTCCGGGGGCCGCCACCGGGGCTGCCGTCTTCGATGCTGACCGGGCCGAGGCGGCGGCCAGGCGGGGTGAGCAGGTGATCTTGGTTAGGATCGAGACCAATCCCGACGATGTCCACGGCATGATCGCCGCCCAAGGGGTGCTCACGGCACGAGGAGGACGCACCTCTCACGCCGCGGTGGTGGCGCGGGGCATGGGCAAGCCCTGCGTAGCCGGCGCCGAGGAGATCGAGGTGGACCTCAAGAACCGTCGGTTCGTAGCCGGTGGGGTGACCATCAAGGAGGGGGAGGTCTTCACCCTTGACGGGTCGGACGGCCGGGTCATCGAAGGGGTTGTGCCGACCGTCGAACCGGTCGTCTCGGGCGACCTGGAACAGCTGCTGTCGATTGCCGACCGGGTGCGTCGACTCAGGGTCCTGGCCAACGCGGACAATCCCGCCGACGCCGCCCGCGCCCGCTCCTTCGGAGCTGAGGGGATCGGGCTCTGCCGCACTGAGCACATGTTCATGGAGCAGGAGCGGCTGCCCCACGTGCAGGAGATGATCCTGGCCCCCGATGCTGAAGCCCGCCGTCAGGCCCTGGCCCAGCTCCTGCCCTACCAGCGGGAGGACTTCATCGGGATCTTGGAGGCGATGCAGGGCCTGCCGGTGATCATCCGGCTGATCGACCCGCCGCTTCACGAATTCCTGCCCAATCATGACGATCTGCTGGAGCAGGTGACCCGACTAAGAGCGCTCAAGAAGTCACCCAAGAAGCTGGCTCGAGCGGAGCTGATGCTGGCGGCGGTCGAGCAGCTCCGGGAGCAGAACCCCATGCTGGGACTCCGTGGTTGCCGCTTGGGGCTGCTCTTTCCCGAGATCATCGAGATGCAGGCCCGGGCCATTGCCGAGGCGGCCGTTGACCTGCGGCGGCGCCGGATCAAGGGGATCCCGGAGATCATGGTTCCCCTAGTTGGGCACGTGGAGGAGCTCAGGCGCTCCCGGGCGATCATCGAGGCCACCTTGAAGCAGGTGGCCAAGGAGCAGGGCGTCCGGACGGAGATCAAGATCGGGACCATGATCGAGGTACCGCGGGCCGCGCTGACCGCGGGACAGGTGGCCGAGCAGGCTCAGTTCTTCTCCTTCGGGACCAACGACCTGACCCAGATGACCTACGGGGTTTCGCGCGACGACGCCGAGGGCAAGTTCCTCAATCGATATGTCAGCGACGGGATCCTGCCCTCCAATCCGTTCGAACATCTCGATCCCGATGGTGTGGGCCGGCTGATGGAGATTGCCACCACCGCCGGGCGGGCGACCAGGCCGAAGCTGGAGGTCGGCATCTGCGGAGAGCACGGGGGAGACTCCCAGTCGATAACCATCTGCGAGCGGCTGGGGCTGGATTATGTGTCGTGCTCACCCTTCCGGGTGCCCGGTGCCCGGCTGGCCGCAGCCCAAGCCCGAATCGAGGTCCAGGCAAGCGCGGATTAGTTGTCCAGTGCTGATCCCCTCGCCAGCGCGTCGAGGGCCTCCAGGTAAGCCTCGCTGTAGGTCGGAAAAGGGGCCACCGTGTCTCGCAGCAACTCGAGGGGAAGCTGGGCTTTGATCGCCAGGGCTGCCCATCCGATGCTCTCATCCGCTGCCGGACCTGCAATGGCGGCGCCGATCAGCACCTTTCTTGAGGTATCGGCGACCAGGACCAGCTCCCCGGAGCTCACCTCCTCGGCCGCCGCTCTGGCGGTGTCTCGGAATGCACAGCTGCCGCTCTTGATCGGCAGACCCTGGTCGCGAGCCTGGCGCCGGGTCAGACCCACCGCCGCCACCGGCGGGTCGGTGTAGACCGCCCGGGGAATGGCCCGGTAGTCAGCCACCGCCTGGCCACCGCGGAGCCGGTCGGCCACCACCTTGCCTTGGTAGTTGGCGGTGTGGGTGAAGGGGGCCACTCCGGTCACGTCGCCTACCCCGAAGAGATGGGGATTGCTCAAAGCCCGGCAGTGCTGGTCGATCGGGAGCCGTCGGTCGGTGGGCTTCAGCCCGTAGGTCTCCAGGCCGAGGTCCTCGATGCGGGACCTCCGGCCGGCCGCCACCACCAAGATCTCAACCTCGAGCAGCGCATCTCCCTGGCGCTGGACCCGCACCACTCCAGCTGAGGGCGAGTCGACCGACTCCACCAGGCCTCCGAGCAGAACCTCCACGCCGTCGGCGCGCAACGTCTCGGCCATGGCCCGGCCCAGCTCCGGCTCCTCCGCCGGCAGGAGCTGGCGCGCGACCTCGATCAGCACGGTTCGGCAGCCGTAACGGGCCAGCATCTGGGCCAGTTCGCAGCCGACTGGGCCACCTCCCAGAACGAGCGCGCTCTGGGGCAGCTCAGAGGAAGAGAGGAGTCGGTCGCTGTACCAGTAGTCGACCTTGTCTAACCCGGCAACCGGCGGGAGGGTGGGCTCAGAACCGGTGGCGATCACCAGGTCCTGGAACTCAATGGCTTCTCCCGCGACCTCGATCAGGCCCGGTTTGAGGATTCGTCCCCGACCTCGAATCGGCTCAACGCCCTGATCTCGAAGTGCTTGTAGGTGCTGGGAGTCGTCGCGCTGCTCCGCGATGCGGTCACGCCGCTCGGCAGCGGCGAGGTAGGCATTTGGGAGGGGCCCGGTTGGAGCCTGCCCCCGCGCGGCCTTCTCAAGGGCGGCCGAATAAAGCATCGCCTTGCTCGGCATGCAGGCGACGAAGGGGCATTCGCCGCCGAATCGAAGTTCCTCCACCACCGCGATGGAGAGCCCGGTCAGGCCAGCCCCACAGATGGCCTCGGCGCCCGAGCCACCGCCCAGAATGACCAGGTCGAAGCGTCGCATCACCGCAGCTTACGGAGAGGGAATCCCGGGGACCGGGGCCAGCCGTTCAGAGCTGGAGCGACTTGGTCACCAGGAATTCCTCCAGGCCCGCCCGGCCGAACTCCCGCCCGTGACCGGACTGCTTGACTCCGCCGAAGGGCGCGCAGAGGTTGAATGCCCCGCCATTGACCTCGACGCTGCCGGCGCGGAGCCGCTTGGCGAAAGCCAGGGCCCGATCCTGGTCAGTGGACCAGACCGCGGCGGCCAGGCCATACCTGGTGCCGTTGGCGATCTCCAGGGCTTGGGTCTCGTCCCGGTAGGGGAGCACGGAGAGCACCGGGCCGAAGATCTCCTCCTGAGCAATCGCCATCTCGGGGCGCACATCGGCGAAGAGAGTTGCCGCCACAAAATAGCCCCGCCCCAGCCCCGGTGGAGGGTCCACTCCTCCGATCGCCAGGCGGGCCCCCTCCGCGATGCCGACGGCTATGAAGCCTCGCACCCGATCCAACTGGGTCTGCGAAGCCAGCGGGCCGAGACGGGTCGCCTCGTCCAGGGGATCTCCCAGTCCCAGCTTCTGAGCCGTCTCAACCGCGACCGCCACCGCCTGCTCCTGGTCTCTCTGCGGGACCAAGAGCCGAGTCAGGGCGGTACAGGTCTGACCCGCATTGAGGAAGGCGTTGTAGACGGCGAACTTGGCCGCCTTCTCGATGTCAGCGTCGGGCAGCAGGACGCTGGCCGACTTGCCGCCCAGCTCCAGGGTCACCGGGGTCACCCTCTCCGAGGCCAGCTGGGAGATTCGCTGGCCGGCCCTGGTCGAGCCGGTGAAGGAGATCATGTCGATTAGGGGGTGGGACACCAGGCCCTCGCCAGCGGTGGCCCCGGCCCCCGTGAGCACGTTCAGCACCCCGGCCGGAAGTCCGACCGCATCGGCGATCTCAGCCAGGGTGAAGGCGGTCAAGGGTGCCACCTCGCTGGCCTTGAGCACCACCGTACATCCGGCGCCCAGCGCGGGGGCCACTTTGGCCACCACCTGCTGCAGAGGGTAGTTCCAGGGGGTGATCGCGGCCACCACTCCGATCGGTTCGCGCAGCGCCAGGACATTTCCGATCTCCTCTTGGAAACTGAATGTCCGAAGAGCTGCGGCGGTGCCGTCGATGATCTGGATCGGGTTGCCGACCTGGAGCGCTCTCGAGTGCCGGATCGGGGTGCCCACTTCCCGGGCGATGCTCCGAGCCAGCTCCTCGGTGCGCTCGCCGATGCCTCGCGAGATCGCCTCCAGGTATTCGACCCGCTCGGCGGTGGATCTGGCCGACCAGCCAGGCTGGGCATCGGCAGCAGCCTGGACGGCCCGGTCGATGTCCAGCTCGGTGGCGTCCGCGACCGTGGCCATGACCTTCCCGGTGCCTGCCTCATGAACCTCTATTCGGTTCTGGGAGGTCGAAGCGATCCAGCCGCCACCTGCATAGAGGCGGTCCTGCACATTGACCTGGGCCACTGAGTCGGGCTCTGTGGCAGAGTTCACTGGCTGACCGCTGTAGGTGTCCGAGCAGCAGGCTCGCAAGTCCTGGCAGCCCGTGCCCAGTCAGCGCTAGCGGGCACCGATCGGGCTGCTCGCAGGACCTTCTCCATAGCGGCCCGATCCTAGCAATTTGGATGGAGCGCTCGGCCGACCCTGGTCGGATAATGGGGCGTCCACAGTTGGGGAGAGATACCAGTTGCGCATTGCCAGATTTGCCGCCCCCGAGGGGCTCCGCTTCGCGGTTGCCGACCCCGAACGGCCGTCTGGCGAGAGCATCCGTTGGCTCGATCTGGGGCTGGCCACTCCGGAGCTGCAGGCCGCGATCCTGAGTGGTCAGGGACCCCTTCCGGGGATGGAGATCTGGCCGGAGCTGCCACTGGTTGCACCTCTCGAACCCAACCGGATATTCGCCATTGGCCGCAACTACCTGGACCATGCCAAGGAGAGCGGGGCAAAGGCCCCCGACAGCCCGGTGGTTTGGGTCAAGCTCAACTCTGCCGTGGTCGGCGACGGAGCTGCAATCCTCCTTCCGGCCGAGCACGCTGAGGCGATCGACTACGAAGGGGAGCTGGCAGTGGTGATCGGGAGTGCTGGGCGTCGGGTCCCCGTCGAGACCGCTCTGAATCATGTCGCTGGCTACACCGTGGCCAACGACGTGACCGCCCGCGATGTTCAGGACGCCATGGCTCAGTGGACCCTGCCCAAAAGCATGGCGACGTTCGCGCCGCTCGGCCCCCACCTGCTCACCGCCGACGCCATTCCCGACCCCCAGTCGCTGATCATCGAGACCCGGGTGGGTGACGAGGTCCGCCAGGAGGGTCACACCAAGGACATGATCTTCTCGGTAGCCCAGCTGATCAGCTTTCTCTCCGACTACGTCGATCTGGAAGTTGGCGATGTGATCGAGACCGGTACCCCTGCCGGCGTCGGTTGGCGGCGCAAGCCCAAGGCGATGCTCCAGCCTGGCCAGGATGTCGAGGTCCGGATCGAGCCCATCGGCAGGCTCCGCAACTCGGTACGAGCGGAGGCCACGGGCCCGGGCGACTAGCCCAGGTGCGAGCCATGTCCGGCATGAAGAACGAACGTCAACTGGCACCCTGGCTGGTCGGGGCGACGATCGAGACGGTCGGCCGGGTGACCGAGCGGCAGCCGGGTCAGGGACGTCCCCGGCAACACCGGATGCACCACACGGAGCGCCGCGAGCAGTTGCTCCAGGCCTGCCTGATGGCCTTCGCCAGAGATGGGTTGGAGTTGACCACCATGGACTCCATCGCCCTGACGGCGGGGGTCAGCAAACCGCTGGTCTATCGGCACTTCCACAATCGTCGTGAGGCCCTGGCGGCGGTGGTGGAGCGGGAGAGCGAGCGCCTTCAGCAACTGCTGGGGATGGGGACTTCCCCATCCTTCGAGCAGCTGACCACTACCTTTCTGCAGTTCGCGGCCGACTCACCAGCCTCCTTCCGGCTGCTCTTTCACCTGGTCGACGCCGCGGCTGGACCGGCCAAGCGCCGGGTGGACCAGCTCCGCGACCGGGTCGGCCGGGCCATGGTCGCTTCCCTGCTGACCGAGGTCGAGCCCTCGGAGTTCGACGAGCAGCCGGCGCCGAGCCCCGACGCGGCCTGGCTGGCCGGAATGGTCAGCTCCATCGTCGAAGGGGTGGCCGGGGGGCTGGTGCGGGGGGAGGATCCGGCGCTGCGCGCGGGAGCGCTACGACAGCTGCTCCGTCCGGAGGGGCTGATGGCCGCTCTGGTCGAGTTCCGCAACCCGCCCCGGCCGGTCGGATCGCGGGACCTGGAGCGACTTTAGCCATCCTGCCCGACCGGTCAGCTTTGCGACGCCGGAGTCTGGCTGACCTGAGGGGTCCCACCCGGGTGGTCGGTGGGCCTCGTTCCGGCAAGACCCAGCAGCTGGTCGACCTGGCAGTGGAATGGATCGAGGGGGGTGGCGACCCGACCAAGCTGATCCTGGTGGTGCGCAGCCGCGACGGAGCCGCTTCCCTTCGGCGCCGGGTCGATGCTCAGCTGAGCGGGGCCCATCCCCTGCTCCTAGTGCAGACCCATGAACACTTGGCCAGCAGCGTCCTGGCGGCGCTCCAGCCAGGGGAGGCATCAGAAGTGACGCTCTCCCGGACCGGGGAGTGGTTGGCCATGCGGGAGGCGCTCCGCCGGGCAGTGCCCCTGCCGCGGCTGGGTCCTCTGGTCGAAGAGCCCTCCTGCACCAGTGACTCCCTGGCGGTGGTTTCGGCCTGCAAAAGGGCGCTGGTGGGACCGGGGCTTCTGGCCGAGCGGCTCCGGGACGCGCCCGTCAGCCTGGCCGAGATCGCAGTGGTGGCAGCCAGCTATCAGATGGTCCTGGGCGAGATGAAGTGCCTCGACCGCCGGGACAGCCACCGGCTGGCCCTGGAGACGCTGTTTGCTGATCGTGACGCGCTGCAGGGATGGGCGGAGCTGCTCCTGGTGGACGAGGCGGAGGATCTGAGTCCCGCCCAGTGGCTCCTGATCCGGGAGCTGGGCGGACGACTCCGCCCACCTGGCCGGCTGGTCATGGCCGGTCACTGGACCGAGTCCACCCCTGGCTTTCGGGGGGTTTCCAGCGAGTCCTCGAGCAGGCCCTTCGAGGAGTACTTTCCGAGTGAGCTGGCACCTAGCAATTGGGCGTTGCCCCCGGCGCTTCCCAGCTGGACGGTGGAGGTAGCCGGCACGCTGGGCCTGGACCTGAGCGGGGAGCCGGAACTAGCCGAGCCGGCCGCGTTGGAGGCGCTCGACGAGGCGGCCTTCCGGGTGGGCGTGCTGACGCGGGTGTGGGTCGCCCCCGACGAGACTGAGGAAGCGCTGGCGGTGGCTCGGGAGATCGCCCGAGCCGGCCTCCAGGGCGAGGTCGATTTCGACGAGGTGGCCATTCTGGTGCCCTCGCAGAGCCGTCTGGCGCTTCCCATCCAGGCGGCCT
The DNA here is from genome assembly GCA_049799515.1 of Candidatus Dormiibacterota bacterium. Taxonomy (GTDB): domain Bacteria; phylum Chloroflexota; class Dormibacteria; order Aeolococcales; family Bog-877; genus Bog-877. Next base: position 6,460 of record JBARIA010000017.1, on the reverse strand, counting down.
TGACCAGTCTGGGGGTGCCGTTTCGGAGCCCAGGCGGCGGAAACCTGGCTGGACACCCTCTGGTGCAGGTCGCCCTCAACTGGCTTAGAGTCCTCTGCCTGCCCGGCGATGATGGAGCCCTGCTGACCGCGCTCGCCGCCGGTCCGGCGGCCCTATCCCCGGCCTCCATCCAGAGCCTGCGCCGGTCGGCGGGGCGTCGCAACCTCTCGGCCCAGAGCGTCTTCTGGGAGTGGGCTCGCCGGGAGGAGAGCGAACCGATCCCAGATCAAGCGCCGGGCGCCGAGGCGGGCGCATGGGAGCAGCTTCGGGCGGCGGGCCGACCGTGGCTGGCCCTGAATCCGGGAGATCCTGGGGCGACCGACCGCCAGCTGACCGGCGCCCAGCTGCTAGCCGTCCTGGGCCAGATCGAACTGTCCTCCGGAACAGCTGAAGTGGCGATCAACGACCTGGAGCTGGCGACTGCTCTGGCCGAGCTCGCCGGGGCCAGCCAAACAGTGGTCGATATTCAGCGCCGCCTCGGTCGGGCCGAGCTACCCATGACGGCCTGGCTGGATCAGCTGCAACTGGCCGTGCGCCACGCCGGGGGCGAAGCCGATACCGACGCCCTGGGCGAGCGCTCTGAGGTCACGGTGACGACCGCCCTCCAGGCCAAGGGCCGGAGCTGGCCCCGGGTCTTCATCTGTGGCTGCGCCGCCGGCCTGATCCCAGCCCCCGCCGAGTCGGCCGGGCTGTTGGACTCCGACGAGGTCCAGGAGCTGGTGCGCCGACTGCCTGAGCTGGAAGACGTGATCTCCGCCGGGGACCGGCAGCAGGACGCCGGGGCCCGACTCTTCCTGGTAGCCCTGACCCGGGCCACCGGCGAGGTCACCTGTAGCTGGGCTCGCCGCTACCAGGGGCGGGCGGTCGAAAGGTCACCTTTTCTCGGTGCCCTGTCCGGAGCCGGCATAACCGAGGTCCGAGCGCCGCTCGCGGAGCTGGTGAACCGGGACGACCTGGTGACCGAACTGGCGCTGGCCGTTCCGCCGATCGCAGTCGCCGGGGTACCGAGGGAACTGGAAAGCATGGCCGACGAGCTGCGCCGGGCCCTGTCCCCCTGGGACCCGGTCGCCGAGGGAGCCGCCCTGATCAAGCCCCCGCTCTCGATCAGCGCCACCTCGGTCAGCAACTGGCTGGCCTGCCCTCGGCAGTATCTGGCCCACCTGCTGGGCCCGGAGAGTGAGCCGGATGTCAATCTGACCCTGGGCACCCAGGCCCACCGGCTGCTGGAGCTGCTCTACCGCCAGAGGACCGCCTGGGATGGCAGTCCCGACGCCTTCCGGGAAGTCGCCGATCAGCTGCTGCGGGAGCAGCTGATGCCGGAGGTCCGCGCCGACCAAGCCGATCCGATCAAGGTCCTCTATGTGCGGCTCTGGCTGGAGCGGCTGGTGGCCAGGTGGGGCCGCCGGGTAGTCGCCGCAGGAAAGGACAAGGTTGGCGAGCCGATTGCCGAGGAGGTGGCCTTCGACCTGCTCCGGGAGGGATGGCACCTGCGCGGCAAGGTCGACGCCCTCTGGCGGCATCCCGACGGCGAGGTAGAGCTGCTCGACTACAAGACGGCCCGGGCTCCGCTGAGCGAGCGAAGCCTGCGGGCTGAGGTGTTCGGCAAGCCTCCCGAAGGTCCCCAGCAGTGGCAGTTGCCGATGTACCAGCTGGCTGCGAGGGGAGGGGCGTTCGCCGAGCAGCTCGGCGATCAGATTCCCTCTCTGGTGCGCAACTGGTACGTTGGCGCCGAGCCGGGGCCCAGGGAGCAGAACCCGCTCATGGCGTCGGGGTTCCGGATCGTGGACGGCGATGAGCAGGCGGGAGGGCCAGGCACCCTTACCGAGGCGGAGCTGGACCGGATCGACAGGGAGATCGACAAGCTGGCCGAGGCGGTCCTGGCGGGCCACTTCCCCGCCCAGCCAAGGCATTCCCAGCGCACCTGTCGCGATGGCCGCTCCGGCTGCCCGGTCGCCTTCTGGTGCGACGGCGAAGGCTCGGTGGGACGCGATTTCCCGACACCGAATCCCCAGCTTTGAGCCAGCGCGAGGCGTTCTGGGACCGCGCCCAGCAGGCTCTGACCCCTGCCCAATTCGAAGTGGCCCGAGAGCTGGGCCACGGACCGGTCAAGGTTGTGGCGGCAGCCGGTAGTGGCAAGACCACGACCATGGCCTGGCTCTACGCGGCCGCTCTGGTCACCGACCTGCCGGTGGGCCAGATCATGGCGGTGACCTTCACCGAACGGGCGGCCGCAGAGCTGCGCCAGAAGGTGCTGGCGGTGATGATCGAAGCGGAGATCTCCTCTCCGGATGCCAGCGCGGAGGCCCTCGACGGTGCCTGGATCGGAACCTTCCACCAGCTGATCCGACGGATGCTGGGCGAGCGCGCCTACCTCGCCGGACTGCCTCGTGATACCGAACTGCTCGATGCGGTCTCGGCCGGGATGGTGATGGAGGAGGCCCTATCCGTGGTGCGTCAGAGGACGGCCCGGAGCTCCTCATGGCTCCAGCAGCTGCCCCCCGAGCCCGATCCCCGGACGATCCTCTCGCTGGTGGACGGAGCCGCCCGGACGGTCGGCCAACTGCGCTCCACCGAACTCGGTCCAGCCGAGTGTGAGCGGGAGTCGCTGGCTGGCTACGCCCGCGGCCAGGCGATGGGTGATCCGCCCGAGGAGATCGCCTGGCACCGCACCGCCCTGGCTCTGACCACGACCATCTGGCAGGAGTACGAGCGCCGGCTGGCCCAGCGCGGAGCTCTGGATTTCGACGGCCTTCTCCGGGAGGGGCTTCTGGCGCTCCGCCGCTCGCCCCTTCTGCTCAGCTGGTGCCGGAGCACCTTCCGACTGGTGATCGTGGACGAGTACCAAGACACCAGCGCCCTGCAGGAGTCGCTGATCCACGAGCTGACCGGCCCCGACCACCGAAGCCTCTTCATGGTGGGAGATGCCCGCCAGTCGATCTATGCCTTCCGCGACGCCAAGCCCGGGATCATGGCGGATGCTCTGGGCCGGCAATTCGGACTCTTCCGTAACCACCGGTCGCGGCTGTCGATCCTGGCTGCAGCCGACCACGTGATCAAGGCCGACCCCAACTTTGCGAATGACGAGCCGATGGAAGCGGCCCGGGGCAGCGAGAGCCCGCTGCCGGTCTTCGTGGCCGAGGTCGGGGATCCAGCTTCGGAGGCGGAGGCGATCGCCGAGGCCCTGGACCAGATTCACCGCTTCGGGATCACCTACCCCGACGGTTCCCACGGACAGGTCCGCTGGCGGGAGATGGCGGTCCTGGCCTTCACCCTGGGCCGGATTGGCGCTCCGCTGGAGGAGTCCATGCGCCGGCGGCTCATTCCATTTCAGACCGCCACCGGCGGTCTCTTGGATCGCCCCGAGGTCAGGGACGTGCTGGCCTTCCTCCGGCTGGCCGCCGACGACCGGGACGACTTGGCCTGTCTCCGAGCCCTGCAGTGCCAGGTGAGCCGTGTTCCTGATCAGGCGCTGGTCGCCCTGAGGGCCCACCCCGGCCAGCGGGACACTTCACTGGCCCAGCGGTTGCGCGACCATCTGGAGAACGGCGCCCCGGGGTGGGAGCGGTCTTGGGCGGAGCGGTCGGGCCGGGTACTCTCGGTGGTGGAGTCTCTTGGTCACTCAGCCCAGGCGGTGCCGGCCGGAGAACTGGTGGCCCAGGCCCTCGCCGAGAGTGGGCTGCTCCAACTTCAACAGGCCCGGGTGAGGGCCGGTGATCCTCTGGGGAGGCGGGCGCTGGCTTCTCTGAGGGAGCTGCAGCGAGTGGCATGGGCGGCAGAGTCTCCGGCTCGCTGGCTCGGTTTGAGCGCCCTGCTGACCCGTTTGGAAGTGATGCAGGAGGAGGCCAAGACCGCGGAACCGCCCGCCCAGAGCGACGAGGACCTTGTCACCCTCAGCACCATCCACCGTGCCAAGGGGCTGGAATGGCCAGTGGTGGTGCTGGCCGATTGCCGTCCCTATCACGTCCGGCCCCAGGATCCGGTGCTCTGGGACCGAGATCAGCGGATGGTCATATGCACTCGGATCGGCGGCGTCCAGACAGCCGCCTTCCAACGCTGGGGCGCTAGCCCGGCGGCGGCCCTGGATCGCGAGGAGCGCCGCCGGCTGATCTACGTCGCCATGACCCGGGCTCGGGACCTGCTCTTGGTCACCACCTCCAGGCCCGGCAAGGATGGTGAATTCGTACAGCTGGCCCAGGCCGCTGCCGGGGCCTTCGAGTGGGCCCAGGAGTGGCCTCGCTTTGGCGAGCAGGCGGGGCTCCCCTTCGGGCCTCCGACCAGCTCGATGAACCTGGTGGGGCGCCCGGACCAGGAACTTCCCGTGCGAGCTGTTTCGGTCCCGCGGCTGGTCCGGCGCTGGGACGAAATCGATCAGCTGCGGGCGGCACTCCGACCGGGGCGGGGTCAACCGGAGCAGCTCAGCTTCACCGCGATCGACGTGCTCCAGAGCTGCCCGAGGCAGTACTGGTACCAGTACCTCGCCCATTACCCAGCCTCTGAGCTGACCCCAGCCGGACTTACCGCTGACGGTGCCGCCTACCGGGAAGCGGCGGGACGCGAACCGGCCCGGGTCCTGGGGGTGGCCGTCCACCGGGTGCTGGACCGCCTGCACAGCGACTCTCCCGACCGCCCCGCCTCAGTCCCCCAGGCGCTGGCGGCGCTGGACTCGGTAGCGGGCAGCCTGGGACCCGAGCAGCGAAGCACCGCCGAGGTGATGGTGCGCCAGTACCTCGCCGGGACGGCGGCGGCGCTGCCCACGGTGGCGACCGAGTTTGCCTTCAGCTGGGCCGGCTGGGCTGGCCCCAACCGCCCGCCGCTGGTGGGAGTGATCGACCGGATCGCCCTCCTCCCCTCGGGAGGATTGTTGATCATCGACTACAAGACCAACCTGAGCCTGAGTGTCGTCGACCTAGCCAGCTACTCGCGCCAGTTGCAGCTATACGCCGCCGCGGTTGCCGCGGGGGTGATGGGCGCTACCCGGCCGGCCCCGGAGACCGCGATTGCCATGCTCCGCACCGGAGAGTTAGTCCCGGTGCCAGCGGGGCCCGGAGAGCGCGAGGCAGCCATCAGCTGGGGCATGGCGGCGGTCCAGCGGGTGGAGTCGGGTGACTACCGCTCGATCGAGGGTTTCCCGGAACGTCCCTGTGCCGAGTGTCCATTCCTTGGGCGCTGCCCGGAGCGGCGACCGGAGAGCGTGCCCGATCTACTAGGGCAGTCTGAAAAGAGATGAAAGGCGCATCGCCAGGCCCATGTCACCTTTGAGCTTGAGCTTGCCGGTCATGAAGGCCATGGTCCCGTCCAGCTTGCCGGTGATCAGCTTGACGAAGTTTTCGTCGCTGATGGTGATGGTGATGTTGGCGCTAGGGGAGGTCCCCTCGGTCACCTGGCATTGGGAGTCCTTGATCTCGGCATACCACTTGCCTCCCTGGTCGCCGGTGATGTCGAACTGGAAGGTCGACTCCAGCCCGGCGGCCTTATCCGCCTGGAAGGCGGCCGGGATTTGATCGATGATCTCTTGCGGAGTCAGCTCGCCGTCGGACACGCAGATTCCTCCCGGAAGCTGGGGTGATGAGCCGCCGGCGGGCGGCGGCTCAGGCTGCCAGCTTAGGCCAGCGGCTTGGTCGCTTCAGGTAGCCGAGGTTGCCCCACATGGGCCGGGGCTCGAATCCGAACTCGGTGCTGACCGCGTCCAGACGGGTGACGTTGGGCTTGGCCAGCATATCCAATTGGTGTGGGGTGACCAGCGGATTCGGCAGCACCTTGTCCATGATCATCGCCCCCGGGCGGATCATCCTGGGGTCGAGGTGGAGCGGTTTGCGCCTGGAGATCCCGAACCACTCCTTGTCAATGACCTGGGCAATTCCCACGGTGATCTGTTCCAGGGTCACCTGGTCAGGGCCGCCGATCTCATAAAGATGGTGGGCGCGGGCCTCCTCTTCGACTCCCGCCAGCAGGCAGCGGCCCACGTCGTCAGCGTCGATCGGCTGGAAGATTGCGGTCCCGTCGCCGGGGATGATCAAGAAGGGGGCCGGGAGCGAGATCGCCTTGGCCAGCAGGGTGAAGAACCCATCCCCCTTGCCAAAGATGGTGGATGAGCGGATGACCACCCACTCCAAGGAGCTGGCGGCCACCGCCTGCTCGCCCCGCCATTTGCTCAACAGGTAGGGAAAGCTGGGGTCGGGGTCGGCGCCGATGGCGCTGAATTGCACCAACCTTCGGACTCCGGCGCGGGTAGCGGCGGCGACTACATTGGCGGTTCCCTGAGCGTTGACCGCCTCGAAGGTCTGAGGACCGCGCTCGCGGATCACCGCCACCAGGTTGACCACCGCGTCAGCGGATTGGAAGGCCTGCTCCAATCCCTCCCCGCTGACCACGTCACCGTAGGTGGGGGCCATCCCCGGTGGGAGGGTGGTCGAGCGCACTC
>JBARIA010000016.1:0-50408 GCA_049799515.1 Candidatus Dormiibacterota bacterium | reverse complement strand
AACTGCTGTCGCTGAAGGTCGCGTCTAAACCCACTGAGAAGGAGTGGCTCCCGAATTATGACACTTGATGGCCCCCGTCTTGCCGGACTGACCGGGGATCTCGTCGTCGCATTGCATGCCGCCGCCGTGAGTTGCGCCAGCTTCCACATCTCGCTACCGTAGCTCGCCCAAAGGTCCGGGATAATGACAAAGACAACTCGATTCGGTCGCGCCGGGTTAGGTCCGCTGCCAATGCAGTGCCAGCCGCCGGTGAACTGGATTCGAAGTGATCCATTGGAGGCCGGGCAACATGCTCTGAAAGCGGCGCTGGATCAGTAGGTACTTGGCCTTGACAACCGGCTTGCTTGGGAGTACGGTCGCGAAACACTCCATACGTCAGCGGAGGTCAGCGCCTATGTGATGGGACAACCCTCGACCCATCGATCAAGTTACTCGTTACTCGCGCCTCTCATATGCTGAGTTCGTGTGCGAGCGCATTCCACACGTGAGAAGCGTCTATTCTCGACGCAAGGGAGCCTCTTTTGAGAAGTATAATGCGCTCGCGTCTTGGGTTACAAATGAGTGTAGCTGTAGGGTTGTTCACTTTCGGTGCCTGGGTTGCGCTGGGCAGCACCCCGGCCATCGCTGCCAGCTCTGCCACCACACCCAGTGGAGCAGTGCAGGTTCCAATGCAAGTGATCTGTCAAGCCACCACCCCCGCAGAAGTCCAGTACGCAGAGGAGTACGGCACATGTCCAGCCAGCTCTGCTGCAGCTGTCCAAGCTCCCGGTCCACTCGACGTTGTCGGCGGGAGCTGCGGGTGGTCGAGTTTATACCTCACCGACCAAAAGAATGGTGGGTGGGCGACCGTCTGGGAGGCAGCCCTGTCTACAGATGGGCCAATTGTTCACGTCACGTGGACCGTCAACTGGACGAATTACTCAATCCTCGGCTCGGGAAGCGTAAAGGGTTCTGGGTACCAGTTCAGCGATACGTGGAACAATACCCAGGCAGCGTACACTAAGATCGGGCTTGTGACCGCGGTAATGCACGGATCAGTGGTAACCGCCCTGGGGTTTGTCTGCGATTTCAATAATCCCAGCGACGCCGAAAGTATTACCTAGGCGTGCGGGGTGGACGCAACTTTCGATGCAATTGAGGTAAAACTCCGAGAGCAGGCCCGCGCGCTGGGTCAGCTTGTCTCGAGAGGGGCGCTCACCCCGTCAGCCACATTCTACAATCCATTCACTCAGGCGGTGCTGGCGAGTTCACAGGACACGGGGCTTATCGAGCGCTTGATAGCCAACGAGACTGCTTTCTCAATCGCCATTCGTCAATTCCTGACGAACGCTCTTCGCCAGCTTTGGCTGTTTGTCGAGGGGACCGACCGCACTCCAGCAGCGGCTTACGCACACCTGTCTCCGGGAGAAGTAGCAGGCTTCTCGTTCCTTTCCTCGCTGTCTGTGGCAGGAGTCCTACCCGCGGCCATTAAGAGTGATGAATACGGCATCGCCTCAGAGCCCGAGCTACTGCGGGCACTACGGTTCCTACAGCGTGAATGGCGCGAGTGGATCGTCAAAAATCCGGCCGAGCCGAAGCCGGTGATCCCTGGTGTGGTCGGCGAGCTGATAGCCTTGCCAGCGGACTCGGAGCCACTTCTGTGGCTGAAGGAGCACCGCGCACGTGTGGTGGTCATAACGGACCTTCAAGCGATCATGGGTCGCCTCGCTACCATGCCCCCGACATGGCTGGGACCCGTGTCCACGAGTGTTGCCGGAGATGGTAGCTTGGACCTTGGTGACGGGATTACAGCCAAGATCGGCACCCTCGTGCTTCACAAGAACGGTTTTGCGTTTCGGACGACGATGCGGGTCCCTCTGGACAGGCTGCGAAGTTCGTCCGATAGTGAGGTTAGGGTGCGATGGACGGGCGTAGATGAAGCAAGTGATGAGGAGGGAGCGCTATACCTTCTCGCGTTTGCTGGCGGTCACAGCAGCCGAGTCCGGGGGTGGCAGGTCGCCGTGACCGACCAAGTGGCCCTGCCGGCCGTAGCACCTAGCGTCCGCTCGTTGAGCCTGCGTGTTATGCGCGGCGCACTCGGTGCTGAGACGATTAACAACAAGGGCGAGACGAGAAATGTGGCAACGCCACTGCAGATCGGACCAGCAGTGACTCACCTGTCATTGTGGCGGCGCGGCTAACCAGGAGGCATGAAATGAGCCCGACCGTTCCGTGGCCGCTCGTGGGGCTAGCCACACTCGTTGTCATCGTACTTCTCTCCCGGCGGAAGGCATGGCGGCGGCCGAAGACGCGCTAGTCGATCAACTCTGATCTCGTAGGACATCCATCATTGCGCGGTAACGCTGTTCGTCTCCCAGGTGGGTATAGACCTCCATCACCACAGGGAGAGAGCACCCAACGATGTCGCAGATCGCGACGGGCTGCATACCACGGTTGACCATCCAAGTGATCGCCGAGTGTCGAAGAAGGTGAGGGTACAGTCGGCCCTCGAACCCCCCCCTCTCGGCGGCAGTGCGAACAACCTGGTAGACCGCCGATTCAGTCAGTGGCTGATACCCTCCGCCCCGCCGCCGGAGCGTCACGAACATCTGCTCGCTCTCCGCGTCCCGAGGCCGCCCTTTCTCCGCGTAGTGCTTGAGCCGGCGGAAGAGGGGCGGGGAGATGGGTGGCATTCGCTCGCCGGTCTTTCCCTTCACCTTGACGAAGTAGGTGCGGTCACGCTCTACCAGGGCGGACATCCCTAGTCGAGCGATCTCCGACTCCCTCGCTCCCGTATCCGCCAGGAGCCGGATGATCAGCCTGTCCCGCTCCGCCGGAGCTGCCGCCTCTAGATCGGCAAGCTGCTGGCGGCTCAGTACCTCGCGGAGTGGCTTGCGGAGCTTTGGAAGCTGCGCTCGACCCTGCGGGGTCTCGGTCTCCTTCTCCCACCACGAGAGGAGCTGGTTGACGCTCTTGAGGTACGACTTCACGGAAGCCTTGCTCAGCGGAGGGTCACGATCGTAGAGCTGGCTGGCCAGCCGATCGAGAGCCCGCCGGTCGAGCTGATCCAGGCTGGTAATCGCCTCCCGCTCGCAGAAGGGCAGGAGCACTTTGGTGAGGGGGTAGCCGTACGCATCGCGGTAGGTCCTAGGGGAGAGCCCCTTGGCCTTGCAGTGGGCTAGGAAGTCATTGACCCGCTCGGGGTTTGACGTGGGATCTGGGCCTGACCGCGCTAATCCATTCATAGGCTTTCATTGTAAACCCTATCCACTACTTGTCTGTCTCTGCACAGATTAAGGGGGATGAAACTGACCTAATTTACTTTTAGGGAGCCTAATCTGAGTTCAAATGGGGCTCAATGCGACGATGGCTGGGGCGGGAGGATTCGAACCTCCGATTACCTGATCCAGAGTCAGGCGCCTTACCACTTGGCAACGCCCCAATGTCGCGCTCGCCGACCGCGGAGCCGAGGTTCCGCAGCCAGCTAGGGGACGATAGTATCGGCAGTCGGCGTCAGTTCGTCATGCGGTACGGGACCCAGGTCTGAGATCAGACCGACTCGGTCAGGACCTTGATCGCCCGCTGAACTCGCCGTAGCGCTGCCTCTTGTCCGATCAGGGCGATCGACTCCGGCAAGGGCGGGGTTACCTCGGCTCCGGTGGTTGCGACCCGTAGCACCCGCATGGCGGACTGGATGAACTTCTTCTCAGTAGCTGGGTCGCCACCGCCCAGTTCCTGGGCCAGGCTCCGCAACCGGGTCATCAGCTCTGAAGGGTCGCCCGTCAGGAGTGCGGGGACGCCTTCCAGAAAGGCCCGGGCCTCACCCCGGCTCAATTTGCCCCTCAGAAAGTCGGCATCCGGGGTCGGCTCGGAGAAGGCGAATGCCAGCAGTCCGGGGACCTGGTCCAGTCGGCGGATCCGTTCCTGGACCATGGCTGCGATCGGCACCAGCTGCTCAGCTTGGGCCTGGGGCAGGAAGGGTTGGATGCGCTGGGCCAGCTGGTCCACTGGCAGCTTGCGGATCCAGACTCCGTTGAGGTAGTCGAGCCGCTGCTGGTCGAGGATGGCCGGGCTGGACTGGAGCCGGTCGAAGGTCACCCGCTGACGCAGCTCCGGGAGGGTGAAGATCTCCTCCTCAGTGCCGGGAGACCAGCCCAGGAATGCCAGGAAGTTCACCAGCGCTTCCGGGAGGTATCCCAGCTCCCGGAATTCGCTGACGGTCTGGGCGCCGTGGCGCTTGGAGAGCTTGCTGTGGTCTTGCCCCAGCACCAGGGCGACATGGGCGAACCGGGGCGATTGCCAGCCCAGCGCGGCATAGGTGATCAGGTGCTTGGGGGTGGACGGTAGCCATTCCACTGCCCGCACCACCTCGGTGATCCCCATCAGGTGGTCGTCGACCACCTGGGCCAGGTGGTAGGTGGGAAACCCGTCTGATTTGAGCAGGACCTGGTCGTCGACCGTCTCGTTGTCGACCAGCTGGGGTCCTAGCACCAGGTCGTCCCAGCGGGTCTCCCCGGGGGGGACCAGCAACCGCACCACCGAGGGTTCACTCCGCCCCCCTCGTTCCGAGATCTCTTCCTTGGTTAGGTTCCGGCAGTGCCGGTCGTAGCGGGTGGGCAGCCCAGCAGTCCTTTGGGTGGCTCGGAGCTCGTCCAGTCGCTCCTTGGTGCAGAAGCAGAGGTAGGCAGCCCCCAGGGCCACCAGTCGCTCCGCTGCCGCCTGGAAGTAGGGGAGTCGCTCAGACTCCGTGTAGGGAGCGCAGGGCCCGCCGATGTCCGGTCCCTCGTCCCAGTGCATCCCCAGCCAGGCGAGGGTCTCTAGGTACCCAGGGACAGATTCCGGCTGGTAGCGCTCCCGGTCGGTGTCTTCGATGCGGACCAGGAAACGGCCGTCGTCGCCAGCCAGGCAGTAGCTGAGCAGGGCGGTCCTGACGTTGCCGATGTGGAGCTCTCCGGTGGGGCTGGGAGCAAACCGCAGCCGCCGCCGCCCGGGGAGATCAACCAGCTCCGGGAGGAGGTCGGAGGAGTCCGAATTCAATGGTGCAGGACGACCAGGTAGATCCCCATCGAGATGCAGCCAGCCAGCAGCAGGGCGGTCGCCACCACCCAGCCCTCGATCCGCGAGGGGCGGATCGAGACGTCAGCGGACGAGGAACTGCTCACCGATATCCCCTTCGTGCCAAGGTGGGGGTAGCGCTCCGCCACGGTCGGCTCGGGACCGGGAGTGCTAGACGTCCCTTCCGGATTGGTGCTCAACTCTCGCCACGTTCCTTCTCAAGCTGGACCCCCGCCACTTCCTGCGAGTATAGGGGCGCCTCTCACCGAGCCCGCATCGTCTAGCGGTTAGGACACCACTCTTTCAAGGTGGTAACCGGGGTTCGACTCCCCGTGCGGGTAGGGGGGTGCTTGCAAGGCGAGTTGCAAGGTTGGTCCAAGAGGCCAGATTTGAAGCCTTTGAGTGCCCCTGAAGCTCACGAACCTTGGCTCGGGAGCCGATCTAGGCGTCAAGTGGCAGCGTTCGACGGAGTTTCGTACCGATCCGTTTGTCCGTAAGAGAGATCAGTGCGAAACTCGGTGCATGCCCGACCAAGCTCTTGCGCCGCCAGTCTGGACTCTGTTTCACTCGAGAGATGACATCTGGCTGTCCGTCCTCGACTACGGAGGAACGGGGCAGCTAACCGTCTTTCTCCATGGCTTGGCCGGGCACGCGCGCGAGTGCGATGAAGTCATCTCCCGGATGGAGTTGCGGGCACGCAAGGTCGCCTTCGACCAGCGAGGACATGGTCAGAGCTCGCGCAGACCCTCTGGGGTCGCTCGAGCTGATTACGTCGCTGATGCGGTGGAGGTGATCAACCATTTCGCCCTGGATCACGGGCCAGTCAACCTAGTCGGCCAGTCACTAGGGGGTCACATGGCCATGCTGGTCGCTGCTAGGCATCCGGACTTGGTGGCAAAGCTGGTGATGATCGAGGCAACGCCAGAGGGACCCTCCGCTGAATCCATCGAGAAGGCTCGGCGATGGTTCGGCAAATGGCCTCGGCCGATGGAGTCTGAAGAGGCAGCTATCGAGTTCTTTGGCTCCGCGGCACAAGTGTGGCTGTCCGGGATGGAGAAGCGCGAGGATGGCTGGTGGCCTCGCTTTGACGGCGACATCATGCTGGCCACGATGGAGGCGGCTAGCGGCGACTGGTGGGACGACTGGAGAGTGGTCAGATGCCCCGTCCTTTTGGTCAGAGGCGGAGAGGGCTGGATGCCTGATGACCGCTCTGGTATGGAAGGCTCAGGGCGTCAGTTACAGGTGATCACCGTGGCGGGAGCCGGCCATGACGTCCACCTTGATGAGCCTAAGCACCTGGCAGACGTCATCGATGAGTTTCTCGGGAGCGAGATACGATGACGGACCGTTCGCTAAGTGGTGCGACGATTGTGAGGTCGGGAGCCGACACCGCTCGGCTGATCCTCGTCTGCGGATTGCCAGGGTCGGGCAAGATGACACTGGCCAGGGGGTTGGCGGAGAACCGCTCGGCGATCCAGTTGTGTCCCGACGAGTGGCGGGCTGCGCTGGGATTCGATCCCTTCGATGATTCTGCCCATGGGCGAATCGAATCGCTCATGTGGCAAATGGCGCAGGAGTTGTTGCTACGGGGACTGAGCGTGATCCTGGAATTCTGCTCCTGGGGGCGTTCTGAGCGGGACGAGAAGCGAGAGCGAGCCCGAGAGCTCGGCGTTCAAGTGGAACTGCACTATCTCGACGTTCCCATCGATGAGCTCCTGAGGAGACTGGAGGCGAGGCGTCGCCAGGGAGTCAGGGGAGCTGTCCCAGGCGAGCGAGAGCATTTAGAGTGCTAGGCGCAAGTATTCCAGCCCCCGGACAGCGACGAGTTGTCGCTCTTCGATTGCGCGGCTCCAGGGATCATTGATTGACCGCTTCAAGGAGTGAGCTCGCGCAGAACCGAGACGCGTCTCTCGGGTGCTCTACGCGCACCCACGGTGTCGCGGCCGACGCGCTCGTCGGTCTCTTTGGAGTAAAGAGTGGGCTGTCCGAAAGCGATGAGACGTGGTCGCACAAGCGCAGATCGGCACAGCGGGCACTCACTGGCACAGCAGCTTCATCGGTCGCTTGCCACAAGTAGGTCTAACTCGGTGCGGTCCAAGAAATTCGACCAGACGCTCTCCCCGGCGGAATAAGAGCGTCCCAACATAGCATCGACCATCCAGCCCTGCCGATCAACCACGGCCGGAACTGAATCGAGCACTATGGCCGTCATGTTATCGGGGACGTGACCCCTGAAGCGAATTCCGACGTAGATTGAGTCCAAGTCACTGCGCTCCACCAGCACGGCGATTGAACAACCTAAGACACTCCCAACTTGTTCCGTGGCCTCAATAGTGGCCGCGATCACTAAAGTTGGGACCAACTTGCGAACAATGTCGATCCACCGTAGAGAGTCTTCAAGCCGCAGCCGATCTATGTCGTAGGTCGTCGGAAGCAAATCAGAGACGAGAGTGTCGGTCACCACTGGCCGTGCGTGTGAGCTATTGAAGGTAGCTCTATTCCGGCGTGCGCGCCGGACGAGCGCTTCGTAGAAGTCAAGGCGGGAGCCTTCTTCGCGTGTTCCCGTGGCGACGAGCCACGGATCGGTACCGTCGAGCCAGAGGGCACCCCGCCACCGCTGTAACTTCACTTTCCAGAGAACCCGGTCATCAATCTCTGTGATCCGTTCCGTCCTCGGCGGATTCGTGGCGCAGAGTTCCCTCGCCTTTCGAAGAACTGGATGATTCACCGCGTGGAGGGGCACCGCAGCTGGGGGTAACGTCGTTACCCCCAGCTCTTCTCGTAGGCACCGAATCGTGGGACGAACCGGTCGCCCCGGCTCCGTCATCCGAGTCCGCCGAGCTCCTCAATGCGCTGACGGGAGAGTCCCGTGAGCAGTTGAACTTGAGCCTCGCGGCTGCCGTCCAACGCGCTGAGTGCCACTTTGACCCCCTTTTCGATCTCAGGGCGGCGGAAATCGGTGTAGTACGCTACGGCCTCGGCCACATACTGCTTCTTCGTCATCGACAAGAAGTGGGCTCCTTGGGTGGCAAGGGCATCGGTTCTGGCATCGACCTTCAGTGGCGCTAGCATTCTTAGTCCTCTTGATCCGCACGGCTATTGGAGAATGGTACCACAGTACCCAAGTATCCACAACCCTCCACGCCAAACTGCTGCGCCTCCAATCTTTGATCTCAGCGGAGTTTGTGGTCGAGATCAGGCTGGTGCTGACGATCGGACCTGAGTAGGCCCTTGAGCTGGGGCAGAGACGGTAGCGGAGAAGCGGCTCTGGCACGACTCAGCCGATGGGCGGCTGGTCATCTACTGCCACGCCCTGTCGGGTAGGGTCGGCCGGCCCTATCTGGCCGAGGTAAGGCGGCTCATTCAGGGGTGCCTGGCCGCGACCTGAGCCCCTGACGGAAAAAACCGAAATAAGCATCGCCAAAACTAGAGATTTCCCGTCCTGAGAAGCGCGGCTCTGATCTCAAGGCGAGATCAGCCGGATCGATGTACAAACTACCGCCTGCAGGATGTACAAAACCTGTCCCTACGGCTCGGTTAGGCCCGGCTGGTGAAGTCGCCAGAGGCTCAAATTAGAACTTTGCAACGACCCTAGGGGCGGCTTGCAAGGCAAGTTGCAAGGTCGACCCAAACCGCCGCTTCATGGAGACCAATCGACCGGTTGCCACGGTCCCTCAGGACCAGCCATCACGCGATCGTCGTTCGCGCCTCCTTGTCCAGCAGTGCCTTTTCTTCCTCCGGCGAGAAGCCGTGTACGAGCGGGGGCTCACCGCGCTGTCTGTCCCACGCCAAGACGTCAGCGGCTGTTACCTCCAGCGGTGTTGCGGGCATACCGGCGGCTCGGGCTCGAGCGGGACTCCGCTGCTGCGACAGCCAGTTCGTCCGTACTAGCGGGAACAGAGGGGGCGCGGTACTACGCGGCACCGGCACGATCTCGACCTGCGTTCCCGCCACTCGAGCGCAGGTCTCGATGAGCCTGCCCAGCGTGACCGGCTCGGCCGGCCCGACTGCGTGGAAAGTACCCGGACGGTCGTCAGCCACCAACTGCTCCACCAGGCGAGCTAGGTCGCGTACGTCAATGATCTGTATCGGCTGCTGGGGATCGCCCGGAACCGCCACCTGCCCCCCGCGGGCGGCCCGACGCACCCAGTACGTAAACATGTCCGAAGGATCCTGCGGTCCGGCCACCTTTCCAGGTCGCACGATGGTGGCCTGGGAGCCGTAGCGCGAGAGTACGTCGTCCTCGCATGCAACCTTGAGAGGACCGTATGTCTCCGCATCGAGCTCCTCGGTGTCTCGCCTGGGCGGACGTCGGGGAGTGTCCTCGGTCGAGCCCGGAGCCAGTCCAGTGCACCGGTACACCGCGTGGCTGGAGGTGAACAAGTACCGACCGACGCGGTCCTCCAGCGCATCCATCGCCTGGCCGACGTGACGGGGAACGTAGCCGCTGACATCCACCACGGCGTCCCAGGTACCTCTGTGTAGTGCTCCGTAGTCGCCGGTGTCGCGGTCTCCTATCAGTCGGAGCAGCTCAGGGAACAGGCTGGGCCCGGTCTTGCCCCGGCCAAACAAGGTGACGGCGGCACCAGTGCGCAGAGCCTCGTCCACGATGGCACGTCCCACGAAAGACGTGCCGCCCAGTACAAGGATCCGCATGGTGCTCAATAGTAGGAGCGGTATACGGTCGGACCTTGCATGGCGGGCCTGATTGAGGTCCTGCACGCGTCCGGCGGTGCTGAAGCGGCATACACTCCCGCAAGCACGGATACTGATCAGCTAGTACGAAGACTAGAGGAGTGCCTGCGGGCCAGAGCTGGGATACAGAGGACGCATTGGTGCTGGCGCCCGGAGGATCACCAACTAGTCTTGTGCTCGACCTGCCCCATTTGCCACGGATCGGGCAGGATGAATTTGCCCGTTTGCTGACCGCAGACCCGGCCGCTCAGGGCACCAGGCCAACCGGGCGCCGAACCTCCGCAACTTTCCACCACCAAGAGATGCGACGCTCCAGCCAGTGGTCGAGGCTGTAGCGGGACGGTCCGCTGTAGGCGTTGAGGGCGAGCAGGCCCAGGAATGCGACGACGTAGATGATGCTGGTACCGACGTCGGTGGCCCCGGCTGTGTACGGTCCACCGAATCCCTCGGCGGTGGACCAGATGGCAAGGCTGAACAGCGCCGCCGCGATGTAAGTGGACTTGCGAGCGAAGCCGAAGATCAGGGCGGCGGCGATCAGAGTCTCCACCGTGGACACCATGTAGGCCCAGACCAGAGGCGGATGCTGGAGGCGAATCCAGAAGCTGAACCAGGGATGGAGCCAGGTCGGTTGGCCCTTGGCGGCTGACGTCAGGTAGCCGAGGTATCCGGACCTGAATGCCGGAGACCACTTGAGGGCCGCGTCGATGGCCCAGATCACCCCGAATCCGATCCGGAGAGCGTCCTTGGGCCACGCCGGCGGGAGGCGCGGGCTGCCGGGCAACGCAGTCTGGGTCATCTCATCTGACTCCTCTTCTGATCCCCACGCGCCCCGTCCTCCATGCTGGACCGGGCCTGGGCCGAGTCGCTCGGGGGTACTCCTATGAGTATGTCCCTGGGCCTGTGACAGGATCGTTGCATGTACTGAAGATTTGCACTACATGCAGGTTTCGTGGTACGGTCGGGGGGTGGAGGAGAACCTGGGTCTCAGATACCGCAAGAAGCTTGCCGCTCGACGGTCTCTGCGATCGGCTGCGGTGAAGTTGGTTGCCGAACAGGGCTTGAAGAACGTGACCGTGGAGGACATCGCCGAGGAGGCAGACGTCTCGATACGCACCTTCTTCAACTACTTCTCCTCCAAGGAGGAGGCGATCGTCGGCCTGGAACCCGAGCGGGCGGCCGAACTACGCCAAGCCCTGCTCGCGCGCCCGACCTCGGAGCCGCCACTGGTGGCCTTGCAGGCAGTGCTGGTTGATCTGGCCGCGCCATTGGCCGACCGCCAGGAAGAGTGGCTTCTGCACATGCGGGTGATCCGGCAGGAGCCCAGCCTTCTCCCCAGCGTTCTCGCCTCCTTTGCGGCCCATGAGCGGATCCTGATCGAGGCGCTGGCCGAGCGGACAGGAACGGATCCTGACCGCGACCTCTACCCCGCACTGGTCGCGTCAGTGGCCATCGCCGCCTTCCGGGTGGCCATGAACCACTGGCGCAGTCTGGAGGGCGCGCACTCGCTGCCGCATCTGGTCGAGGCGGCGCTGGGTCAGGTCCAAGCTGGGCTCCCGGCCCCAAAGTCTCCCAAGCAACCGGTTGGAGACGCACACAAAGCGCTGCAGCTGGAGCTCCCCGGCCGGAGAGGGGCCGCTCGGCCGGTACGCCCTACAACCCCCAGGCAAGCGGTCCCATGATCCAAGCACGGAATCTGACCAAGCGCTATGGCGACACCCTGGCCGTGGATGGACTGACGTTCGAGGTGAAGCCCGGCCAGGTGACCGGTTTCCTGGGCCCCAATGGCGCTGGCAAGTCGACAACGCTCCGCATGATGCTCGGCCTGGACTCGCCTACCTCGGGCACGGTCACGGTGGACGGCCACCCCTATTCCGGGTTCCTCCGACCGCTGCGCCAGGTGGGCGCGCTGCTCGACGCCGGAGCGGTCCAGGCCAGCCGCAGCGCCTACAACCACCTCTTGGGCCTAGCCCAGAGCAACGGGCTTCCCAAGGACCGGGTGGATGCGGTCTTGGAGCTGGTCGGAATGACTTCGGTGGCCAAGCAGCGCATGGGCGTCTTCTCGCTGGGAATGAGCCAGCGCATAGGAATCGCCGCCTCCCTCCTCGGCGACCCGGGAACTCTGCTCTTCGACGAGCCGGTCAACGGGCTTGACCCTGAGGGGATCGTCTGGTTCCGCAAGCTAGCCCGCTCTCTGGCCGCGGAGGGCCGTACCGTGTTCGTGTCCAGCCATCTGATGAGCGAGATGGCGCTCACCGCGGACCACCTAATCGTGATCGGACAGGGGCGGCTGCTGGCCGATGCTCCACTGGAGCAGGTGATCGGGGCCAACGCTCATGGCTTCGTGCGGGTCCGCTCACCCCAGCTTGACGCGCTGACGCAACTGCTGACAGCGCGGGGCGCGACGGTCAGCCCGGAGCCAGACGGTGCCGCGACGGTAACCGGAATCGAGTGTGCCGCAGTCGGTGACCTCAGCGCCGCCAACGGGATAGTCCTGCACGAACTCTCCCTGCAGAGAGCGTCTCTGGAAGAGGCATTCATGGACCTCACCGAGACAGCCGTGGACTTCCGGAGTTCCGCCAACGAGTCATCGACTCCGGTCACCGCAGGAGATCCAAGATGACCTCCTTCAGCAGCCCCGCAAACTCGGGGGCGACCGACCTCTCCTCCGGCAACCGATTCAGCTGGGGCCTGCTAGGCAACCTGCTGCGCTCGGAATGGACCAAGCTGCGCTCGGTACCGTCGACCTACTGGACGCTGCTGACTGCGGTGGTCGCCACCGTCGGACTGGGGGCGCTGATTTGCGCGATCTACGTGTCGCGTTACGGCAAGCCGTCACCCTTCCACCGGACCATCTTCAATCCAACCAGCTACAGCCTCAGCGGCGTCATGCTGGCCCAGCTGGCCATCGTCGTGCTGGGCGTTCTGGTAATCACCAGCGAGTACAGCACCGGGCTGATCCGCACCACATTTACCGCAGTTCCGCACCGCCTCACGCTCTTCCTGGCCAAGGCTCTGGTGTTCACTGCGGCCACCCTGGTGATCGGCATCGTGTCGTGCTTCGCCGCCTTCTTCGTGGGGCAGTCTATCCTCAGCGGGCACAACCTTCAGACCACTCTCGGAAGTTCCGGGGTCCTGCGGGCTGTGATCGGAGCCGGACTTTACCTGGCCGTGCTAGGGCTGCTCTCCCTGGCACTCGGCGCGATGCTTCGGAGCACCGCCGGTGCCATCGCCACTGTGGTGGGCCTCCTGCTGGTGCTCCCCGGCATCATCGCCGCACTCCCGAAATCCTGGACCAATGCGATCGATAAGTACCTGCCCAGCAACGCCGGTCAGGCGATCTTCCACGTCCAGACTCAGGCTCACATGTTCTCACCGTGGGCAGGTTTCGCACTCTTCTGTGGCTACACTGCCGTTGCCCTGATAGCGGCGGGGTACCTTATGCGTCGTAGGGACGCCTGAGGTGAACCGGGGAGACGCTTCGACCGCGCCCGCTTCGACCAGCCAGCTCGACCCCGACGGCCAGCCGCTGCTGAGCCACCGGCGGGTGCTCCTGGTCATCGGGGCGCTGATGATGGGCATGCTCCTGGCCGCCTTGGACCAGACCATCGTGGCCACGGCGCTGCCGACCATTGCTGGCGATCTTCACGGCCTCTCCCATCTGTCCTGGGTTGTGACTGGCTATCTGCTGGCGGCCACTGTCTCGACACCTCTCTGGGGCAAGCTCGGCGACATGTACGGCCGGAAGGTCTTCTTCCAAGCTTCCATCGTCATCTTCCTGGTCGGCTCTGCCCTTTCTGGACTGAGCACATCGATGATCGAACTGATCGCCTTCCGGGCCTTGCAAGGCCTCGGCGCGGGCGGGCTTATGGTCGGAGCCCAGGCCATCATCGGTGACGTGGTTCCGCCTCGCGACCGGGGCAAATACCAGGGAATCTTCGGCGGCGTCTTCGGCCTGGCCAGCGTGGCCGGGCCCCTGCTCGGCGGCTTCTTCGTCCAGAACCTCTCCTGGCACTGGATCTTCTACATCAACCTGCCGCTGGGCGCGCTGGCCCTGGTCGTGACCACCGGTGCTCTGCCCAGCGCCCTGCGGCGAGTGCAGCACGTCATCGACTACATCGGCGCCGTGCTCCTGGCCGGAGGCGTCACCTGCTTGGTGCTGCTGACCACGCTCGGTGGCACCACCTACCCCTGGGGTTCCGGGCCGATCGTGATCCTGGCGGTGCTGGGGGTCGTCCTGCTGACCATCTTCATAATCGTCGAACGGCGCGCGGCCGAGCCCATCCTGCCTCTGCACCTCTTCCGCAACCGGGTGTTCTCCGCCACCAGCGCGATCGGCTTCATCGTCGGTTTCTCCATGTTTGGAGCCATCACCTACCTGCCGACCTACCTTCAGATCGTGCGCGGCGCCAGCCCGACCGGCTCCGGACTCGAGCTTCTGCCGCTGATGGCCGGACTGCTGGTCACCTCGATCGGCTCCGGACTGTTGATCAGCCGGTGGGGGCGCTACAAGATATTCCCGATCCTGGGCACAGCGGTGATGACCGTCGGACTCTACCTGTTCTCCCTGCTGGGAGTGAACACCAGCACCCTGACCATCTCCGCCTTCATGGTCGTGCTCGGACTGGGCCTGGGTGGGGTGATGCAGGTACTGGTGATCGCGGTACAGAACGCCGTCCCCCACAGCGAACTCGGCGTGGCCACCTCCGGGGCCACCTTCTTCCGATCGATCGGAGGCTCGTTTGGAACCGCGATCTTCGGGGCCATCTTCGCCAACGTGCTCACCGGCAATCTCACCCACTACCTCGCTGGCACCCGGCTACCGGCAGGATTCAGCGGCGCGGCCGGCGCCAGCCCCGCAGCCCTGGCCAAGCTGCCGCCGGCGGTTCACACCGGCTACATCCAGGCGGTCAACGCCTCCTTGCACCCGGTGTTTCTGTGGGCGGTGCCCTTCGCAATTCTCGCCTTCGCCATCACCTGGCTGCTCAAGGAGGTGCCCCTGCGCAAGACCCTTCACGCCCCGCAGCTGGTGTCTACCCAACCGGCGGAGCTTGAAGCTTGAGACGGTGCAAAGACAATGGGCAGAATCTGGCCCCCCGGGCGAAGTTCCGGGACCGGGATCAGGGCCAGGGCGGAGGTCTTCCACGCAGGTGAGCCTGACGTCGTGACCCGGGCCCGCTGAGTTCGAGAGGGTGCCGCCAAGAGTTCACCTGCTTCGCCGACCTGCTGGGCTTGCTCCGGCGGGTGACAAATGAGCCGTTTTTTTGCCGGACTCGGCCGCTTCGCCGTGCGATTCCGCGGCCCAGTGGTAGTCGTCTGGATTGTGGTTGTCGTGCTCTGCGTCCATCTACTGCCGTCACTGGCCTCGGTCAGCAAGGACACCAACTCTGCCTTCCTGCCTGCGACATCCCCTAGCTCCAAGGCAGCGCTACTCGCCGGACCGTTCCAGAACTCCAAGCTGGCGGCGGCGACTCTGGTCGCGGTTAGCTCAGGCAAGCCGCTGACCGAGGCCGAGAACCACTCCATCACCACCTTCGAAGCGAAGCTGCGTACCGTGCCCAAAGTGCGGCTGGTCCGCGACCTGGGGACCTCGCCCAACGGGGAGGCGCGCCAGGCTCTGATCGAGTTGGCGGTACCCGCCTTCGGAGGTGGCGACGGAGCGCAAGTGGTGCAGTCGATCCGCTCGGGTTTCAAGGCCGCGAGTCTGCCCGGGCTCAGCTTTTACCTGACCGGCGATCTGCCCACCATCATCGACAGCCAGCAGTCGTCCAAACACTCGCAGAACCTGACCCAGCTGTTCTCGCTGGTGTTCATCATTGCCCTGCTGCTGGTGGCCTTCCGGGCTCTGCTGGCGCCGCTCATCACACTACTGCCGGCGGCGCTGGTGCTCGCACTTGCCGGTCCGGTGGTCGCCGAGGCCACCCACATCGGGGTCCAAGTCTCGGTAATAACCCAGGTGCTCCTGATAGTTCTCCTCCTCGGGGCGGGCACTGACTACGGCCTCTTCCTGGTCTTTCGCGTACGCGAGGAGCTCCGTCGAGGACTCGAGCCGCAGGCGGCGGTAGTCAAGGCAGTGAGCACTGTCGGGGAGTCGATCACCTTCTCTGCGATGACGGTGATAGTGGCTCTGCTCAGCCTGATGCTGGCTCAGTTCGGCCTTTATCAAAGCCTGGGCCCAGCCTTGGCCATCGGCATCGGCCTCATGCTGCTGGCGGGTCTGACCCTGCTACCAGCCCTCCTGGCAATCTTTGGCCGGGCCGTGTTCTGGCCGACTAGGACTCGTTTGGAGGACCGTCCTCGGAGCGGGATCTACTCATGGCTAGCGGAGAGGGTGGTGGGGCGCCCGCTGCTAATCCTGGTTACCGGGGTGGTTGTGTTCGGAGGCATCGCGACCGGCGCATTGACCAGCACGACGGCTGGATTCGGCAACACCGCCGCTCCCAGCGGGACCAATTCGGCGGCCGGTGCCGTGGTCTTGGCCAAGGACTTTCCCGCTTCCAACGTTCAGTCGTCAGCGGTGCTGTTCCGGCTCCCTGCTTCGGTATGGAGCGATCCGGCTGTTCTCGCCAAAGCCCAAGCCGACCTGGAAGCTAGCCGCCAGTTCCGCAAGGTCGTCGGAGCTCTGGAGACCTCCGGCCTGACCCCGGCTGAGACGACCGCTCTCCACCAGCAGCTCGGGGCTCCAGGCCTCCTCCCACCGACCGAGCCCGCCGGTTACACGGTCTCGCCGCACCTCTACAACGCCTACCGGGGGCTGGCCCAGTTCATCAGCCCCGATGGAAAAACGATCCAGTTCTCCACCCTGCTCATGCGCAACAACGACAACTCCGCCCGTGCCCTGGCCGCGGTGCCGACGGTCAGGGCGGCGGTCACGCGCGTGGCAACTCGGATCGGCGCGCGACAGAGCGGGATCTTCGGGGTGCTGGCGTTCGCCTACGACGTGGAGACCCTCTCCAACAGCGACTTGGTCCACATCATCCCGCTGGTCACAATCCTGATCGCCTTGCTGCTGGCATTGGTGCTCCGCAGCCTGGTGGCGCCGCTCTACCTGGTGGTCAGCGTGGTGCTCTCCTACCTGGCCTCGCTGGGACTCGTTTCGGTGGTCTTCGTCCACATCCTCGGCCAGGACGGTATCAACTTCCTCTTGCCGTTCCTCATGTTCGTTTTCTTGATGGCCCTGGGCTCCGACTACAACATCCTGATGATGACCCGCATCCGGGAGGAGGTGAGGTTGATGCCGCTGCGCCAGGCGATCCGGCGCGCGGTAGGCATGACCGGGGCCACGATTAGCACCGCCGGGCTGGTCTTGGGCGGCACCTTCGCGGTCCTGGGGCTCGCCGGCGGTGGAACCTCTGGGGGATCGGAGATCCAGCAGATAGGGTTCGGGGTGGCGGCCGGCGTCTTCATGGACACCTTTGTCATCCGCACCCTGCTCGTCCCCTCCGCCGCCGTCCTCCTGGGACGGTGGAACTGGTGGCCGTCGCGGCTCTCGAGCCCGGCCGAGGTGACCGCTGCAGCAGGCAAGCCAGCGGTCTGACCAGAGGATGGCGCCACCGCTCTCGACCGAGCCCGCTAGCACCAACTTCGGTGATCGCAGCCGGGGGATCCGCCGAGTCAGGAGCCCGGACGGGTGGGGGAAGGAGCCACCGAGTCGGTCCTCAGGTGTTGCTCAAAGAACGTGAGGATGCGGCGCCACGAATCCTCGGCCGACTCGGAGTCGTAGCGCAATCCGAAGACGCGCAGCATGGTGCCCAACTTTCCACTGTGATTATTCATGAACCCGTGTCCGACGCCCGGGTACTCTTTGACATCGTGCTCCACCCCTAGCCGCTTCAGGCTGTCCTCCAGGCGCTGGGCGCTGCCCTTGAGAGTGCGATCCCGGCCACCGTAACTGGCGACGACCGGACAACTCCCCTGAAGCGCCAGGTCAGCGTCCTTTGGCACCTGGCCGTAGTTGACGCTGGACGCCGCGAAACCGTCCCGGGCGGCTGCCAGGAGAGCGAATCCGCCGCCCATGCAGAAGCCGATCACACCCACCTGTTCGGTACAGTCGGCTCGGCTGGCGAGCCAGCTGCGCGCTGCATCAATGTCCTGGAAGGCCCTTCCACTGCCATGGCGGAGAGCTACGAATGTCGCCCTGATGCAGGTGATCTTGGAACCCCAGGAATACAAGTCAGGTGCCAGAGCCAGGTATCCGCTGCTCGCCAGCCGATCGCACTGCCGACGCAGGTCGGAGCTCATGCCGAAGGCATCCATGATCACCACCACCCCCGGCCACGGGCCGTTACCAGCGGGCACCGCCAGATATCCAGGGACCGCCCCGGCGGGAGATGGATATCTGACCTCACCCATGCCTTCGGCCCCGCGCTAGATCCACGCTGGCTATGCTATCGACCCCGCCGGAGCGCCGCCGGTCGCGTCAGTCGGGGCCGAGCGGTACGGTGTCGAGCCGTTCACCGGTTTCGAGCACGGTCTTCAGGCCGCTGAGCACCCAACTCCAGCCGCCACCAGCGCCCTGTTCCTCCAACTCGCCCGCCAGCAAGACGGCGAGTTTCGGGGCACCGGTCAGATCGTGGGTCACCGTCAACCGGCTGACCCCACCCTTTCCTTCCTTGATCTCGTAGGTGAGACGGGTGAAGCCTTCTGCTGACATCCCCTCATCCATGACCATGCGCCAGGTCTGGACGAGCCGCCACGGCGGGTCCGCCTCAATCACTTCTCCGTCCACCGCCACCTCGGGGGCACCCATCCGGCGCATGTCCTCACTGGTAAGTCCCTGATAGGCGCCTCCGGGCCTCAGCTCGAACTCCCCCCGACCCCCATATCCGTACCGCTCCGTCCACTCGGGCCGGGTGATCGCGTCCCAGATCGCTTGGGGCGTCGCCTTGATGTAAACCCGGTAGATCTGTGCCGAATTGGTCTCTCTGTCGATCACGCGATGTCCTCCAGTTGTTGCTTGAGCTCAGCGAGCGCGGAAACTTGGCGCTCGGTGTATTTGTCGATCCACCGGTCGTGGACCATACGAATTGGTAGCGGGTTGAGAAAGTGCAGCTTCTCGCGGCCGGACCGTCGGGAGATCACTAGCCCGGCTGCCTCCAGAACGCGGAGATGCTTCATTGCTCCGAAGCGGGTCATCTGTAGCCCCGACTCCAAATCGGTCAAGCTGCGGCCGTCGCGAGCGAAGAGGAGGTCGAGTAACAAGCGCCTGGTGGGGTCAGCGAGTGCCTTGAACACCAAGTTGTCGTCGTCCATGCCTCGACAATAGGTGACCAAGGGGTAACATGTCAAAGCGACCGATGGAGAAGGCGCGTTGGGCGGCCCCGGTGGTCGGGATGGCTATATTGGGGAAGACGCTGTGCCGTGCTGAGGCATGCCCCAGCCAGTTCGAATTCAGATTCCCGGCGTCGATGGATGGGCAGCTGTCCACTCTGCGCGAGCTAACGGCCTGAGCCCCAATTGGCCGCCGGAGTGGCAACGGAGGTGGCAGGTTGAGCACGCCGGGCGCGCGGGGAGGGTGGCGACCGCGACGGCCGGTCAGTTCTGGAGCGAGTCCACCAGGACCCCGCTACAAGTGGCTGGCGCTGTCCAACACGACTCTCGGGGTGATGGTGGTGACCATCGACGCCACCATCATGATCATCGCGATGCCCGACATCTTTCGCGGCATCCACCTAAATCCGCTGCTTCCCGGCAACAGTTTCTACCTGCTGTGGATGATCCTCTCCTACCTGATCGTCTCCAGCGTCCTGGTGGTCAGCTTCGGTCGGCTCGGGGACATCTTCGGGCGGGTACGGATCTACAACCTCGGTTTCGTGATCTACACCGCCGGCTCGATCTTGCTCTCGATCACCTGGATGACCGGCCAGTCCGGAGCCCTCTGGTTGGTACTGATGCGGGTGGTCCAGGGGGTCGG
This sequence comes from Candidatus Dormiibacterota bacterium, assembly GCA_049799515.1. Classification (GTDB taxonomy): domain Bacteria; phylum Chloroflexota; class Dormibacteria; order Aeolococcales; family Bog-877; genus Bog-877. Next base: position 30,769 of record JBARIA010000016.1, on the reverse strand, counting down.
GGGCGCCTTCTTGATCGCGAACTCCGCGGCCATCCTCACCGACGCCTTTCCGGAGCACCAACGGGGGCTGGCCCTGGGCATCAACAACGTGGCCGGGATCAGCGGTTCATTCATCGGGCTGGTGCTGGGGGGGATCCTCGGCGCCATTGATTGGCGTCTGGTATTCCTGGTTTCGGTCCCGGTGGGAATCGCCGGGACGATCTGGTCCTACCTGAAGCTGAGAGACCTGGGCGTGCGTCGCCGCACGAGCATCGACTGGTGGGGCAATCTCACCTTCGCCGCCGGACTGATCCTGGTGATGATTGGGGTGACCTACGGGATCGAGCCGTACGGACACCAGTCGATGTCCTGGACCAGCCCCAGCGTCCTGGTGGAATTGCTGGTCGGAACGCTGCTGCTGGCGGTCTTCTGCCTGATCGAATTGAGGACATCAGCCCCGATGTTCCGGCTCAACCTCTTTCGGATCCGGGCCTACGTCTTCGGCACCATCTCCAGCTTTCTGGCGGCCCTCGGCAGGGGCGGTCTGATGTTCATGATGGTCATCTGGCTACAGGGGATCTGGCTGCCGCTGCACGGGTATACCTTCGCCACCACCCCGCTCTGGGCGGGGATCTACATGATGCCGCTGACGGCTGGCTTTCTCCTGGCCGGCCCGGCGTCGGGAGCGCTGTCTGACCGTTTCGGCGCCCGCCCCTTCGCCACCGGCGGCATGCTGGCGGCCGCGGCCAGCTTTCTGCTCTTAGAGCTGCTGCCGATCAGCTTCTCCTACGGGCTGTTCGCCCCGCTGCTGCTGGTCAACGGCCTGGGGATGGGCGCCTTCGCCTCCCCCAATCGGGCCGCCGTCATGAACAGCCTGCCCCCCGAGCATCGGGGCGCTGGCGGGGGCATGAACGCCACCTTCCAGAGCTCGGCTCAGGTGCTCTCCATCGGCATCTTCTTCACCCTGGTGATCATCGGGCTGTCGGGGACTCTCTCGACCAGCCTGGAACATGGACTTCTCCTCCACGGGGTGCCCCCTGCGGCGGCTGCCAATGCTGCCTCGTTGCCCCCGGTGTCGACGTTATTCGCCGCCTTCCTGGGCTACAACCCGATGCTGCATCTTCTGGGCGCCCACACTCTGGGGCTACTCCCCAAGAGCACTGCGGAATTGCTAACCGGGCGCAGCTTTTTCCCCCATCTGATAGCCGAGCCCTTCGCCGCCGGGCTCCACGCGGCCTTCGACTTCTCTATCGGCTGCTGCCTGGTCGCGGCGGCGGCCTCTTGGTCCCGGGGCAAGCGTTACGTGCACCTGGCCAAGGCGGTGCCATCCGGCAGCCGGGGCGAGATCAGCCTGCCCCAGGACAATCTCTAGCGTCGGCGCCGACGACCGTATGATCAGGAGGGACTGGGTCTGGTCGGCCTCTGCTGCCAGACCGAAGTCCGAGGGTCCGCGGCCCGCTAGCAGAGTTGGCGGGCGCAGCCGCCCGCCGCTCGAATTCGTCTGGGAGGAGCTACCTGTGCCGACCGACCCTGGGCCATGGGTGACTGCCCTTCGGCACTCGCATGACCACCTGGCTGGCCGGGCCGAGACCCTCGACAGCAACTCACTTTTGATGAACTCTTACTGTCCTGGCTGGAACATCGCCCACGTGTACTCGCACCTGGGCAGTCAGGCGGAGATGTTCAACCTCTTCGTCGACGCCTGGGAAACCGGCGGGGACCCGCCTGGTCAGGAGGGCTTTCCGCCAATCTGGGACGCCTGGAACGGTCGAAGTCCCCAGGCCCAGGCCCAGGACAGTGTGACCTGGAACGAGAGGTTCGTCAGTCGGATCGAAGCGCTCGACGCCGATCAGAGGCGCGAGTTCCGGGTGACCGCTTTCGGCATGGACCTGGACCTCGCCGGTCTGCTCCAGCTGAAGCTTGCCGAACACGCCATCCACAGCTGGGACATCGACGTATCCTTCGATCCGACGGCCCTGGTGTCGGAGGAATCGGTCGCGCTCCTCGTCGACAACCTGCCGGCCGTGGTGGCCCGCGTCGGCAAACCCAGCGGAGCGGAGACCACCCTGCATGTCTTGACCAGCGATCCGGAGCGGCAATTCGCGCTGGCGGCAGACGGTGTCCGACTGGAGCCTTGGGCGGACCAGGCGACCACCGGTACCCTGCAGCTGCCCGGAGAAGCCCTGCTGCGACTGGTGTACGGGCGCCTGGACCCAGCCCACACCCCTCCCCTGGAGCTTGCTTCGTCAGGGACAACCCTCGAGGACCTCCGCTCGCTGTTCCCCGGCGTCTGAGCGCAGCTCCTACCTCGCTGACGAGCCAGGCCGAGCTCTTTAGCGGCGGCCTTCGGCGGCCAACCGAGTTGCAGGTTTGGTCATCTCCAATGGGGCCAAACCGTCCAGAAGCCGGGAGCCCCGCAGGGCCAGCTCCAGCCGGAGTCGGTCCTCGGCATCGCTCCAACTACCGACCAGGTCTTCAATCCGCTCCATCCGATAGAGCAGGGTGTGGCGGTGAACCCCGAGCGACCGAGCGGCGGCACTGAGTCCCTCGTGACTGAGCACGGCTTCCAGGGTCTGCCGAAGTGGCAGGCTGCGGGTTCGCTCGCGCTCGAGCAGGGGTCCGAGCGCTCCTTCGACGAAGTCCCGCAGCCCCTCGAGGTCATGAATCCAGGCCAGGTAGGGATGGAGCTTGGCCGAGTCGTACAGCTGCAGGTCGGGCATCAGGATCTGGCCCACGGTCAGGGCGTCTCGGGCCGCACGAACCGCCGCTGGAACCTCGCTGATCGTGGCCACCGTCGGCCCGAGGGCCATCTGCCAGGGAGCTCGATCCGATCCCACCGCCACCTGGAGCAGGCGCTCGAGGGTCCCGATCCGCGCCTGGTTGGGGACCAGCGCCACCACACTGGACTGGTAGAGGGCGACATGGGCCCCGACCACCATCCAGGCGGTGGCGATGGTCGCCTCGGCGGAGGCGTCGTCAGCGCCGACCACCACCGGCCGATAGGGGAACTCCAGCACCGTCCCGCCCTCGGCGGCCCTGGCCACCATGTCCAGGTCCGCGGTGCCTCCGAGGACGTCGCTGAAGAACTGGTCGTACTGGCGGTCCTGCTCCCTGCGAACTCTCTCCCTGGTCTCCAGGTAGCTGGTGCTGACCGCGACGCTGATCGCGTCGAGGTAGTCGAAGAGCGGTCCGACCGCGGTCAGGACCGACTGCGCCTCGATCTCGGGATGGATCCGGACGGCGTCGATGACATGCTGCCAGATGACCAGGGCGGCGACTCGATAGGCGCGCAGGATGGCGTCCAGGGGAACCCCGGTGCTGGCCAATCGGCCGCCCATTCTCGACAGCTGCTGCAGTTCGGCTTGCGACGGTGGCCGCGACTCGTCCCAGAGGGAGAGCATGGTTCCCACCCCCTCTCGGCAAGCTGCCAGCACCTCGCTGCCAAAGGCTGAGCCGCCACCGAACCCCTCGGCCAGGGGGATCGTCCGGGCCATCTCGATGGCCATCCTCCGGGCGACCCGGTCAACCCGGCGGCGCAGCGACTGGATGATGATCGGACTCACCGAGGGCGTCGCCGAGTAGCCGCGGCGGTCGCGCTTGCCGGCGCGTCGGCTCATCACCTCGGAGGACATCTCGCTTCCAGAATAGATCAGCCCGCCGGCGACGGCGGCCAGCACCAGCCCGCCGGCCACTCCCGCCGATGGGACCCGATGGTCCGACGCCATGTCCTTCTGGCAACTAAAGTCGGAGACAGCTTCCGAGTGAGAGCCGACTGACGGGAGGACTGCCCCAGTGCTAGCCGCGTTCGCGACCGCCGCCGGCGGACCTCAGCCACTCGACAACCTGGCGGTCGGTGAGCGAGAAATCCCCGAGCCCAAGAGCGGAGCGGTTCGGCTCCGCACCCGGGCCGCCTCTCTCAACCGCCACGACCTCTGGACTTTGGCCGGGGTCGGAACTCCAGCGACCTTCCCCTGGACTTTGGGGTGCGACGTCGCCGGTACCGTGGACGCCTACGGCCCCGAGACGCCCGAGCGCCTGCCGGTGGGAACCCCGGTGGTGGCCCACGCGGTGATCACCTGCGGGGTCTGTGAAGCCTGCCTGGGGCCCGACGAAACCTCCTGCCGCCGGTTCGCGATGCTCAGTGAGGGCAGCTGGGAGGGCACCTTCAGCGAGTACTGCCTGGTGCCGGCGATCAACCTGTTCGCCCTACCTGCCGATCTAAGTTTCGAGCAGGCTGCCTGCCTGCCCACCGCTTACCTGACCGCCTACCGGATGCTCTTCACCAAAGCCGCCCTCCGGCCTGGGGACACCGTCCTGATCCAGGGGGCCGGGGGTGGCCTCTCGACCGCCGCCGAGGCGCTGGCCCTGGCGGGCGGCCTAAGGGTGATCGTCAGCAGTCGCGACCCCGCCAAGCGCGCAGCTGCCCACGAGCGGGGCGTGCACCATGCGGTTGCGACCGGGCGGGACGCGGTGGGAGAGGTGCTGGGACTGACCGGTGGGGAAGGAGTGGATGCGGTGATCGAATCCGTCGGCGAAGCCACCTGGGCCACCAGCCTCCGGGTGCTCAGGCGCGGGGGCGCGGTGGTGGTGGCCGGGGCCACCACGGGGGCCGATCCGGCGGCCGACCTACGCCGGGTGTTCTGGCGCCAGCTCCGGATCCTCGGCTCGACCATGGGCACCTGGGCTGAGTTCTCGGCGCTCCTCAACACCGTCCGGGCCACTGGGGTCCGGCCACTGATCGAGCAGACCTACCCCCTGGCTGAGGCCAAGTCAGCCTTCCAGCGGCTGGAGTCCGGGGAGGCAACCGGCAAGCTGGTGATGATCTCCGGCTGAGCCTTGGTCAACTTACTTACCTGAGACCGCCTTGGTCCGACCGGACACGTAGCCTCCGACCGGGACCCTGAGACCCACCGCCAGGCGATTCCAGCCGTTGATCGCCACCACGATCAGGGTTAGCGCCACCACCTCCTTCTCGGTGAAGTTGGCCGCCAACTCCTGAAAGGTGGAGTCGGGAGCGCCCGTCTCGGGCAGCCTGGTCAGGCTCTCGCACCACCCGAGCGCGGAGCGTTCCCCCGCCGAGTAACAGGGCGCCTCCGACCAGGCCGAGACCAGGGCTAACCGCTGGGTGGTCTCCCCCAGGGCCAGCGCGTCCTTGCTGTGCATGTCCAGGCAGTAGGCGCAGCCGTTGATCTGCGAGGCCCGGATCTTGACCAGCTCCACCAGCAGCGGATCCAGATCAGCCGTCTCGGCGGCGTTGTGTTACTTGACAAAGGAGAGTTGAGCAGTCATAATTGAGGTATGGAACTGACAGTCATCTCCATCGCCGAGAGAATCCCGACCGAAGCCGATGCGTATAAGTTCCTTGAGGAGCTGCGCTGGGGTAGCGGTCAGCCGACTTGCCCTCATTGCGCTTGCATCGACGATCACTACTTCCTGACCGCCAAGGGCGGGGCCGCTCGCAAGACTCGGACGGGCACCATGTCTCAGCGGCGAGTCTGGGAGTGCAGGGCTTGTCATCAGCAGTTCTCGGTCCTCACCGGCACCATCATGCACGGGACTAAGATCCCAGTCCGGACTTGGGTCTTCGTCATATTCGAACTGTGCTCGTCCAAGAACGGGGTCGCTGCCCGCGAGATCGAGCGGAAGTACCACTTGACCCCCAAGACCGCCTGGTATCTCCTTCACCGCATCCGTGAGGCCATGAAGCCCGGCCAGCCGTTGGCGCGCATAACTGGCCGAGTCGTGGCGGACGAGACTTGGATCGGCGGGGCACCCGCCAATCGGCACGGACAACGCGACCGTCAGCCGCGCCCCGGAGCAACCGACAAGACTCCGGTCATGTCCCTCGTCTCGCGCGAGACTGGCGAGGTCCGGTCCCAGGTGATCCCGAACACGGGCCGCAAGACTCTTCGCAAGGTGCTGAAGGCCAACACTGAGCCTCGGACTACATTCCTCCATACCGACTCTGCCCCACCCTACCGGGTGATCGGCCATGCCTTCGCCGGGCACACCTTTGTGAACCACGTCGCGGGCGAGTACGTCCGAAATGGGGCCGGAACGAATCAGGCCGAGAACTACTTCAGCCAGCTGAAGCGGTCGATCGACGGGACGCACCACCACGTCAGCCGAGAGCACCTTGGGCGCTACCTCGCGGAGTTTGACTTCCGCCACTCAACCCACACGGAGACGGACTCTCAGCGCATGGAGACGCTCATGGGCCGAGTGGGCGGCAGGCGCCTGAGGTATACAGAAGCTAGGTAGCACGCGCCGAGACCAAGACCGACTGAGTCTCTACCTCAACCTCTAGCTCTGCCCCGATCGGCTCCCATCGGATACCACTTCGCCGCAGAGCGGCTTCGAGTTCCCCTCGCCTTTGAAGGCCAGAACACCAAGCTGTGACCGCTCGGGTCAAACATTCGATGGCCGTACCCGAATCTGAGCCGTGGCCGACCAGTCGCAACAAAGGGCTCCGCGCTTCGATACCGGCCTTGATGGGTCTTAGCGTTGCGCCGACGATCACCCTCATCCACGGCCTCCTGAATACGAATTGATTCACCTCAGGAAAAACCTAGCACGCGGACCTCGGCTGATGGGTGTACAGTCCCCAGATCATCGGTCTTAAGATTCCACGCCATTTGGCGCCCCGTTAAGTTATACTGGCCCCGGCGAGTGGCCTTATTTGAAGGAGTGGCCCGATGAGCTTTCAAATCGAAGATCAGAGCAAGCGGCCATATGCAGCCGCCGCGAACGTGCTGGCGGTCCTGAACCGCGCCAGGACACGCAATCTGCCGGACACGATAAATGGTGAGTTCTACCGACTCTGCGGGATTGGAGAGGCGGTACACGGTCGCGTTGCCCAGGCGCTGACGTTCCTTGGCCTGATCGATGGGAACGGGGCGCCTCAAAACACGCTTCGGGCAATGACCGAGGCTCCAGAGGCAGAGTTCAAAGACCTATTGGCGACGGCCATCCGAGAGGCATACGCGGCCGAGTTCGATCGAGTTGACCCCGCCCAAGATTCCCAGGCCACGGTTGCCGACGCCTTTCGCCGGTACGCGCCCAAGTCACAGATCGATCGGATGGTGATGCTATTCCTCGGACTCTGCCGCGAGGCGGGAATCCCTGTAAAGGACGTGCCCCGTGATCGGAAGATGACCTCAACGCCTGCGACCCGCAAGGCTGCGCCGGGCCAGCGTACGGAAGCGCGAAAGGCGTCGTCGACGCCACCGGCTCCCCCCGTACAGGAGAGCGTCGGTGGTCTCTATGGGTTCAGCGAGGCCGACCTAGGCGCACTAAGCGAGCAGGACTTTCAACAACTCTGGACAGCTCTTGGCAAGGCGGCACGGGCCAAGGCCCTCCGGCTCTCATCACCACCTCCCGACGTCGCTAGCCACGATGACAGCGTAGGGGAGGAAGAGAGCCAGGGAGAGTGATGCCGTTGATAGAAGCGTGACCCCCGGCTTATAGAGAGCGAGTTGACCGGGGCTATAGGGCAGGAAGCCCCCGGGCGACGCTCGCCACCCGGGGCACTCCCCGTTTCGGACCGAGAGGTCGGACCCCTCAGTCCATCTTCGATCGTAGCATTGGAAGGCTCTTATGAGTTCGCGTCCGAGAGCGCAGGTATATGTCGATGGGTTCAATCTCTATAGGGGGCGCCTCAAGGACGTCCCCTCTATCCGATGGTTGGACCTTCGCGCCCTCGCTGCGAAGCTAGCGGCGCACCAGAACGTTCGGGCGGTCAAATACTTCACGGCCAAGGTCAGGTCTCAAGAGTCGGCACGCCGACAGAACCTCTATCTGCGCGCCCTTCGGGCCACCGCAGTTGAAGTTCACGACGACGGTACGTTCCTTTCGCACCCGGTGATCCGGCCCTTGGCCGACACCGCGCGACACCCGATGATGGCGGTGCTGGAGAAGATCGACTGGACCACCGAGACTTGGCACCCCCTCGCCCATCCTTGCCCGGGAGAGACGGCGCGGGCCTCAGTCATCGACACCGAAGAAAAGGGTTCGGACGTCAACCTGGCCTCGTACCTGCTCCGTGACGTCTTCGCTGGCGAGATTGACGCCGCGATCGTGATCTCGGGAGACTCCGACCTCCGGACGCCCGTAGCTATGGCGGTCGAGCATGGAGTACCAGTCCATGTTCTCAACCCCACATCAAACCGAGTTAGCCAGGAGCTTCAGACGGCAGCTTCTATGTACGATGAGCTGCCCTTGGCTTACCTAATGACTTGTCAGCTTCCCAACCCGGTAACCGACCCGAAGGGGCAGAAGGTGTGGCGCCCAAACAGGTGGTCTTAAAAACCCTGAGGCCACCCCGAAGGCTGGCCCCAGGACCCTGCCGACGAAGCGACAGGGGGGTTATTAGCCGCAGCGTACCCCGCGGCTCACCCCATCGTCAAGGCGTTTAGACCAAGTCGAACTGGCTTTGTCAAGCCCGTCACCGAATCTTCAGACGGCGTGGTCACACCAGTGGCATTGGAGACAGTACCCGGAAGAGCCGGGAGCTACACCTACCGGGCAATCGTCGCTAGCCGCCTGCCTGGTCGGACCTCGACTTGGGTGGTCGAGGCTCAGGCGGCGTCTCCAGGAGTCGTTTCAAGACCTCCCGGGGATCGTGACCCTCAAGGCTGACCCGCCGCTTCTCGCGTTTGGGATCTGGCTGGTCTGCAGACACTAGAGAAGCTTAACCTCGCGCCCGAGTCAGTATCGGCAGGTGTTCTCACGACTTGACGCCATCGCGGGCAGCCACGAACTTAATGATCTCGGCCAGGAGATTGGCTCTGTTCTGGAGCCGAATGGTGAGAGAACTAGCATTGAGGGCGGCTAGGACCTGGTTGTCGTCCGGCGCAGCATCGAATTGCGCCTTGAGATCAGGCAACTCTCCCAGCGCCCCGCTGACCTTGGCCGCCCAGTCGTCGATCTCCTTCGTCAAGCCCTTGGCTGTGTCTTCGGGGACCTGCCCAAAGGACGGGATTCGTTGATTGATTAGCTTTCCGATCGCCTGAAGCTGTTGTAGCTGAACCAGGAGCGCCGATGCCTCCTGTTTGCGGATCAAGGCGGTCTTGAGACCGTCGATCTCTCCGCGGATCTTCTGTAGCTCATCCCCGTGAATTCGGCCAACCGCTGTCAACCACGAATAGCTGAAGACCCCAGCCGGAACGAGGAGCGCCACTACCACGACGACTCCGATCGAAATGAGTAGGGCGGTCACAGAGGCTCCGCCGCCAAAGATCCACTGACCGAAGAACGCCACCGCGCCGGAGACGATCGATACGATCGCATCCTTCCGGCTGAGACGCCACGGGCGGGCGTCACGCCAGGCGCGCCGGCCTCGGGTCTCCATAGGTCATATCCTGAGGCCGCTGCGCCACAGACCCGCGTAAAATGGCGGCGCCCCCGTGCAACCCAGTCATTATGTGACCTCAGCCTTTGTCAAGTAACACAACGCCGTCTCGGCCACCAAAGTCAGCCTCTGCATGGCCTCGATCAGCCCAGGCAGCTCGTGCACGTAGTCAGCTCGCATCCCTTCTCCTCCTTGCCTTTTGTCGATCGGCAACCCGTCGACGCGGTAAACGTCGTGGGCTGTCGCACGGCTAAGAGCCATCACCATCTCGCCCAGGGACGTCCCATTAGCTAGCATCCAGGGAGGATGACCCGGATCCTCAGTGTGCTGACCGCCATTGTGGTGCTGGCCGCATGCGGTGCGTTGGCAGGTTGCTCCAGCCCTGCAGCTACTCACCCGAAGTCCACTGCGAGCCCCAGCCACTCCACGAAAGCCAGCCCGACCGTCTCCCCAACCACTCCTGCCACCGCCATGGTGGTCCTAACCGTGGGCACCTTGCCAACTACCTATGGGGTGCCGGGCGAGACGAATTCGTACCCCGCCTCGATCAGGGTTTCCGTGCCTGCTTCCTTTTCAGGGGAGATCGCGGCCTACGGAGTCGCGGGCACCGTAGTGGTGGGACCATCCGGCTGGACCGGGAGCGGCCAGGTGGGGGCCGATGGCAGTGCCGGTTTCACCCTGCTCCCCACCGGTGCCTCGCCCGGCGCCGGGTCGGAGATGGTCTACCAGTTCGACGGGGCGTGCGTGGGCTGTGCCTGGGCCGACGCCAGCGCCTACTTCCCGGCCGTGGCCAAAGCGACTCCGTCGGCCGGGGTGGGGGCGGCGTCGTCACCGCCGCCGGGACTCCAGACCGAGTCGTTGGCCGCAGGTCTGATCGGCTACAGCCTCCCGGACTCGAATTCCGGGTACCAGATAAATGGCGTCGCCTTCACCAACCTGCCTGGCTCCAGCGCCGACCCGATCTTCGAAAGCCTTGAGCTGACTCTGCCCACGTCGGAGCACGCTCTGGCGACCGTGATCCTCAACGCCATGGTTACCAGCGAGGACCGCTACGTCTGCTCCAGCGGGGCCGCCTCCCCGACCGTCTCCCTCATGCTCACTAACGGCACCTGCTGAAAAACCGGACCAGAGAGCGGGGCTGCTCTGGACTGCGGCGTGCGCTGGCTCCTGGGGGCGGCCTCGAACCCTAACTTGGAGCTAGGCCCCCCGTCCGTTCGCGGCCGAGTGCCAGTAGGCTACCGGGCACCCAGCCCGCCAGGTAAGAAACCGGGTGGGCCCAAGATGGGCGCGAAGTCCACTCAGGCATCGTGCAGGGGGGATAGGCCCCTGCCCATCGACCATCGCCGCGTCTAGATCGGGGCTCCCTGGCCACAGCCGGCTCGTGATCGCACTTGCCGCTCGACGGGTTGCTCTAGATCATCGATGGGCTTGACCCGCAGGCCGGTGTTGGGTAAGATACATAACGTCGCCTTTATGAAAGAGTTGTTTATTTGAACCCCACCATCCCCGCCAGCACCCCTCCCCATCGACGGGTCCTTCCCCTCGCACTCGCTGGCGTTCCCGAAGGGGATCTTGCAGCCTATTTCGAGGGGCTAGCCAACCCAACCCGACTTCGGATCGTGCAGCGGCTGGCCGAGGTCAAGGAGGCCAGGGTTTCCGACGTGGCCCTGCTCCTGGGGATCAGCCAGCCCCGGATGTCGTGGCATCTCCGGCTCCTCCGCCGGGCCCGGATCGTCACCACCAGGCGAGACGGCCGGGAGGTCTTCTGCCGCCTCGACCGGGACTCCATCCAAGCTAGTTTTCAGCGCTTCTCCCGGCTCGTGGAGGAGACGCCCGACCCGACATCGGCGCCCGCTCCGGACGGCGAATCCGATCCCGCCGAAATTGTCAGTCAGCCGCTCTCCCACTCTGTGGCTGAGCGCTCGCTTCCAGAGGTAGTTCGATGACCAAGAAGGTTCGCGTCGCCATCATCGGCGTAGGCAACTGTGCTTCCTCACTTATCCAGGGAGTGGAGTTTTACCGCAACGCCAACCGCGATGACTTCGTCCCTGGCCTGATGCATGTGGATCTGGGCGGGTACCACATCAGCGACATCGAATTTTCCGCAGCGTTCGACATCGACCGCGAGAAGGTCGGATACGATCTCGGTGAGGCCATCTTCCGCGGTCAGAACAACACCATCACCTTCGCCCAGGTCGGCAAGCTGGGTGTCCCGGTACATCGCGGAATGACTCACGACGGTCTCGGTAAGTACCTATCAGAGGTGATCGTCAAGGCCCCCGGGCCAACAGCTGACATCGTCAAAATCCTCAAGGAAACCAGGACGGATGTGGTAGTCAACTACCTGCCCGTCGGCTCCGAGGCGGCCACCAAGTGGTATGCCGAGCAGATCCTCGAAGCAGGTTGCGCGATGGTCAACTGTATGCCGGTGTTCATCGCCCGTGAAGAGTACTGGCGCAAGCGGTTCGAGGAACGCAACCTGCCGATCATCGGCGACGACATCAAGTCCCAGGTGGGATCAACAATCATCCACCGGGTGCTCACCCGCCTGTTCCAGGAGCGCGGTGTGCAGCTGGACCACACGTATCAACTTAACTTCGGCGGCAACACCGACTTCCTCAACATGCTGGAGCGGGAGCGTTTGGAGAGCAAGAAGATCAGCAAGACCAACTCAGTGCTCTCGCAGATGCAGCACCCCCTGGCCAAGGAGGATGTCCACATCGGACCGAGTGATTACGTGCCCTGGCTCAAGGACCGCAAGTGGGCCCACATCCGGATGGAGGGCAAGGCCTTCGGCGACGTCCCTTTGACGGTGGACCTCAAGCTGGAGGTGCACGACTCGCCCAACTCGGCGGGAATCGTGATCGACGCTGTGCGCTGCTGCAAGCTGGGGCTGGATCGGGGCCTGAGCGGGGCACTGGAGGGTCCGGCATCCTATTTCATGAAGTCGCCCCCCTTCCAGGTCTCCGATGAGCGAGCTCACGAGCTGACCGAGGCATTCATCGCCGGCCGGGTGGGTGGCGCCTGCATCAGCGACCCCGAGGAGACAGTCGCCCCCCGGAAGGGCACTCACGTCGGCAACGGGGTTGCCGCCCTCGCCCCCGAGCTGGGCGCCGCCCCGGTAGGGAGCGAATCCTAGGAGTGCCCCCAACCCCGGCGTGGCCGGGGCGGGCTCCTGGTGGGCAGGGGTGAATTGGCTATGAGAGCGGTCAGCGGCGCCGAACCGGCTCCGATGCTGGCGAAGCCACTGGCAGACCCGGCCACCCTGACGCCGACTCCGCTGCCCCCCGCAGGCGGCTCGAGTTGGGTCGCCAGGGGCGGACCTCAGGCTCTCGGCTTCAGGATCGCGACGGTGCTGGTCACCCCCATGCCGAGGGCACTGCGCTACCGGCTGGCCGACATCGGCGGGTCGGCAGCTTTTGGGATCCTCACCTCCAGAGCCCGCCGGGCCCGGGTCAACTACTCGGCGTTCGCCCCCGGCGACCGGGCCGCCAGCTCCAAGCTGGCCCGGGGCGCCTTTCGAAACTACGCCCGAACCATCCTCGACTTCCTGATCCTGGAGAAGCTGCTTGAGGAGTTGAAGCGCACCCCTGGGGCCATCTCGCTGGAGCCGCTGCACCGGGCCCTGGCCCAGGGAAACGGCGCGATCGTGATTACCCCCCACCTGGGCAACTGGGACCTTGGCGCGGCGGTGATCGCCACCTGCGGCAGTCCCGTCCATGCGGTCACCGATCCCTTCGGTCCTCCCGAGGTCGACGATCTGGTTCGGACGACCAGAGAGCGACTCGGGGTGGGGGTGATCCCGGTCGGCCCGGCCAGCGCCCGCGAGGCGCTCCGGGCCTTGCGCCGCAACGAGGTGCTCCTGCTGGCCTGCGACATCGACAAGGGCGGCCAGGGAGTGCCGGTCACCTTTCTGGGCCGAGAGGTGGTCCTCCCGGCCGGCCCGGCCACCCTATCGCTGCGGACCGGGGCTCCTTTGATACCCGGCTACATGCGTCGGCTGGCCGACGGCCGCCACGAGTCCCGGATGCTGGAGCCGCTGGCGGAGCCGGGCCCCGGCGACGCCACCGCCCAAACTGCGGAGCTGACCCAGGCCATCGCCAGCTCCTTCGAGTCGATGATTCGGACCGACCCGGCGCAGTGGTTCGCCTTCCACTCGCTGACCCGCTCCGGTCCGGGGCTCCCCAGCTCGTGAAGCTGACACTGCCCCGCACCCTGGTCCCTAGGGTCAGCCTGAGGACGGGAAGGGATGCCGCGCTCACTCCGGCCCCCCTGGCCGAGCCCGAGCCGATTCTCCCCTACCTCGGTCTTCGGGCCGCCGAACTGGCCCTGCGGACGGTCGACCGCAAGACGGCCTACCGCCTGGCCGGGCCGCTGGCCACCGTCCTGACCACCTGCTGGCCCTCCCACTGGCGGGGTCTGCGGGCCAATCTGGCAGTGATCCGGCCCGGCCTCAGCCGGCGGCAGATGCGCCAGCTGCTCCGCCAGAACGTGCGCAACTTCTTCAAGGCCTGGATCGACCTGCTCCAGATGTCCCACCGGCCCCTGGAGAGCTGGCGAAAGCTGATTCGGCTAGAGGACGGCCACTACCTCGACGAGGCCGTCCAGGCGGGTCACGGGGTGATCATCGTCAGCTTGCATCTGGGGTCCTGGGAGGCGGCGATCGCCGCCCTGCAGGACCGCTTCACCTTCACCGAGGGCGGGCTGGCCCTGCTGGCGGAGCAGGTCCGTCCGATCCGCTGTTTCAACTGGCTGGTGCGGGCTCGAACCAAGGTCGGATGCCAGGTGATCCCCCTCAACGTCGACGCAGTCCGGAGAGGCGATCAGGAGGCGGTCAGCCGCTCGGGGGCCTCCGCGGTCCGTCAGATCTACAAGGTGCTCTCGCGGGGTGGGGTGGTGGTGATCGCCATCGACCGGGACCTGCTGGGGACCGGCGAGCCAATTCCCTTCTGTGGCCGACAGGCCTCGATCCCGCTGGGAGCGGTGGAGATCGCCGCTAGGACCGGGGCGACCATCCTGCCGGTCTGCCTGCTCCGGGAGCCCGACGACACCTACCTGGGCCGGGGGTTCGCCCCGATCCGGGTCGAGCTGGGAGAGCATCCCCAGGAGAACCTGCGCCGGGCGGCACGCCAGCTGCTCCGGATCCTGGAGCCTGAGCTCTGCGCCCACCCCGACCAGTGGCACGTCATGGCCCCGATGTTCGGTCCGCCGATGGCTGATCTCGAGCCGATGGTCCAGGCCCCTGCGCAGGCCGCGGCCGGAGCGTCGATCGCATGAAAGTTGGCCTTGTCTCGCCCTACGACTACGGCAGGCCGGGCGGGGTGGGTGAGCATGTGCGACACCTGGCGACCGAGCTGCGGCGCCAGGGCGCCGAGGTCAAGATCCTGGCGCCCTCGGCCGGGGGACGCCAGCCAAAGGTTGAGGGACTTTATCCCCTGGGTCGGCCGATCCCCATCCCCGCCAACGGCTCGGTAGCCAGGATCTCCCTCTCCTTCCATCTCTCCCGCAAGATCCGCGAGGTGCTGGACCAGGAGCGCTTCGACGTGGTCCATCTTCACGAGCCGCTGATGCCGGCCTTGCCGGTGACGGTCCTGCGGAGCAACAGCGACGGAGTCAACGTGGGCACCTTTCACGCCTACGCCCGCCAGAACCTGGGCTACTACTACGGGCGGCCGCTGCTGCGCCGGGTCTTCCGGAAGCTCGACTCCTGCATCGCCGTCTCGGAGCCGGCCAAGACCTTCGTCTCCCGGTACTTCCCCGCCGAGTACACGGTGATTCCCAACGGGATCGACCCCGAAGCCTTCAATCCCTCGATCCGGCCTGCCCCCGGGATCAAGCACGGGCACCGCCAGACCATCCTTTTCCTGGGACGGCTGGAGGAGCGAAAGGGGCTGGGTACGCTGCTGGAGGCCTACTCGCTGCTGCGTCAGGTCCGGGCCGACTGCCAGCTGGTGGTGGTCGGCGATGGACCTCTCCGGCGCGGATTCGAGCGGCGGGTGGAGGAGGAGGGGATCCCCGACGTCCGCTTCTTCGGCTTCGTCCCGGAGGCTGAAAAGCCCGGCTACTTCACGGCGGCCGACATCTACTGCGCCCCCAACACCGGCAAGGAGTCGTTCGGGGTGATCCTGCTGGAGGCGATGGCCAGCGGCCGTCCGGTGGTGGCGACCGCCATCGACGGCTTCCGCCAGGTGATCCGTGACGGTGAGGAGGGGCTCCTGACGCCTCCCCGCGACGAGGCCCAGATGGCTGCCGCATTGGCCCAGCTGCTCGACAGCCCGGAGCTCCGCCGCCAGATGGCCGAGCGGGGCCGGCGGGCCGCCGAGGGGTATGCCTGGCCCCTGGTCACCCACCGAGTGCTCTCCATCTACGAATCCGCGCTTCGAGCCCGGAGCCAACCTGAGGTGAAACCCTTTGTTCAGCCGTCTGCTGCAAGCATCCGTTAGAGCCAGCGCTCAACGGCTGGCGTCAGCCGCGCGCCTGGTCAAGGTCAGTCCCAACGTGATCACCATGGTGGGGCTGGCGATGACCCTGGTGGCGGCCGTCCTGATCGGCCTGGACCTGCTGCTCCCAGCTGGGCTGGTGCTGCTCCTGGCCGGCTCCATGGACATCCTCGACGGGGCGGTGGCCCGGGTCTCGGGAAGGGTCCAACGCTACGGCGCCTTTCTCGACAGCACCGCCGACCGCTACGGCGAGGGCGCCATCTACCTGGGCATGCTCTACCTCTTCCTGGTCCGCCTTCATGAGGATCCCCAGGTCTTCCTGATCGCGGCTGCGCTCCTGGGCTCGCTGCTGGTCAGCTACGTCCGGGCCCGGGCCCAGTCGCTGGGCTTCACCTGCGATGGGGGCTGGTTCGCTCGGCCGGAGCGGGTGGTGGTGATGGTCCTGGGTCTGGTGCTGGGGCAATGGAGCATCTTGCTGCTGACCATCGCGCTCTGGGTCCTGGCCATCGCCACCAACGTGACCGCCATGCAGCGGATCTTCTCGGTCTGGTCCCAGCACCGCTCCCAGCTCGGCCAGGAGTCCCTCTCCCCGGAGGCGACCGAGCCAGCCCCCCAGCTGCCCCCTGCCAAGCCCCGCCGGGGCGCGGCGCCCAGCTAACCTTCGGCTGTGGCATCTCCTCTCGAGCTGGCAGCTAGCGAGAGCCAGGGGCCTCCGGCCCAGGTGGGGGTGGTGATGGGCTCCAGCTCTGACTGGGAGACGCTTCGCCACGCAGCTGAGACCCTCGACGAACTGAAGGTCTCCCACGAGACCAAGGTGGTATCGGCCCACCGGACCCCCGACCTACTCTTCGAATACGCGGCATCGGCCGAGAGCCGGGGGCTGCGGGTGATCATCGCCGGCGCCGGGGGGGCCGCCCACCTGCCCGGGATGCTGGCCTCCAAGACCCACCTGCCGGTGCTGGGCGTTCCGGTGGAGAGCAAGGCACTCCACGGGGTCGACTCTCTGCTCTCAATCGCCCAGATGCCGGCTGGGGTGCCGGTCGGGACCCTGGCCATCGGGCGGGCAGGGGCCATCAACGCGGCCCTGCTAGCGGCCTCGATCCTGGCCCTCACCGATCCCCTGGTCAGGGCGGCGCTGCTCACCTACCGCGCTCGCCAGACCGACGCCGTCCTGAGCCGGCCGGACCCCCGACCCGACCCCACCCAGGCATAGGTGGGCCAGCGGGTCGGCTGCCTGGGGGGCGGCCAGCTGGGCCGGATGCTGGCCCTGGCCGGTCTGCCGCTGGGTCTGCGCTTCACCTTCTTGGAGCCGCTCGAGGGAGCTGCCGCGGCCGATGTCGGGCGCCAGCTGGTGGGGTCATACGACGACCCTGAGCTGCTGCGCCAGCTGGGGGAGGAGACCGACCTGGTCACCTTCGAATTCGAATCGGTACCCGAGAGCTCAGCCGCCCTCCTCGCCAGGTCCGGACCGGTATTCCCGCCGCCCAGGGCGCTGGCCGTCGGGCAGGACCGGCTGCTGGAGAAGCAGCTCTTCCAGAGCCTGGGGATCGAGACCGCGACCTACGCCGAGGTGGGCTCACTTCGGGAGCTGGAGGCGGCCGCCCAGGTCGGGCTGCCGACTTTGCTCAAGACTCGCCGGCTGGGCTACGACGGCCATGGCCAGCGGCTGGTGCTGGAGCGCTCGCAGCTGGAGCCCGCCTGGCAGGAGCTGGGCCAGGTTCCCTCGATCCTGGAGCGGCTGGTCCCCTTCCAACGGGAGCTCTCCATCCTCTGCGTTAGGGGGCGGGACGGCGAGACCGCCACCTATCCGCTGGTGGAGAACCACCACCAGGAGGGTATCCTCCGGCTGACTCTGGCGCCCGCTCCGGGTTTGACCCCCGAGCTGCAGCAGGAGGCGGCCACCGTCGGGGCCGCGATCATGGAGGAGCTGGCTTACGTGGGGGTGCTGGCGGTGGAGCTCTTCCAGGTGGAGGGCCGCCTGCTGGCCAACGAGATCGCCCCCAGGGTGCACAACTCGGGGCACTGGACGATGGACGGGGCCGTCTGCAGCCAGTTCGAGAACCACCTCCGGGCCGGTCTGGGCTGGCCCCTGGGCGGGACCGAGGCCAAGGGCTACACGGCGATGCTCAATGTACTCGGCGAGGATCCTGACCCGAGTGAGTTGCTGACCATACCCGGCGCCCACATCCACGTCTATGGCAAAGAGCCGCGGCCGCGGCGCAAGCTGGGCCACCTCAACATCACCGGGGAGGACCCGCATCAGGTGACGGCGCAGCTTAGGGCGGCGGCCCAAGCGCTCGGAGTCCGGCTTCCGGTTTCCTTGGACCCCGACTCCTTTTGGCGCCGAGCAGCGGCCCCGAAAAAACTTGACTAATGCTTGGAAATCGCCTGAACCGGAACCGCAAACGGAGGGAGGATTGACGAGGACGGTCCGGTCTGCCACGATGCCCGCCAAATGCTCGCTCGCACTGCGGCGCCACTGCGCCTCCTAGCCACTCGACGCTCGCTGATCGCTTGCGCGATGGCAGCCGGCCTGTTCACCCTGGGGGCGCTGTCGCCGTTCTCGGAGAACGCCGTGGCGTCCTCTGCCCTCGCTATCACCACCCGGTCGTCGCCCACCTCGCCTCCCAACGCCACCGTCAGCAAGGCGTATTCGTTCACCCTCCAGGCGAGCGGTGGTAACGGCAGCTACACCTGGGCGCTGGCCGGGGGCGCCCTGCCCGGCGGTCTCGGGCTCTCAGCCGGCGGCGTGATTTCGGGGACACCTACATCGGTGACCCAGAGCGGCAGCTTCGAGGCCCAGGTGACCAGCGGCGGGGAGACCGCAACGAAAGCCTTCTCTGTCTGGGCCAACCCAGCTCCGGTGTCTCCCTTCGGCAAGGGCTTCTGCACCGCCCATGGCGCCACTGCGGAGATCGAGGGACCGGACAACGTGTGGGCCTGCGGGCCCGCCGGGGCCGGTTTCTCACCGCCCACTCCCTACGACTCCGACGGCTTCCAGTGCGTCGAGCTATCGGCTCGGTTCCTATCTGCGGTCTACGGTCAGCCGGCGGCCAATGACGCGCTCGGCGACTTCAACTATGGCTACGAGTTCGTCTCGTCGGTGGCCACCAACCCCAAGCACTTCGAGATCGACGGCAAACCGATCCCCGAAACCACCACTTCAAGCGGGGACAACCACAAGGTGCCCTCCCCGGGGGACATCGTTAGCTTCGGCGCCTCCGGCGCCTGGGGCTTTGCGGAGCCTACCGCCGGACACACCGCGGTGGTGATCGCCAATCCTCCCAAAAGCCAGACTCCGGCAGGCTATTTCTGGATCCTCAGCCAAGACTTTGGCAGTGCCAGCGAAGGCTTCGGCATCACTGTCGGCGAGCAGGAGATAAACACCAACACCACTCCCGGCCATGCCCTAATGGTCGGGCTACCGTCCGCGCCAACTCCTTTCAGCTGGCTGGTGCTGCCCACACCGACCGCCGCTCAGCCTGCCCCAGCCGCCAACAACCCGCTTACCATCACGACCCCCAGCAACCAGTCGTCTCCCCCCAACGCCACCGTGGGCCAGCCCTACGGTTTCGACCTGGAAGCGGCTGGCCCGGGCAGCTATCCCGGTCTCTATGAAAAGGCTGGCCGCCAGCTCTATTACTGGTCGATAGCCCAGGGCAGCCTGCCACCGGGTCTCGCCCTCTCGTCCAACGGCACCATTGCCGGTACCCCGACAGCGGTCAGCCAGGGTGGTCCTTTCACGGTCAAGGTGACTGCGGTCGGGCAGGTGGCCGAACAGAGTTTCACCGTCTGGGCGCTCCCAGCTACTTCGACCGGATCTCCCAGAGGTGCCTCCGCCGCGCTCCAGATCACCACCCCCACCACCATAGTCGTTCCCCAGGATGCCATCCCGGGAACCCCCTTCAGCTACCAATTCCAAGCTGCGGGAGGCACCGGCACCTACGGGTGGTCGTTGGCGTTGGGCAGCCTGCCCTCGGGGTTGAAGCTGCAGCCGTCCGGGGTCGTCTCCGGGACACCCTCGACCGGCAGCCACAGCGCTACCTTCGTGCTTCAGGTCAGCTCGGGACAGAGATCCGCCAAGCAACTGTTCGTGATCTGGGTAGGGGCGGCCTGTGGCACGATCGAGGGTGAATACGGCAAAGACACTGACGTCAACGTGACAAACATGACCTGCGGGGCGGCCCAGCAGTTGATGGCCGCTGGTGGTCCCCTCGTCGCCACCACCTTCGGCCAGTGGCACTGCACCTTCAACACAGGCCAGACGACATTCACCGCGACCTGCACCAGCGGGCTTCTTTCTATCACCTACACCGCCCCTCTGACCGGCGGGGATCCGCTCTCGTCACTGTTTGGCAAGCAACCGTCGGCCGTTCCCAAGTCGGCGTTAGCTAGCGGCAAGGCCGTGTATAACGACGCCACCTGTCCCAGTGCCCAGGACTGCTACGCCGTCGGTTGGAGTGGTAGCACGGGGGTCGTCACCGCCACCACCAACGGTGGCCGGACGTGGACCACTCACGACGTGCCCGGCAGCGGCGGTCTGGACGCCATCGGCTGCGCCAGCGCCCAGGACTGCGTCGTGGGAGGTTCCGCTCCGAAAGGTGCGGCGGCTGCCACAAGGGGGGAGATCTTCGCCACCGACGACGGCGCCAGGTCTTGGAAGGCCGAGTCGGCGCCCGGATTGAATGCGATCACTTCGATCGCCTGTCCGTCGACCTCGGACTGCCTCGCCGTGGCCATCCCAGTAGGGTCGACGATGGCCAGCACCCTGCTGGCAACAACCGATACCGGGACCACCTGGTCACCGGAAACCTCCCCCGGGAGCGACCTCTCCTCCGTTCGATGCGTTGCCACTGCCGACTGCTGGCTGGCTGGCCCGGGGGTCTTCTTCAGCAGCGACCTGGGGCAGAGCTGGCAAGCTCAGGCACCACCTCAGCCCCCCCAGCCCACTACCCCGGGCTTCGGGATAGGCAGCATTTACTACAGCTTTTTGACTGATGTTGAGTTTCAGTCCGCCAGCGATGGGTGGGCGGTGGGTGGCGATCAGTGCGGGGGCCAGGGTGTCACCGGCTGTGCCGGGGCAGCGTTCCATACCGTTGACGGCGGCGCCACCTGGACGGTCTCCAAGGCCTCCCTGCAGTTGAGTTTCGGCTGGCAGGTCTCCTGCCAGGCGGCCAGTTGCCTGCTGGTCACCCAGGCCTTCCACTCCTCCGAACTCTATTCGAGCATCGACAACGGATCGCACTGGACCAAGCTCTTCGGTCACAGTGGGCAGATCAATGCCCTAGCCTGCAGCCCGGGCCGTACCGTCTGCATCCTCGCCGGCGGCTCCGGGGGCACTCCCTTGCTCTACACGCTGGGCTGATCGACTATCTCTGGCGTGCGGGTGGGCAATCCGAGCAATGCGGAAGGGTAGCGTCCTGGCCGCTAAGGTTCGAGGGAATCCAGGCTGGTTCAAATGTGGGGGTTAGCGCGTGGCCACCCGACGCAAGGCGCAACGCGGCGGTGGGGAGGTAGGGCCTCTCCCGGAGACGCAGCCCTACCGAGGTCTGGGGGATGTCATCGGCCATCTCCCGGTCGTTGCCTCGCTGCGGCAGCAGCTGTCGACCAGCACCCTATCGCATGCCTATTGGATCTCCGGTCCGCCCCAGGTGGGCAAGACCACCCTCGCCCTCTCGGTAGCGGCGGAGCTCCTCTCCGGGTTCGACTGGCCCGGCGGGCTGCTCTCCCACCCCGACCTCTGGCGGGAGGACAGCGAAGGTTCGATCTCGATCGACCGCATCCGTGCCCACGACTCGGACCTGGAGGCCGTCGAGGGACCCACTCTGCAGCACTTCCTCAGCCTCTCGGCGTTCGCCGGGACCGCCAAGGTGGCGGTGATCGGCAACGCCGAGAGGCTCAGTCTTCCGGCCGCCAACAGCCTGCTGCGGCTCCTAGAGGAGCCGCCCTCCAACACCGTCATCTGGCTCTGCACCTCCCGTCCTGACTCAGAGCACCTCCCCAGCACCCTGCGCAGTCGCTGCCAGCCGCTGCTCCTGGGGCCGGTCGAGCCAAACGCCATCTCGGAGTGGCTGGTCCAGAGCCACCGCTTCAGCCCCGAGGCGGCCCGGGTGGCGGCGGCGATCTGCCTGGGGCGGCCCGGCCTGGGACTGGAGATGGCCAAGGACCGCGAGCTGGGGAGGCGGGCAGCTGGGCAGCTCGACCGGTTCATCGCCTGCGCCGCCCAGGGCCCCCGTCAATGGCTGGAGCTGAGCCGCCAGCTGGCCGAGCGTGGCACCGACAAGGAGGTCGCCCGGGGAGCGCTCCGGGTGTGGGCCAGCTTCCTGAGGGACTGCTGTTGCCGGGCGGTTGGAGCTCCCGAGCTCACCCGCTGGCCGGACCAGGCCGAGCCCTCCGCCGAGTGGGCCAACAGGCTCGGGCTCGAGGGATGCTCCAGGCGTTACGATCTGGCCCTGGACGCGCTCGCGCGGCTTGACGAGATGGCGACTCCACGGCTCGTCCTGGACCGGTTCCTGCTCCTCACCTTCGGGGACGAGTCACGGGACCGCTCGGGAGGCGATCGGCTACCGGCCTTCAGCGCAATCGACCAGAGGTAACGCAAATGCCCTTATCGGTGGGGGTTAAGTTCCGCCGCCACGGACCCTTGAACTACTACGCCCCCTTGGACGAGGAGTTGGTGCCGGGCACCCAGGTCGTGGCCGAGACAGCCCGCGGCGCGGAGATCGGTGAGGTGGTCATGGAGGCCACCGAGATGGACCAGCGCATGGTTCCCAACCCCATGCCCCCGGTGCTGCGCCGGGCCAGCCAGGCGGACCTTGAGCACCGGGCCGAGATCGACGGCCGGATCCCCGACGTGGTGCGGCAGGCGCGGGACCTGGTCCAGGAGCGGGACCTGCCGATCAAGGTGGCTCGAGCCGAGATCAGCTTCGACGAGTCCCGGATTCTCTTCGACTTCACCGCCGAGCGCCAGACCGACTACCAGGACATGGCCAAGGAGCTGGCCTCCAGGCTGCGCTGCCGGGTCGAGCTGCGCCAGGTGGGGGCCCGCGACGAGGCCAAGGAGAAGGACGGCTACGGGCCCTGCGGGCGCCGGCTCTGCTGCTCCTCCTGGCTGAAGGAGTTCGTGCCGGTCACCATCAAGATGGCCAAGGAGCAGGGGCTGCCGTTGAACCCCACTCGGCTCAACGGGATGTGCGGCAAGCTCAAGTGCTGCCTGCAATACGAGAACGAGCAGTACGTGGATCTCAAGCGGCGGCTTCCATTGCCGGGCACCACGATCCAGCTGGAAGGCGAGCCGGCCACGGTTTCCGAGATCAGCGTAGTTCGAGAGCAGGTGCTGGTGACCATGACCGAGTCCGGCACGGTGGTGGCGGTTCCCGCCGCCGGCCTGCTTCAGGAGCCCCGGGCCAGAGGTGAGGGCGGGGGGGGTGGCAAGCGGCGCCGCTCGCGGCCGCCGGGGTCTGCTAGCAGCTAAATTCGTCGGCTCGAGCCGAGCGGTGCGGCCAAGTTGCGATGGCGCGGTTCTGGACACCTTTGGCTTGCCCCAGCGTTCCGGCTAAGGCCCGAGCACCAGCGGCGCGGGCGCCGCGTCGCTAAGGCGTAGCGATCGTGTCGGGAGGGGCTCTGATCCCTGGTCAAGCGGGGGATCGGCGGGACTCACCACGCCGTCTCACCGAAGTACCTTCAGGGCTTCCTCAATGAGTACGCCTGGAGGGACAACTACCGGCACGACGGAAGAGCTCGATTTGAGCCCCTAATCAAGATGGCGGCTCGCTAGCCGTCCCCAAACCGGCCCCGGTTTAGCATGGCGAATTCTCCACTGCCCATACTATACACAGAAGATCATGTTGTTTACTATGTAACTTAGATGACCCCCATACTCAACCACGCAGGCCGTAGAGCAGGCACGTATGTTCGACAGCCTGCTGGCTATCGGGCCTTTATTCCCGAGCCGCTCCCGCCCGCTAACCCCGCAATCGAGATGACCCTGGACCGCTCGCGCCTCCTCGGCGAAGCTGCTCTTTCCCTGGGCCGGTTAGACGCGGCTGCCCAACTGATCCCCAACCCCGACCTTTTCGTGGGTATGTATGTCAATCGCGAGGCAGTTCTCAGCTCGCAGATAGAGGGGACCCAAGCGTCTCTGACCGATGTGTTGGTCTTTGAGGTAGGAGGTGACGTCGACTACCAATCCGACGTACACGAAATCATCAACCACATCGCCGCTATGAACTACGGACTGCGTCGCTTACCAGATCTACCACTTTCACTCCATCTGATCCGAGAGATACATCGGACCTTGATGCAGGGAGGAAGGGGCCAGCATCGGGAGCCTGGGGAGTTCCGTCGTACCCAAAACTGGATTGGCCCCGGAGGCTGCACTCTCTCTACCGCGACGTTCATACCACCGCCACCGAGTGTGCTGATGGAGCATCTAGGCAACCTAGAAATCTTTATGCATGACGAGAAATGCCCCCCACTCGTCAAAGCAGGCCTGGTCCACGCTCAGTTTGAAACGATTCATCCGTTTCTCGACGGCAACGGCCGTATAGGTCGTCTCCTCATCACCTTTATGTTGTGTCAAGAGAAGATCCTGCTACGTCCGCTTCTGTACCTAAGCCACTTCCTCAAGCGCAATCAGGCGGAGTACTACGATCGGCTTCAGGCCGTCCGCGAAGGCGGTCATTGGGAGGAATGGCTGGACTTCTTTCTGCGCGGAGTCGCCGAGACTGCAGATCAATCCTGGCGAACAGCGCAGTCCATCCTAGACTTGCAAAAGAGGCACCGAGAACTTCTGCAGTCCAAGAGAGCCAGTCCCGCAACACTGCGAGCACATGACTTGTTGTGGCGGCGACCAATCATTACGGCCCCCTACCTCCGGGGAGAGCTCGGTACTACCTTCGCAGGGGCCAACAATATTGTCCGGCGGCTCATCGACCTCGGGATCTTGAGGGAGACGACTGGTTTCCGGAGGAACCGCAGGTTCGTATACCAGGAGTACCTCCGCCTATTTGTTGAGGATCCCGAAGACGCTCCGGAAACCTCGACCGCCGGAGCGTACAGGCAGGCCGACTTGCCCCTGCCGACCACGCCGCCGTAGGCGCCAGGCAGCAGTTAGGGCTTCGGACGCCGCTTCCCCTTCGAGACCTTCTCCTGCGCTTCGTAGACTTCCGTCCGGATCGGAATCGGGATTTCGGCCCCCTTTGGCCTCTTCTGAGTCTTGGCAGTCCTTGGCATGGGAAGAGTGAGGCGCCGGTCAGATCCTTGCCAGCGCGCAAGCCAAGCTAGACCGGGCCAAAGATCACTTCAACGTCTTGCGTGCCCAGAGCGAGGGTCTCCTCACCGCCGAAGTCCGGGCGTACACTCCACCACCGTTGGAGGTGACGGGCCCCAAGCCGGCGGGGCCCAGACGGGGTCCGTGAGAGTGAGCTTGCCGTCTTGAGCGTTTCCGCTACGGCCCGCCCGCAGCTTTCGCTGCGCTTCTCGCCCACTAGGTTGGCGGCCCTCTCCGTCTACTGGGTGGCGATCAACTACATGTGGCAGGGAATGGGGGCGCTGATCCTTCCCCGACTCATTCTCGGCCTGGTTCCCGAAGGTCACCGGGGGACCGCACTGGCGGTGCTCTCGGCGCTGGGTGCGATTGTGGCGATCCTGGTCCAGCCCGCCGCGGGCGCGCTCTCCGACCGCTGCCGGGTCCGCTGGGGCCGGCGCAAGCCCTTTATGGTCGCGGGAACCTTGGGCGACCTGGTCTGCTTGCTGGGGCTCGCTTTGGCCGGTAGCTATGGGGCACTGATCATTCCCTACTGCGCGCTCCAGATCTGTTCAAACACCGCCGAGGGGGCCTACCAGGGCCTGCTGCCGGACCAGGTTCCCAGCTCCGAGCGGGGGCGGGCGTCCGGCTACTACGGGCTGGCGGTCTTCATCGGCACCGCGATCGGCTTTCTCCTGACCGGGACCCTGATATCCATCGGACACATCCGGCTGGCCTTGGTGAGCGTTGGAGTGGTCTTGGTTCTGGCTCTCCTGGTGACCCAGATCTTCGTGCCGGACTCTCCCGCCCAGGAGCCGCTGCCCAGTCGCCGGCTGGCGTTCATGGGCGTCTTTAGCTTCCGACCCCGGGAGAACCCCGACTTCACTCGGCTCCTGGCATCCCGGCTACTGGCGCTGATGGGGATCACCGGGATGACCGATTTCGCGCTCCTCTACATCAAGGCCACCTACTATCCGGGGTCTGGCAGCGCCATCGCCAACAAGGCCTCGGGATCGACCTCGGTCCTGCTGGCGGTGGTGGTACTGGTGGCGATCGTGGTGACCCTGCCGGCGGCCCGGCTCTCCCAGCGGCTGGGGCGCAAGACCATCATCAGGGCCGCCTCCTGGCTGGGCGGCGTGGGGATCCTGCTGCTGATCTTCGCCCACTCACTCACTTTCGTCTACCTGGTGGGGCTGCTGATCGGCGGCGCCTTTGGCATGCTGCTCTCGGTGGATTGGGCCTTCGTGGTCGACCTGGTGCCGCCGGAGTCGGCCGGACGCTTCATGGGGATCTCCAATCTGGCTACCGCCGGGTCGGGAATCCTGGCCACGGTGATCGCCGGGCCGCTGCTCGACTTCGGCAACGGACTTCACCACAACGCCGGCTTCCCCATGATTTTCAGCTTCTTCGCGCTGGCCCTCTTCCTGGGCGGTTGGCTGGTCTGGACGGTCCGGACCCCAGAGCAGGCGATGATCGCCGGGCGAGCCTGAGGACGATCGGGGCCGGTACCGCCCTGGTGTAGTGGTAGCCACCCGACTCCGATTCCGGTAGCTGCGCTGCCTCAGACCGCGCCAGCCTGATGCCTGCGCCGGGCGAAGAGCTCGGCTGACTCGGCCAGGTCGGACTGGACTTCACCCTGGGCTCCCAGCAGTTCCCCGGCCCACATCATTTGCAATGTCGCGCGCAGTTGGTCGCCCCGGCCTTGGGCCTGGGCATCGCTCATGGCCCCCTGGAGGACGTCGTCCAGGGTCTCAGCGACCGTGGGTGGCGGGTCGATTGAGTCGCGTCGGTCAGCCAGCATCTCGGCGAACTCCTGGTACCAGCGGTGGCTGGCGGAGTAGGAGTCGCGCAGGACCGCGCCGGCGATCGCCACCGATTCCAACTCCGCTTGGCCGGGGTCGGGGCCGGACTCAGGCATGGTCGCCAGGGTGTAGGCGGCCAGGCGGATCCGGTTCGTGCCCGTGAAGAGCCTGGCCACGGTCTCTACCGGTAACACCTTGGCCCCGCGCTCCGCCAAGAACTGCCGGAAGGCGTCGTCAAGCCGCAGGTAGGCGGTGTCCGCCGCCCGCTGGGTCGGCCGGGTGTCGACCTTCCGGCCGGGGCTGGTGAGCCGATCCACCGCGTCGGCCAGGTAGCCGGAGCTCTCGACGAAGGCGTCTGACAAGGCGCTCCCTAGTGCCGCAGTAGCTCCTCGGGGCCAGAACAGCAGTCCTACCGCGATGCTGACAGCGGCGCCAATTGCCACATCCTCGACCCTAGTCAGCCCGACCGTCCAGCCGGTCGGCACGATGATGTTGAAGAGGATGATCACGACCAGGGTGAATCCGGCCTGGCCGGCGGCGAACGAGATCATTGATGGGGCGGCCCCCGCCACCAGCACCGCCGGGGGGAGCAGCACCCACAACAGCACCAGATGGCCTCCAACGCCGATCATGATGGCCGCGCCCGCCACGAAGCCCACTGTCGTGCCGCCCACCGCCCGCAGAGCCGTCGAGCCGGTGCCAAGGGCGTTGGACCGCAGCACCGAGAGGGTGCCCAAGACCACCCAGAATCCGTGCTCGACATTGGTTACCTCGACCACCGCCACAGCAACCGCCAGTGCAATGGCGCCCCGAAGGGCGTTGCGGAACCAC
This sequence comes from Candidatus Dormiibacterota bacterium, assembly GCA_049799515.1. Classification (GTDB taxonomy): domain Bacteria; phylum Chloroflexota; class Dormibacteria; order Aeolococcales; family Bog-877; genus Bog-877. The sequence goes on along the minus strand of JBARIA010000016.1, from coordinate 3,121 downwards.
ACCGAGTGGAAGGACAGGTAGGACCGGAACTGCTGCCAGAACTGGCCCCAGGAACGCGGTCCCGCCACCCCCCGGCGCGAATCTCCCACCGCCGCGGCGCCGGCGGCCTCGAGCGAGGCATCTGCCACCAACTCGGTAGCGATGGCTAGGCCGCGTTCGCGGAAGGCTGGGTTCAGCGACTGGGTGATCGCGGGGTAGCCACCTAGCTCGAGACCGAGGACCGCGGGCCCGATCAGGCTCGATACCTCGGCATCGAGCTCACTCCGGATCATCTGTTGCAGTCGTCGCGTCGACTCCTGGACCGCCTTGACTGCGTTGGGATCGTCGACCGGGTAACCACCCCCATCGCAGATGAGGGAAGCGCTGAGTTGGAGGGTCTCACCCACCTGACTCATCAAACCGTCGGCTGGTCCCGGATCCGGCCCCCCGGCCCCGTTGCTGATGTGTGACGGGTAGCCAGCCAGCCACTCGACCCGACCCATCAAAGTGGCCAGGGCGACAGCGCCAGCGGCGGCGCTGATGGGCGGGTAGGGGGTGGCCCTGAACTGGGCCCGCAGGCGGGACAGCTCCGTGGTCACCGAAGCCGTGACCTCGGGATCTGACCCGCCCTGGGCGCGGGCGCTTGCGAGCTTGCCGACCGCGGACACCGTGGCCGACAAGCGACGACGGAGGTCATCTCGCCACGGGGTGGGCCAGACCAACATGGATGCCGGGATGCAGAAGGCACCCGCGATCGCCCAGCCCAGCAAGCGGGGACCCAACGACTCAACTGGTGCTGCGAAGGCCACAGGCAGTACGAATGTCAGTAGGGCAGCTGTCGATGCAGCCGCCGCCAGCGGGGAAATGACACCTGCGAAGAGCACGGCAAAAGCCACCACCGCCATCGCGACCACCGCGACCACCTTTTGGGTCGAGGCGAGAGACCCCAGGGTGACGAAGCAACCTCCCAAGAGGAAGAGGGCGATGTAGGAGACGAGACGGGTGCGTGGTTTACCTCGGAAGTCGGCTAGGAGAAGGAGCGCGATCGAACCGAACGCGGCGAAGAGACCGACCTGAGCTGAGTTGGGGAAGAGCAGATGTGCCAGCCCGAAGGCCAGTGGCATGACCAGGGCCGCGCGTACCGACCGCTTGACCGTCAGCAAACCGGGGTCCTTGGTTCTGATCCACGCCGCGGCCTTCGACCAGGGCCTGCGACGCGCAGGCGCCGGACTGACTGGGTCGGTGCCGGCCGTTGACGGAGCCAAGTCGTCCGGCGGACTTTTAGGCATATGGCGGAAGAAGCTACTCCGGATCCTCCTGATCCGTCCGAGCGAGTAGCTCTCCGGACCGGGCGCGCTCTGGACCAGCCCTCCCGGTCAGGCGCTGAGCTGGAACACCAGGTGGTGGCTGGCGCTGTGGTCGATGATCTTGACGCTCAGGATGTGGTCCTTGCTGTCCAGATGGGCCGAGACGTCCTTGGCCGGATCTGAGGAGGTCAGAGTGAAGCTCTTGTAGAAGGAAGGCACCTCGACCTGGAGGGGGTGGCTGGAGGCGTCGCCGGTGAAGTCCACCACCAGCCGGCCATCGTGGTAGTCGTAGCTGAGGGTGTCCAGGGTCCCGGGAGTGGCTCGCGGATAGGCCCGGGCCACCACCTTCAATCGGGAGGGCATTCGTTTGAAGGCCCAGCTGCCACCCTCGTCCCAGTCCCAGTAGGCCCAGCCCAGCTTGTACTTGTCGAGCTCGTTCATCTCCCGGGCCACCCAGGCCTGGCTGGTCTTGCCCTTACCCGCCCCGATCTCCCCCACCCAGGGGGCGGCGCCCGCCTCCTTGGCCTGGTCCTCGAGGAGGGTCAGGGGGATGGCGTACTGGGGGCTGGGCTTCTGCCAGGGGGGCTCCAGCAAGGTGGCGAAGACATGGCTGGAGTACACCTGGTTGGGGTAGGGGAGCGGGCCCACGTAGGTGGGCAAGCCGAAGTCCAGGGTCTGCTCGGTGATCATCATCTGGCGGGGCGCGATGGCGGCCAGGTGGGTGATCACGTGGGCCTCGAAGGGAAGCAGGTACTTCTTCTCGAACAGCCCTGAGGGAATCGGGAAGGGATGGGGCTCGTTCCAGAGATCGAAGGCGGCCACCGCCGAGTCGTCGTGGAAGGCCCGGGCGACGTAGCTCCAGACCTCGGTCACGTCCTGCTGCCAGCCGCCCAGGTCAACCCAGAAGATGCCGTAGCTGGCCAGCACCCCAGGGGCCAGGTGGCGGTTCCAGGGAGACCCCAGCGGAAAGCTCTTGGGCAGGGAGCCCGCGACCGCCCAACTGGGGGCCCCATCGCCGCCGTAGTAGATGCTCCAGTCGATGTTGTGGAGATCAAGGATGGTGTAAATCCCCTGGGCCGCGGCCTCGTTCACCACCGCCTTTATCTCATCCAGGTAAGAGCGGGACATCTTGCCCGGCTCGGGCTCCAGCCGGGACCAGTTGATCGGCAGCCGGATCACGTCGAAGCCGTCCGCGGCCATCTCGGCGAAGTCCTGGCTGGTGGGCACCGGCCCCGGCCGCATGTCCTTGGCCTCCTCCAGGCCGGTCACGTTCATCCCCCGCAGCAGCACCTGGCGGTCCTGGCTGTCGAGGATGACGCTGCCGTTGCTGTGCAGCCAGGGCAGCCCATGGCCGGAGACCGTGCTGCTCTCCGGCGCCAGGTTCTTGGCCGAACTAGGGTAGGCCGGGTAGAAGTTGGGGGTGAGGGCGAAGGCCAGGAGCGCCAGGCACACCACCAAGACCACGATCAGGCAACCGGAACAGCAGCTGCAACAGCCTCGAATCCGCCTCGGCCAAGAACGCGGCCAGTGCCACAGCCGGCGGCGGTACCAGCTCCTACCCTGCGTGGGCGGCTCGTCCACCCACAGAGTCTAGGTCGGACTGAAGAGGAGTGCCAGAAGGGAACAGAGTTCCCAGCAATCTCTGACCGAGCTCCCCGTGCGCCGTCAACCGGGAGAGCATCCGAGCCCGCCTATGACCCGGTCGGCTGGCTCAGCCTCTCCGGCGGGATCGCCAGATGACCAGCCCGGCTATCCCCAGCGCCAGGGCAACCGCCGCCGCCACTCCGGCTGGCAGGGCCCGCCTGGCACTGGAGCTGGGCGGCATCACCTCGACC
>JBARIA010000015.1:0-36246 GCA_049799515.1 Candidatus Dormiibacterota bacterium | reverse complement strand
ATCTCCGCATACATGCGCTCGAAGGTCGGTTCCAGTTCTCGCAGCGCCGCTTCCACCAGCGGTTTGATCCGGCGGATTGGGTGGTTGGCGGGAATCAGTTGCTCGGGGTCGACCACCCCCAACATCGTCACCTGGCGGGAGGTAGTGCCACGCATCCAAAGCTCTCCAGCACCCTCGCCGCACCGACCCCCCTCAGACTATCAGCCAGTCACGTCACCCTGCTATCGAATTTCAACACCCTGCTAGGGTCCAGCGTATCACGGGTTGGAGTGACAGAGGAGCGACCGTCCGGATAGGGAAGCCAAAGACGACCAGCGCCGGCACAACACTGACAGCTGCCTTCACGCATCGCCCCGGGCTCATCCCCTAATGGCTAGGTCTGTCGCTCCAGTGGACTTGACTGCAGATCCCGCCCGGTTCGAGAACTACAGGAACCTGTAGTCATGTCTGTAGTCGATGGCCTCCGGCAGATGAGACAGCGCCGCTCCCCTGCGCCCCTCTCGACTTGGGGTTTGTGCGGGCACCGGTCAAATCTAAGTTCGCTCACACAAGGGGCCCAAGGCCGGGTCGTCAACGTAACCAAGGCCACCACCCTCTCTCGGCACCCGAGATGGGCTGGCCGTCTCGGTCCACCCCGAAGATGCCTCAGCCTTCCGTCTCCCCATCCAAACCGTCCAAGGTTTCCAGCACCGGGGAGCCACTAGTGCTACGATATTTTTTCGCGACGCTCAGGGCTACTTTTAAGGAGGGAGTCAGGTGACTCAAAGTGAGTGGCGGCGCGCTTCGCGCTTCGCAGAGGTCATCGCCCTCGGAGCGCTGTTTGTCGCTCTCGGGTTGGGCAGTCAAGTGTCGGCGGCAACTCTGACGGGTCCGGCAAGTGCCATGGCGCGACCAGTGGTTGGCCTGGTACCACAATCCGAGGCGGTCATGGCCAGCGAAGGCGCAACGCAGCAGACCATCGATCTGCCCGACTCGCAAGTAACGATTACTTTTGGGACACCGACCGCAGATCCCGACGTCGCCACACCGGACTCGTACGTAGTGCAGCACGTCTCGGTTACAGATACCGGGACCAACGAATTCTACGGATTCAAATCGACCATTAGTGGCGACTGGCAATATGATGGAGACTACGCCTACGTCTACGGGGCTATGCCTGTGTGCGATTCATCCGACGCAGTCGTGTATGTGTGCCAAGCTTTGAGCAATGGCGTCCCCATGCCCCACCCCATGGTGTGGGAGGATGAGGGACTTGCGATCACACCGTTTGCAGATGCCCCTTTTTACATCGATATCGACCTCTACGGAAGCGGAGCCCACTCTGTCTCAGTCAGTGGTCCCGGCGAGAGCTGACTGAGGTTGGCGATTGTGATCGTGGAGCCCAGCGTGAGGCATGGGCGCTTCTACCACGGCCCCCAAGTCGGTCGTTCAAGTGGGGCGTGACAAGCGCCCCCACGCTAGTGCTCCAGACCATTTCAGCAAGGACGCGCTGATAGCGCTCAGATTCGCTGCGAGCGAGGCTACCCGGGCCGGACATTCCGAGACTTGGACAAGCGATCTTCTGATTGGAATGCTGCGTGCTGATCGGGGTCACGGGCCAAGGATGCTAAAGGCGTTAGGCATACGGTTGGATGATCTACGCGATCGTGTGCCAGGTGCGCCGCCAGGGGCCAACGAGCCCGTGTGCACGCCCAGGCATGTGTCGAGGGTGCAGGTGGCCGTTCGCCGTGCCAGAGAAGAGGCAGGACGTGCCGCTGCCAGGGGGATCGGAACAATGGATCTGCTGATTGGACTGCTTGAGGAAGGCGAAGGGGTTGCTGCCACCCTCCTCCATACCAGCGGAGTGGATCTGGAGGCCGTAAGAGCGGCTATCGGAGAGATTGAGCGCAGTGGGACCGGGGAAGAGTAACGAAGAGTGTCACCTGCACTTCTGCCGTGAACTCTGGCGAGCAAACTTGGCCCACGTTTGCGGCCGCACCGCCCCAAGACTCCAAACCGCCCCCTGGGAGTTCAGGCGATCCTGGCCGAGAGCGCGAAGGGTTTGGGCTTGAGCTCCGGGCCTCTGTCATGACCGCGCCGCCGCCGCGGCCGCTCATCCTCGCCTTTGGCACTGCGCTCCCGAGTCCGCTCCGCCTCCGCGATGGCTTGGTCCTTGGCCTTCGTCCGGGCGACAGTTGCCGCCGTCGCCTCGGCGTCTGGCTCAGGCAGCGGCTCGCCGGAGTGGGTCCGGGTGGCAGCCTCGACATCGGCAGCCTCGAGTCCCGCCGCGGCGACGGTCACCTTGGGCAGCATGGCCTCGCTGGAGCGTTGGTGGAGCAAATTGATCCACCAACGCTCGAAGGGGCTCCCCATCATTCCCACTGTCCTCTCAGGTCCCAAAGGGAATCCTTTGGGAGCAAGATTGACCCGTGCTTCTTAGTGACGTCCAATCCCGCTTAGGCCACGCCCGGGAACGGTAGTCCCGCCATGCTCGGAGTCGTGGAGCCCGTACTTGCCTGCTGTGGGCCCAGCCCCCTGCGCCTATCGGACTCGCTGTAGACGGTAGCGAGGATGGGCTCCCCAGCCGGCTCGCCGCCGCACAGTCCTGCGAACCTCGGCATGTGGGCACCGCTGCGATCGCGGTCGTTCGCCACCCTCTTCGCTGGCTACGCAGCCTCGGCCATCGGGGATGGCATGAGCGCGGTGGCGATCGCGTGGCTGGCCATTGTCCTCGCTCATGGGCACAACACCGGTCTACTCGTCGGTGCCGCCGTCGCTGCCTACACGCTGCCCGGGATGGTGGTGGGGATAGGCCTGGGTCGTGTCCTCGCCCGCTGGGACGCGAGGTTGCTGATCCTCGCCGAAGCGGTTCTCCGCATGGTGTCGCTCAGCCTGATCGCCATCGGAGCTATGGTTGGGATTCTCACACCCGTTGGCTACGTCGGGCTGCTCGGCATCTCGTCGCTTCTCGGGTTGCTCGGCGTCACCGGCGAGATCACCTCGGTCGTCGAGTTGCTCCCACCGGCCCAGCACGTGGCCGGCAACTCCCTGCTCACCGTGGCAAGCTTCGGCGCGTCCATCGTGGGGCCCGCCCTGGCCGGCGGGGTGATCGTCGTCGTCGGTCCTGGCGCGGCGATCGGCACTGACGCTGCCAGCTACGCGGTGTTGGTCCTGGCGGCTGTGCTTAGTCGCCGGTTCCAGGCGCCGCCGCCGACACGGGGTGGGAACCAGAGCGTGGTGGGAGCGGTGCGCTCCCTCCGCCACCAACCGGCAGTCCTCGCAATCACCGTGTTGTGCGTGGCCTTCTACGGCCTGTACGGGCCCGTCGAGGTCGCCCTGCCCGTCTACGTCTCCAAGGTCCTCCACGCCGGCCCGGGAGCGCTCGGCGGCTACTGGACGCTGTTCGCGCTGGGCGCGACAGTTGGCGCTCTCAGTGTGTCCTGGGTCCAGCGCTTCGGGCTGTGGAAGGTTTCCATCGCGGTCATGGCTGGCTGGGGAGCCTGTCTGGTGCCATTCGGTCTGGTCAATTCGGTCATCGTCGGCTTCGCCGCTCTGGCCGTCGGTGGGTTGGTCTACGGACCATTCCTACCCCTCAAGCGAACGATCATCCAGCGCTACAGCCCGCCGGGGTACCTTACATCTCTTGCGGCCGCCAGCGCGATCCTCACTCTCCCGGTCGCTCCTATCGGAACCGCGCTCGGTGGGCCCCTAGTTACCGCCATTGGGCCAGCGTCCACCCTCCTTGCCTCCGGGTTGGCCACGATCGCTGCGGCCGCCGTCGCAGGAGTGGTTCTGCTGACTCTCCGTAGGCGGCGGACGAGATGGACTGCGGTGACTCCCTAAGACAGTCCACTCTCTATGGACCGCTACGGGGCCGCTCGTAGAGGACCAGCAGTAGCGACGGACCTGCGCCCCACGTATTGGCTGGCGCTTCGGTCGCTGTCCGACCCATGGCTTCAACCCACGCACCGGATCCGTCACGCTCTCCGCACTCTGAGACTCAGTTCCTCCCGCTCAGCTGGGCTGAGTCTGCTTTGGCGGCCTCCCTGCGCCTTCGCCCGCTGCACCCATCCCCTGACCACGTTCTCGGTCAGACGGAGGTCCCTACTGACCTCCGAGATGCTCTTGCTGCTCGACCGCACCAGACCCACAACCTCGGCCTTGAACTCGGCGCTGAACCGGCGTCGCTCTCAGCGACCCATCTGGACCTCCTCTGCGGGGTTCGTCCCCACATCATGGTGGTCCGTCACACCGAGGCAAGCCCACCCGGACACCTGCTCTGGGTTGACACGCGGACTACCAAGTGGCAAGATCGCTAATGCTTATCCCCTTCGCTCAGCAAGGCGCCACCCATAGGGAGTAGGCTCGTGAGCTGGGACGACCTCACTTCCCCAGGGAACTTGCTGGAGTTCCAGAACCAGTTCGGAACCGAGGAGGCTTGCCTGGGCTACCTGGTCGGGTCCAGATGGCCGGACGGCTTCCGCTGCCCCTGCTGTGGAAGCGATAAGGCGTATCCGCTGGCAAGCCGCCTGCTCTGGCAATGCGCTGCGCCAAATTGCCGGCACCAGACCTCGGTGACCGCCGGAACAGTGCTGGACGGCTCCCGGACGCCCTTGATGACCTGGTGCTGGGCGGCTTACTTGATGACCACGGATCGGCGAGGCGTCTCGGCTTCTCTGCTCCAGCGCCAACTCGGCCTGGGTTACAAAACGGCCTGGCTGATTCTCCACAAGCTGCGCCGGGCGATGCTGGCACCGGAGCGCAGCAAGCTCAGCGGCAACATCGAGATGGATGATACCTGGATCGGGGGAAGGCAGAGCGGGATCAAGGGCAGCCGCCAGCTCAAAGGTCGCAAGGCAGCCTTGGTCGTCGTCGCGGTTGAACGCACAGAGACCGGTTCGGGGCGCACCCGGATGGAGGTGATCCCGGACTTGACTCAGGCCACCATGACCGACTTCGCCCTACGCAAACTTGAAAAAGGCTCCACTGTCAAGACCGACGCTGTGACGGGCTTCGACGGACTCCGCGCGGCCGGCTACACCCACTTCTCCGAGAAGCAGGGAGACATTCGCCACGGGGCACTCCATGTGGTGCCGCTGGCTGATCGCGCGATCGGCAACCTGAAGCAATGGCTGCTGGGCACTTACCACGGAGTCGGTCACAGCCAGCTACAGGCTTACCTGGACGAGTTCGTCTACCGGCACAACCGCCGCTACAACCTGCAAGCCGCCTTCCAGCGGCTCTTGGGGCTGGGCACCCAGCACGCGCCTGCCACCCTCACCACAGTCCGCCGGGACATGCGTCTTCCGCGACTCAGCGGCTACTCCGCCATGGAGCCGCCACATAGCTGATCTCGGCGACTTGCGGGCATGGCCGTCTCAGCGCCTCTGGTCCCGGTTCACAGGCCGACGCCAATCACGACTACCACGAGGTAGCCCACCACCAGGATGACCACCGTGAGCAGGATCTTGCTCCGTCGATCACCCTTGAAGACTCGCCACTTGACGGGCACCACTTGAGGCTACACCCGACGCGCGGGCTCATCCAACGGTCGTGAGACGAGGGGCGGCTGCATGCACCGGGTCAACGCGTTCTAGAGCTGGCCAAGCATGGCGGCCAGTGTAGCGAACGCCCGTTCGCCACGCCAGGTTGAGTTTAGAATTACCTCAAGGTCGCCGTTGACTGCGCTCCAGGCGGGATGTAACAAGTTGAAGTAAATCCCTTGACAAATCGCAAATCGGGGAGAAGATGGGACCATCGCTGGCCGCCAGCGGGACCAATGGTCCCCTCGGTCGGCGAAGGAGAAGCAAGTGCGCACGAGATGGGGAAGAGCGATTGGATCGATCGGATTGGCCACGGCCATCGCTCTGGCTGCGACAGCATTCAGTGCCTCGGCAGCCGGTGCTCAGGCCAGGCCAGTAAGCACCACCACTCATGCGGTAGCGGCCCAGCTGGAAGCGGAGACCGGGGTGGCGCCGCAAGAGATATGCGTGCCCGGCACGGACATCTGCGGCTCAGTGGTGTACGTGGAGCACGGGAAGTTCAACTTCTACGACCCTGCAGGGCAGCACATCGACGGCAGCGTGAATTGGTATAAAGCCGAGCAAGACTGTGTTTTTGACATGATCGTGCCAGCGGTAGGTCTGACGGCGATCCCACTGGGTGGCTGGTTGGGCTTGGGTGCCATCGCGCTTGCCTGTGCGGCGGGCGGCATCCCTGAGATCGTGGCCTCAGGATGATGAAGATGAAGGGGCAGAACGTGCCGGGGGTCCTGTTTCTCTTCGCGTGCGGGGTGGGAGTGCTCGTCGTAGATGTACTCATCAATATTGTTTTCGGCGGGGCCCCGTGGGGCGTTCCCATCGCCGAGCTGGCCGGGGTCGCGATCATGCTGGGGATCATGCGGCTGGCACTGGGCCGACTGCCACTGCGGCCTTGGCTGCTCCGCAGACTGGGCCGGGAAAAGTAGGCTGACCGACGAGGCCGAGCCGCCTCCTGCTCTCTAGCAATGGCAGGCGGCCCGGCCCCAACTCCCCCACTGAATCAGTAGGAGAGGATAAGCTGCACTTGCCCGCCGGGCTGCGGGCTGGGAGCGCCTTCGGAAGAAGGCGAACCCAACAGCGGCTCCAACCGCTGTTACAGCAGCCCCTTGGCAAACTTGCTCCAAGTGGAGCCGCAGGCCAAGCTGATGCCATCAGCGATCACTTCAACCACCTCACCCGGGGCCGCCGGGAGGAGCGCTGCTGAGCGAAGGGGATAAGCATTAGATCGCTAGGTGCTTCGCTGGGCGCTTCGTTAGGAGCGCGGTAGTAGGCAGTAGAAGGAGAAAGGCCATGACGTACAAGCGCCTCTGGGAACTCAAGAAGGCGGAGAGGGAGAGCCGCACCGTCCTTCAGGGCAACTCGAAGTGGTAGTTCGAGGTTAGATCGACGAAGCGGCGTCGCTCCTCGCTGGGGCGACGCCGCTTCGGGCCTCGTACATGGTGTCCGTTGCAACCCTTGCGTCGGGGGAGTCTTACCTGTAGGTGACCTGTACCGCGGAGGGTTGATCAACCATGAAGCACGGTCGGTTTCGCTGGGATCAACTGCTCGCCAGCCTTCCTGCGCCATGGCAAGTTGAGGCGTCAGTCTACGCTCAAGAAATCCGTCGGCTGATCGCCGCAGTTGGAGACGCTTCTGCCTCAGACACGCCCGAACTATCGGGTGCGGCTGCACTTCACCCTAGTCCCTGGGTACGCAACGCCATTCTCAGCTCCTTAGCGGCGAGACACCCGGACGACGCAGACGTTCGAGAAGCGATTCGATGGGCGGTTCATGACTACGACGACTTTGTCGCCTTTCGCGCAATACGTCTCGCCGGCAAGTTCCGCGTGACCGACGCGCTTCCTGACCTACTCGTAATCGTCGGTCGCGCTAGCGAACGCTTGACCTGGTTGGCGGGAAAGCCCGTCGGCATTGGGCACGCGATCGTACTTGATGCCATCACGAAGATTGCCGGTACTACGGATGTCAAAGCCCTCAGGCAGATCGAGGATAGACTCTTCCCGGGTGGGCAATTGTCTCCAGAACCGACGCCCACACCATCAAGCGCTCTGCGCGCAAGCATTCTGCGCGCGGCTCCTCAAGGAGAGCACCATCACGATCTTATGGTGCAGATACCCGAGGGGGTCGTGCACTTCGGAATCCCCGAATGCTGGCGGCGACGTACGCTGAATTTTGACTGGAGTTCTGCTCCAGGAGCGCAGGTGGTGCAGTGCTCCAACTTTAGGATGGACTGCTCTCCAGTCTCCGTACGCGAGTACGACGGGTTCGCGTTTTCGGACGCCGCGATATCTCACGTCTTCTGCCACGCTGAGGAACCGCCGAACAAGCTTCACATACGCAACACGTATTTGGACACGCGCAGCGGACCGGACCATCCGGTCAGTGGTGTCGACTGGTTTGATGCCTACGCGTTCGCCGAGTCACAGGGCAAGAGGCTGCCCACAGAGGCCGAATGGCAGCGCGCCGCTCAAGGCGATGATCGCCGAGCGTATCCCTGGGGCGACGATTTCGCGTCCGAGCGCACGCACTGCCAGCCTGAGCCCCACAGCGACGCTATTCGGGTCTGGCGGCGAGCACTTCTTGCACAGCCGCCCGATGTAATGCCGTCTACTACCGTCCCCAACGGAATGGACGGTAACGTCAGCCCGTTTGGAACGCGTGATATGGCAGGTAATGTCTGGGAATGGACGGCTACGTCGTTCGCGACCGGCCAGCAGCTTGACCCGATCGTACGGGAGGGCGACGACATAGCGGACGCTCTATCGATAATCTATCGGCCGACGTCCTATGGCGTCATAAAAGGCGGGGCGTGGACGTCTTTACCAGAGCAGTTGTCGTGCGCATTTCGAGGCCGGGATCTCATCATGGACCGGCACTTCGAAATTGGATTCCGGTGTGTTTGTGCGTGCCCATAAGCCGCTGCGGCAACTGCTCGCGACATATGGTCTTGTTGCAAACGACGGCCGCACCCGCCGTACTCTACTCGGGGTAACGATCTTCAACCTCGGTGACAGCGCCAGTGTGGTGGCGATTCCTTGGATCGCCCTGCAGGTTGCGGCCCCTCCGCAGGGTGCCTTGACCGTCGCTCTCTCGGTAGCGGCCATCTCTCTGCCCCCGATTCCCGTTCGGTACCTCCTCCGCAAACCAATGAGGCGGTACTCAGGTGCCGAGTTAGTTGCGCTGGAGTTCACGTCGCGCGCGGTTTTCCTTGGACTAATTCCTGCACTCTTCTAGTGGGCTGTTTGCTGGTTAACACATATGGAGGCTGAATCTTGGAAGGAGTGCCCCCTTTTACGTTATCAGAATATGTGACAAGGGGTGAGCGGTCGTTTTTCGAAGAGCATGGGTTCATCGTGTACGAGGGGGTGCTACATCCCGACCAAGTAGAGTCTCTTCGGGCGGATGCGGCTGCGTACGCGGAACGCATTTCGGCTGGCGAGATTGCTGACCGTAACGTTGACCCGCTGGCTCCCACTACTCACGGTGTAGATGGCGCTGTTGCGCTTCATCATCGGCTTAGCTACTTCACGTTGAACAACGAGCGATCTCGCGAGGTTCTCACGGCGCAGGAGATCCTAGCGATTGGGACTGGGCTCGGGGCTCCGAGCTCGTGGTTGCTTGAAGACACGATGCACGGCGTCGTGTATCAAACGAAGAGTGGGGGTTCCCGTTCATCGTATTCGAGCATTAGGTGGCATCTCGATTTTCCTGTTCGGCACGTGCTGTCGCCGGTCGTGACGGTAGGCGTATACGTAGATCCCTCCCTCAGGGGCGACGGGTGTCTCGCGGTCATACCTGGCAGCCACCGGTACCCAGTCGGTCGTTTCTCGCCTCCTTCCGTGTTCATTGAGGCGATGCCTGGCGACATTGTATGTCATCACTACCGGCTCTTCCACGGTTCGGGCCCTATGCAAGATGAGCGCAGTCGTCGCGCCACCGTGTATCTGTACTTCTGTGGTGGAGAATACCCCGGTCCAGGGCTGCCTCCCTTCAACGAGGTCACTGCGCTCGAGGGTGCGCAGTCGCTGTTTCGGGCCGGCAATGGAGACGCGTGAAATGGATACCATCAAAAATTTAGACTCTGCGGCGGTGGCCGCGGGTAACGGTCTGGGTTTCTTGGACCTTCTCCTCGACCGAATCGGGGATCCTAGCCTTGCAGCCGGCCTATCCGCCACCCAGCAGCAGAGTCTGGCGCACGTCTTGGTCGCCGCCGCAGCGACGGTTGATGATTCCAGCCTTGGTAACCTCTGGGCACTGGGGGCCATGCATCGATCTCCATTCGTTAGATCAGCCATCGTACAGTTGGCCGCCCAGAGGTGCGCAACTTCCCCTGGCGCAGACGAGTTGCTCATCTGGGCCATTCACGATGATGAGGACGCCATCGCGATCCGAGCAATGCTGGCGTGCAGGGACTGCTCGCTCACAGACGCAATTGCGGAGATTCACAGCTGGGTTGGGCGCATGGGGACAATTGACCTCGCCGCATCACTTGGGACTTGCGACCTACGCGGGCGGACGGGGTTGTCGGTGCTGAGGGATCTGGCACAATCATGTGGAGACGACACCGCCCATGCGATACTGGAAAATGCCGGGCTAGACCCACGAGCAGAAACTCCACGCTCGGTTGATCTATTCGGAATGGTTCTGATTCCGGCTGGATCCTATCGCGTCGGTCTTGGGGAGCCGCCGGGTTGGGCTCGGCCGGGGTATCTGGACCATGTGCTAACCTCGCGCACGGTCGACCTACCGTCGTTTTATATCGACGTGGAGCCGATCTCTCGAGCACAATACTTCGAATTTCTCGCAAGCGTCCAACAACACGGACATGCATGGTGCCACCCGAACGAGACGCCCGACCTCGACCATACCCCTGTAGATTGGACCGAGCGGAGAGGACAGTCTGGACTGCCAGTGACGGGCGTGTCGTGGTTTGACGCCTTTGCGTACGCATCTTGGGCGGGCAAGAGACTTCCGTCCGATTTGGAATGGGAGGTGGCTGCCCGAGGTCCGTCAACCTTCCTGTATCCGTGGGGGAATGAGCCCGATATTCGCTTCGAACCAGCCCCGAACGTTGTAGAAAGCGATCTTGGGCATGTGCTTATGGCCGCCGAAGGCGGCGGCGAACAGAACGACTTGGCGAATGACAGGACAAGTGTTTCGCCATTTGGAGTGAGCAACTTGGTCGGCAATATCTGGGAGTGGACACGTTCTCGATATCTCGACGGCGGTGATGTTGCGCCTCAGTACGCCAGCCAGTCCACCGAGGAGGCACTAGGCAATTGGGACATGATCGTCTGCATCAAGGGCGGCGCACCGGGCTGTGAGCCTGAGCAGCTTCTGGCTGCCTACCGCGGGAGACGATATGCGAGACAACGAGGCCCCGACACGGGATTGCGGTGTGTTGCCGGCGGGTTGGTGTAGAGTTTGGGGCCCGCTGCGCGGGCCTCCAACTCGCGCCTGTGGTTTGAGATGTTCGCGCCCATCCGGCCAGACGATCTGCAATCAACGTGGCCCCGGCCCTGTCCACGTCCAGTGCAAGGGCTCCCATGTCCATGCCGTGAGTGGGCAGACACGCGAGCACCATTACGTCCTGGCGAGTCATGCCGCTGTCAGGCGACCTGGCGGAAAGGGGAGCTGGCAGCCACCTCAGCCAAGAGCTTCCCAAGTCCCTCGAAGTGGGGTCCGAACGTGCCACGGCCGCCTTGCAAGTCGACCTGAGCCGCCTCGCCATCTGAGAGTCGTTCTTGCTGACGTTGTAGCCACAAACGGGCGTCGGGAACTTCCGAGCGCGGATCGATGCGATTTATTCCCTGAGCTCGCCTCTTCCGGGATGTTAGCCAGGTCAAAGGGCCCGCAGGCCCTGCGGCTCTTACTTGCGCATGCGACCCGTCGTGTGCTCGGTACCCACCCCCTGACGTACGCCTCCAAATCGATTTCCAGAGCAGCTCAGACAGCCTGGAGCGGCCGCAGCATAGAAGAGCCCTATCACGACCATCAGCGTTGAGCAATTTGCTCCACCCGCCTTCCAGGCAAGGAGCGTAGGCAGATCAGTCGCCGTCCGCCCAGTCGTACTTGCCCCTTGATCGATGCACTTCCGCGCAGGAACTGATCAATCGCTTCGATATCAGCCGGAGTTATTCCCACCGCCTTCTCGGGATTGACGATCGACGAGTGCGGCTGAAGACGGTGGAGCCACTTGCGGCAACGCCGGATCAGGGGATCTTCGTCGGCCCAGATGACGGGCCTGAGAGGGTTGGCCGTGACCCACTGGCGCACGGCCGTCCGCTTGCTCCAGCACCAGCCTCACCGCCCGCTCCCGCAGCTCCTGCGGGTACCTCGTCGTGCTTGTCATCTCTCCATCCTCTCAACGAATGGAGTCTCCAACTTTCCCGGGGCGGTTCATATAGATCGTTTTGGCGTCGAGGGAGAGTCCCGATGGAGTCTCGCCAACCGGGCCGCCGTGAAGCGGTCTAGCTGCGCCTGGCTCCCTGCCCGATCTCGGCCTCCGGCGTGAAAGTGAGGGATGGGAGCTCAAGGATGCCGAACGCGTTAGAGGGCGCCCGGTTGCAGTCCAGTCCATAGACCTCCGTTTCACCCGGGCCATCGGCGTCGCCATCCGAGGCAAGCGCAAGACTCGCATGGGCGTACTTGTGCCAGTGGCCGTGCAGCAGGAGCGAAGGCCTGGTAGCCTCCATGACTGCCTGTACCACTCTCATGTTGGCATCCGCCTCGCGGTGGGTTCTCACCCGCCCTGCATCAGAGAAGAGATGTGGCAGCATCTCCATCGGAGCGTCGTGAGTCAGCATCACGTCGCAGGCGCCGGCGGCTATGGCTGCCTGCGCCTGCTTCTGAGAGATCAGCTCTTCCTCAAACCAGCCGAAGAATGCTGAGCCTAACTTCCGGTGGGCCCGATCGATGGAGTAGGCCCCGCCGAGGGCCAGGAAGCGGACCCCATTCCACGCCCATCGATGGCCACGTGGGGCCCATTGGATCCGGTCGCTGATCTCCACAAACCCGCTGGGCCCAGGTCGCAGCTTGGACAGGGCCCGGAAGTCCTCGTGGTTCCCGTCTATGAACAAGGCCATGAGCCCGGCCCGCTCCAACTGGTCACTCAGCCAGCCAACATATGCCTGCGACTCCCGGTCGTGGGCATAGGGCCAGTAGCCGAAGTCGCCGAGCTGAGCGATCACATCATCTCAGTACTCGGCGGCGGCTAGGAGCGTGGGTCAGTACGGGGTAGCGATGCGCTCGAGAGCAGGGAGATCGAGCATGGTGGTAGCGATCGAGGCTGGTGTGCTCTGGGAGGGTCGGTAGAGCGGCTCCCTCAGGGTGCCGCAGCCGTTCGAGTCCGAGGTTGGGCTCCGCCGGGTGGCCTGGGCCTCATGCCCAAGCCAGCTGGCCCGGCCGGACCCCACTGTTGGCCAGCTTGCGGAGGTTGTGGCAGAGGGCGTGGAGGGTCCACTCGCCCTGGGCACCTTCAAGTCCTCGCAGCCGCAGAACGCCTGCCTGTTGGCGGACTTTCATCTGCCCAAAGACGGGCTCGACGATGGCCTTTCTCCGCGCGTAGGCAGCCCGTCCCGATTTGGTGCGCAATCGCCGGGCCATCCGCTGGGTGAGCGTGGCATCCTTCGGGATGCGTCCCCGCGGAGCCGCCGCCACCGCCTCATCGTGCTTCAGCCTGCCGGTGGCGATGAGAATGTCCACCTCCTGCCCATCCAGTGCGGTCAGGTTCTCCTGCGAGCAGTAGCCGGCGTCAGCCAGCAACTGGCGGGGCATCATCACCATTCCCGCAGCGGCCAGAGCGGCTCTGGTCTGCTCAATCATGGGCAACAACTGCCCCACATCACCAGCGCATTGGGTGACCTTGGTGGCCAGGATCACCTGCCGCTGGTCGTCCCCCACCGTTTGCGCGTTGTACCCGTACTGGAAGCTGCCGTCGCCGGTTTTCATCATCCGCGACTCCGGATCCGTGAAGTTGCGCTGGGCCCGGGGCGGCGGTACCGCCTTCGCTGATGCCTTCTCCACCGCCGCCTCGGTCTCTTCGGCGCCCTTCCCCTGCTGCGCACACCGCTCCGCGGCTACCGCCGCCGCCTGCTCGCGGGCCTGCGCCTCCAGGGCTGCCTTGGCTTCCTTCAGCTTGGCGATGCGGCTCTCCCGCCGCTGCAACTCCTCCGGGATCTCATCACCCCGATGGTGCTTCCCATAACGGCGGTCCTCCGCCTGGTCCTTCGCCTCCGCCTCCGCCAGCAGCGCTCGCACCTGAGCCTGCAGCGCCTGCAGGCGCTGATCCATGTGGTCGTAGCTCATCGCCTTGTGCCGCGACGCCGAGGCCCGCAGCTTGGTGCCATCCAAGGCCACCCGTCCCAGCCGCACCAGCCCCGCCATCGCGCACCCGGCCAGCACCTGCGAGAAGAGACTCTCCAGCGCCTGCAGATGGCGGCGCCGGAACCGCGCGATCGAGCGGTAATCGGGGAGCTGGTTCGCCGCCAGGTAGCGGCAGGCCACCTCATTCACACAACTCCGCTCCAGCGCCCGCGACGAGGTCACTCCCACCGAGTACCCGTACAGCAGCACCTTCAGCAGCATCCGCGGATCGTACGGCGGTGCTCCATCAGCCTCCTGGTAGCTGGCGTACAGCTGGCTCAGATCGAGCATCTCGTCCACCGCCTCCGAGATGAACCGGGCCACATGGCTCTGCGGCAGCCAGTCCTCCAGACTCGGCGGTAGCAGGAAGCCCTGCGCCTGGTTATATGGCCGGAAGGTCTTGTTGCTCCCGGCCGCCACCAAAGGCGCCGCCTCGCTCGGCTCTACCCGGTCGCCCATCTCGAAGAACGCATTGGAATCGCTGGGGGGTCTTGAACTCATGCACAGATGTTCTCACCTTCCATCCCCCGCCCCCACGGGGTTCTGACCCACCCTCCTAGAAGCAGAACGTCCTCCCACCAGTCGAGATCGCCGTGAGTGTCCCCAGCCACCAGTACTCGGGCGGGTCGCTCGGGCAGTGTCGCCTTCATCCCTTCCCCCGAGTCGCTTTCCTCGGCCACGATCGCGGACCGCCGTTTGCCCGAACCAGAGCCGAAAGGATCGGCTCAAGGCGGGAGGGGGTGTAGTCCAGCCGCTCCACCGAGGCGTTGAAGTGCCGGGGAGAGGGGGCGGGGTTCTGGTGGATGTGCCCGTGGACGTTGAGTTCGCCATCGGCCAGGTCCTCGATCGGTGTGTGGCTGAAGCGGACGGCCCAGCCTTGGAACGAGAAGGAGAACGGCCCGACCATCAGCCAGCCGATGCCCGCGAGTGCCGCCCGCTTGTCCAGCCCGTCGTGGTTGCCGGGGACGAGGTAGACGTGCCCAGGCAGAGTGGGGAACCGTGCCGGCACGTCGGCCGCGGTCATCTCCCCCATGAACACGTCGCCCAGGTGGAGCACGTTGTCCTCGGGCCCGACGGTTTCCCACCAACGCTGGGTCATGAGGGCGTCCACATGCGCGGGGCGGAGGCCCGGGGCCAGCACCTCTCGCAGTCGGCGATGGCCCCAGTGAGTATCCAAGATCACCCAGGTGCGGTCAATGCCGCTCAGGAAGCGACCCGGGCTCACCCAGGGGAGCGCGCCCGGAGTTGGGGAGGTCACGCTCACGGCCTGGGGGCTGGACTCTGTGGAGAGCCACTCTCGACCGGGTGGTCGGTGAGAGCGAAGCCTGCGACCCGGCGGGCGGGCTGAATACGGTCCTGAAGGGCCTCCCGCACGAACTCCGGTGTGATGGGCACGGGCCAGCCACCCCCATCCGCGACGCGGATGGCGCGGTAGACGCACCGCCGCAGCCTCGACTCGACCACCCTGACGCCTCGGTCGGATTGGTCTAGGTGATCGACTGCCGCTAGGACCAGCGCCTCATCGAGAATCGGCACCCGGTCCTCGTCGAGGCAGTGCTCCTCGAGCAGCCGAGGCCAGAGGTGGGTCCTCGCCACCGCGACTCGCTCGCTCGGCGAAAGCCCGGGGACGTGCACGACGTCAAGGCGGTCCAGCACCGGCGCCGTGATCGTGTCGGTCTCGTTCGCGGTGCAGATGACGACAGTGCCCCCCATGGGGTACGGGAATCCGACGTACCGATCCGTCCAAGTTTTTGAGCCTAGGAGCTCCAGCATCCAGGCCGTGGGCGACGCGCCCCAACTTCTGCTGCCTACAGCCTTGTCGATCTCGTCGATGACCAAGAGTAACCGTGTGGTGCCGACTGCTCGGAAGGCGCGAATGACCATGCCCGGGGCGGACCCGCGGTACTGCCGGTCGCAGCCCTGGAGGTACACGGGGTCTTCGGCGCTGGCGGGCGCGGAGACGACCTCACACGGCATCTGCAGGGCCTTGGCCACGGCTCCGGCCAAGGTAGTCTTACCGGTCCCGGGAGGTCCCACCAACAGTATCGGAGGGATCCGGGCCATTCCGCCCGCCGCTGCCACGTGGGCCGCGCTGGCGATGCGGTCGAGCATCGCCTCCTTCACCTCCGCGTGTCCGCCGTGGAGGCGGTCGAGGATTCGCCCGGCCTCCGCGACATCGAGCTCCGGCTCGGTCTCCACCTCCCAGGGCAGTGCGGCCAGCCAGGTGAGCCACTCCGTGGGCTTGAGGTCCTCCGGGTCGCTCAGGCTCGGAAGTACCGCGTCGATCGCCGACGATGCCGCATGGCGGACGGCTCTCGGTGCGTTGCCAGTAGCCTCTCTGGCCCGAGTCTCCAACGAAGGAGGGGCGGGCGGGGTGGAGTCGGCCCCAGCTCCCGGGTCCGGTGTTGGCTGAGGGGCCTCCTTGCGCACCGACCCCCTCTTGGGCGCTCGGGACGAAGCTGACCGACCGGCAGGCGACACTCACCGGCCCTCCAGTTGACCTTTGAGGAGGCTGTTCATCCGGGTGAGACTGAGGATGGCGTTCGTGACCACAGTCAGCGCGTCCCGCAACTCCGGTTCTAGGCTCTCCGCGTGGCTGGCCACTAATTGCAGGCTCAAGCCCGCTTCCAAAGTGTCCTGCACCCTCAAGTCGAGCAGCGACAGGGTGGAGAGGAGCTTGGCTGACTTCCGATCTAGTGTTGGGATTAGGTCCCCATCCCGAAGGGCCGTCATTCGAGCGAGGTTCCGCTGACGCTCGCGCCTTGCCTGGGCGAGCCCGCTTCTGTACTTACGAAGGTGCTCGGGACACCTTGGCCGCGGCCTCCCGCGCATGGGCTGAAGCACCAGGGTGCCGCAGTCCACGCACATGAGATCTGGCCGTCCCATCGGTAATAGGCTACACGAAAGTTCATAGTGGAGACATTACGGCGACCATTCTGAGAATAAATGGTTGTAGCCGATTTGTCGCAAGCCATGGGCAGTTGTTTGAGATAGAGTCTCGATCATTCGAAGCCAATCTGGGGATAGGTGCGGTCAATCGGACGGCTTAGCCAACTTCAATAGTCGGCTACAGCAGCCGACTATCTTAGGGAACATTTGTGTGTAGCTAGAGGTATGAATAGGTCAGACGTAGGGCGAACACGGTCTGAGGGCCTTGGGACCAGGATTGGGGTCCAGGGGGCGACTCTACGCACCCCGGTGACCGCCTGGTGCCAGGCGGGTTGCGCCGACCAGGTGTGTCTGAGGTCGGTGACGTGCGGAGAGCGGCTCAGCGGTCAGCTTCCCGGGCCGGTTCTGATCTCGAACGCCTTCGTTCGCAAGGCGATCAGAACAGCAAGAGAAATTCAGCGCCGATCTGCCGGTTCGCTGGAAGCCTTGCTCGAGGTGCGATGTAACCGAATCTAGAAGTTGAGTGCGGGCCGCCCTGGCTTAGGAACGAGGACGGCCCGCTGAACACCCGATCCCTGCAAAGGAGAGCAGATGTCAGCACATAGGTTATCGCAGTCGAAGTCGAAACGAGCGAAGTCAGGTCGAGCCCCCCATCAACCAGAGAGAGCCGGCCGCAGGGTTTACGAACCAGGTGGCCCTCGGCCGGGACAGCTCTACCGTGAAACCGTTGAAAGCGGGTACTGGCCAAAGGTGGCCGTGGATCGTGCCCAATGGCAGCTGGCGCGACCGCTGTTTCTCCAAGTGCTCAAGTCCTACCCAGACGGGTCTGAGTCGGCTCGGGGCAGGCGGCTGGCATCGATGCGAGCGTCCGTTGCCGGCTACATCTACTGGCTGGCCGGCGAGGACCCGGACAGCCTCAATCCCGACCGGGCCCTGGATGAGGTCCAGATTCGGCGATACCTCCACTCGGGGCTGACCGGACGCCTGTCGCACCGGTCGCGGGTTGCTCTTGGCTCGCCGCTTCGTCAGTTCAGGGCTGGATTCCCCAATCTGTTTCCGCCCGCCCGCCCGGCGCCGCCAGCGCCTGAGCTGGAACCCGTCTCAGAGAAGGACTTCGGGCTGGCACTGCGTGTCTGCCAGACATTTCGGTCGCCGGCTACCCGGCGGCACACGACGGCGTACCTGCTGCTGGGCAGGGGAGCTGGGCTGGGAGGTGCCGACATGCGCTTCGTGGCCGGCACGGACATCCGGCGCGGGGCCGCAGGGGCGCTCTGGGTATCGGTGCGTCGCCCCGGGTACGAGAGGAGGGTGCCCGTGCTGCGGCGATTCGCAGCGGAGTTGGAACGGTTGGCCAGGCTTGCTGGCGATAAATCGCTACTGGCGGCAGCCCCGCCGCCGACCAAAGAGGGTCAGCCGAACGAGATGACATCGGCGCTGTGGCGACGCTACCGAGCCGTCCACCCGGGGCTAGTGGTGTCGGCGCAGCGGTTGAGGAAGGCCTGGATTGCCGAGCACCTTTCCCAGCTTCCACTGGGAGTGCTGCTGGAGGCCGCAGGCCTGACTTCGTACAGGGCCATCGAAAGCCTGATGGAGTTCTGCCCGAATCCGAAAGGCGATGCGCAGCGGGCAGCACTTCTAGGCGCGAGCCCTGCCAGTGAGAAAACCAGGTGAGGCGGGAACACGTGCTACGTCTCGAGGATGGCTTCCTGCGCACCCACCGGACGACGATCCGGGAGCTCGACCAAGCACTCCGCGGAAGCCGTGGGCCGAGGTTGATCTCGGTCGCCTACCTATTCGGCGGTTTCATCTTGACCTATCTGGCGCGCCGCCACGTCACCGTGACCGAGGTCGCCGAGTTCTTCCAGCACGAGGCGAAGGAGTTCGACCTTAGGCTGTTCGCCGACTACGGCAGCAGGAAGGGAAAGCGTGGCAGGCACTTCAAGCCGTCTGTGTCCCAGCTCTACCGGGTCAAGACTGCTCTCTGTCACTCTCTTACCGATTCGGCGGCGTCGAGCCAGCCCGTAGCGCGGATTCAAGCGCTGATCGGGTCGGACGCGACGGATGGACTCCTGGACGGGCTTTGTCGCATGCTGCTCGAGGGCACTTGGCCGGTGGTGGCCGCCAATGGCCGGGTGGCCGTCGACACGTCGCTGATCGATGCCCATGCGAAACCGATCTCCCAAGCACGGATCGAGGCTGGGGACCGTGCCTCGGACCCGGATGCGCGGCACCGGATCTTGACGCCGGAGCATGGGGTTACGAAGAGGTACTTCGGGTATGGATACCAGGCGATTTGCACTTGCGGCCCGGGACACGAGTACATCATCGCCCTGGCAGTGAACCCGGCCAACGCAAATGACCGGCCCGTCGCCGCGAGTCTGGTACGACGCCTCAAGGAGTCCGGAGTTCCTGTCGACCGGGTTCTGATGGACCGGGGCTTCTCGGACAGCGCCAGATTGCTCAACCAACTGCGCGGAATGGGATGCCATCCTGTCTTCGATCTCAAGAGCAACCAAGATCGCCGGAGCCCGGACTGGCGGGGCAACCTGGTTCTAGACGGGCGTCCATATCTGCGGACGCTCCCGAACAGGCTCCGGTACCTGCCCATGCCGGGGGTCCAGCGGCCGGAGGCCGAGTTTCGAGTCTGGAGGAAGGCGATCGCAGAGCGGGACCGTTATGGCTTCCTTCCCAATGGCAAGGGGAGTCCGACCTCCATACGTCTTCAATCTCCGCTCTTTCGGAACCGGGGGTTTGCGTGCCCCAAGGTGGAGGGAAGCATCAGGCGATGGGATGAAGACTCGCCAGTCTGCGATGGCAACCACGCTGCCGACGAGGGCTGCGCTGTCGCCAACGGGACCTGGAAGGCTCAGTACGCACCCCGAACGTTTCAGTTCCCCTTTTGGGGAAGCCCTGACTGGGTGGACGAATTTGGGATGCGTTCGTCGATTGAGCGGTCCTTCAACCTGATGAAGAACCGAGATGTCATCGGTCTCCGACCGGGCGAGTTTCGTCTGAGGGGCATCGCCAACATGACGCTGCTGCTGGGCCTTGCCGCTGTTGCCGTCAACCTTCACCTCCAGGGCCGCAGCGCGCCGGAGATGAGCGAGTCATCTCGGGCGCCCGTCCCCAAGGTCGCCTGAGCTCACCGACCCAGCGGGCGGGTTCCACGCCACCAGCCATTTCGGCACGCCCGCAGACTCGCGCATGGTCGTGGTTGACAGGTGAACGGGTGGCCTGGCCCCCATTCCGCCTGACTTAAGCGCAAATGCGGCGCCCAGATGCCCTGGGCGCCGCTCTAATCCAAAACTCGTCAGCAGGTTAGAAGAAACTCGTCAGAGGCTCCAATTAGGAGCAGCCGGACGTACTCCCACAGTTCATGCACTTGTAGCAGGCGCCGTTGCGAACCATTAAGGAGCCGCAATCCGAGCAGGACGGAGCATCCTCCTGGTTGCGAAATGTCAATTCTGAGGAGATCTGCTTTGCGCTGGCTTGTCCAGGAGCGGGCGGCATCGTCACTGGCGAGACAGATGCGACTGCGGTGCCGGAGACTGCGGTGACGTCGTCTGACTCCTCCCGGCGGCTGATGATGCCCAGCGCGTCCCGATCCTCGGCGGACAGGAAGCGGGCGGCTAGCCACCGGAAGATGTAGTCAACGATCGACTTGGCGATCGGGATCTCCGGATTGCCGGTGTATCCGGCAGGTTCGAACCTGGTATGCGCGAACTTGGCGCAGAAGAGCCGGAGCGGAACCCCGTACTGCAGCGCCACCGAGATAGAGGTGGCGAAGGAGTCCATCATCCCGCTCAGGGTGCTGCCCTCCTTGGCCATCTTGAGGAAGATCTCGCCGGGCTGGCCGTCCTCGTAGAGACCGACGGTGAGGTAGCCCTCGTGGCCCTGGATGTCGAACTTGTGGGTGATCGCTGCTCTCTCGGACGGCAGCCGATGGCGGGCTGGTCGGGCCGCTGGCTCAGCCGCCTCCTGACCGTTGTAGTTGGCCTGCTTGCGAGAGGTGGAGAGTGGCTGGCTGCGCTTGCTGCCATCGCGGTAGACCGCGATCGCCTTGAGCCCCAGCTTCCAGGCATCGGTGTAGGCCTGCTCGACGTCCTCGGGAGCAGCGTCCTGGGGGAGGTTGACGGTCTTGCTGATGGCACCGGAGATGAACGGCTGGACCGCCGCCATCATCCGCACGTGCCCCTGCCAGGTGATTGAGCGCTGGCCGTTGGCCGGCGGGAAGGCGCAGTCGAAGACGGCCAGGTCGTCCTCACGGAGGTGGGGGGCGCCTTCGATGGTGTCGTGCTCGTTGATGTAGGCCAAGATCGCGGAGACCGCCTCCTCTCCGTAGCCCAGCTTGCGCAGGGCCGAGGGCACGGTTCCGTTGACCATCTTCAGCAAACCGCCGCCAACCAGCTTCTTGTACTTGACCAAGGCGATGTCCGGCTCAACCCCGGTGGTGTCGCAGTCGAGCATGAAGGAGATGGTTCCGGTCGGGGCCAGCACTGTCGCCTGGGAGTTGCGGTAGCCGTGCATGGCGCCCAGCTCATGGGCGTCGTCCCAGGCGGTGCGGGCCGCCGCCAGCAAGGGTGCCGGGGCGTTCTCGTCGGAGATCTTGTAGGCGGCCCCCCGGTGCTTCTCGATCACCCGCAGCATCGGCTGGCGGTTGACCTCGTAGCCCTCGAAGGGACCCACCTCCTTGGCGATCCGGGCCGACTGGGCGTAGGCCTCGCCGGTGAGGATGGCGGTCAGGGCGCCGGAGTAGTCCCGCGCCTGGGGGCTGTCGTAGGGCAATCCCAGCGCCATCAGCACAGCACCCAGGTTGGCGTAGCCCAGGCCCAAAGGCCGGAACTTGTGGCTGTTGACGGTGATCCGCTCGGTGGGGTAGGTGGCGTAGCCCACCATCACCTCCATCGCGGTCAGCATGATCCGGATGGTGTGACGGTAGCCATCGGAATCGAAGCTGCCGTCGTCCTGGAGGAACTTCATCAAGTTGATGCTGGAGAGATTGCAGGCGGTGTCATCTAGAAAGACAAATTCGCTACATGGATTACTCGCGTTGATTCGGCCTGAGTTAGGGCAGGTGTGCCATTCATTAATGGTGGTGTCGAACTGCAGGCCCGGGTCGCCGCAGGCCCAGGCGGCGTCGGCGATCTGGCGCATCAGGTCGCGGGTCTGGTAGGTGCCCACCACCCGGTTCTTGTCGGTGACCGCATAGGTGCGCCACTCCTTGTCTTCCAGGAAGGCGCGCATGAATTCGTCGGTGACCCTGATCGAGTTGTTGGAGTTCTGAAAGAAGACCGAGGCGTAGGCCTCGCCGGTGAAAGCTCCGTCGTAACCGGCCTCGATCAAGGCCCAGGCCTTGCGTTCCTCCTTCACCTTGCAATTGATGAAGTCGACGATGTCGGGGTGGTCGGCGTTGAGGATCACCATCTTGGCCGCCCGGCGGGTGGTTCCCCCGGACTTGATCACTCCGGCGAAGGCGTCGAAGCCCTTCATGAAGGAGACCGGGCCGCTGGCGGTGCCGCCGCTGGCCAGGTGCTCGACTGAGGAGCGGATCGAGGAGAGGTTGGTGCCGGTTCCGGAGCCGTGCTTGAAGAGCATCCCCTCGGTCTTGGCCAGGGTCAGGATCGAGGTCATGGTGTCCTCGACCGAGTTGATGAAGCAGGCGCTGACCTGAGGGTTGGGGTCGGCACCCAGGTTGAACCAGACCGGGCTATTGAAGGCGGCGACCTGGTTGACCAGGATAGCGCAGAGCTCGGCGTGGAAGGTTTCGAGGTCCAAGTCGGTGGCGAAGTAGTTTCCAACGCGGCCCCAGTCCCGAATGGTGTCCGCCACCCGGGAGATCAGCTGCTTGACGCTGGACTCGCGCTGGGGGCTGCCCTGGAGTCCCCGGAAGTACTTCGATACCACGACGTTGGTAGCCAGCTGGGACCAGGAGGCGGGAACCTCGACGTTCTCTTGGGTGAAGACCGTCTCGCCCTTCTCGTTGGCGATCATGGCGGTTCGCTTCTCCCATTCGATGGCGTCGAAGGGATGCACGCCGGGCGTGCTGAAGTGCCTGTCGACCTGCAGGCCGAGGCCCCCCGCCGGCTTGGTCGGGGGCTGCCCGGCTGACCTCTTGGTCGGCATGTGGGCGGCCCTCGACGAGGCGGGGGAGGCTGGTTCTGGGTCGCTGGTAGATCGGTCCACTGGGATTCCCTCCTGGCAGGACGAGTGGGGTTTTGAGGTACACCTAGGTGGCTGCTGGACAACATGTGGTGGTTGGCACAGCCCCTAGGCGCAATATCTTGGGCCATCAGGCCCTCGGAGTCAAGCCCCTGCCCGGGTCTTCTCCTGCCTCGCCTAGAATCTCATATAGAGCTAACCGAATTGGTTAGCTAAGGGGCCCAGATCGGCGGCTTCCCGCAGTTCAGCCAGGAGATTCGGTGCCGAAGAGAACCCTGGAGGTGACCCTTCCCCAGATGGGAGAGTCGGTCACAGAGGGGGTGGTTGGGAGCTGGCGGAAGCACGTCGGCGACCAGGTGGCCGCTGGCGAGACCCTAGTTGAGATCCAGACTGACAAGATCGACGCCGAAGTTCCAGCCCCGGAGTCCGGGAGAATCTCGCGGATCCTGGCCGAGGAGGGCCAGACGGTGGCCGTGGGCGCCAGCCTCGCCGAGATCGAGCTCGGCAATCCCAGCAATGGGCAGGCGGTGCCGTCAGCGGGGCCAGCGTCGACGGAGCAGACGCCTCCGGAGGCCGTGGCCCCCACCGCTCCCCCTGATCAGCAGGTGATCGACGTGCCGCTTCCCGCACTGGGAGAGTCGGTC
Source organism: Candidatus Dormiibacterota bacterium (assembly GCA_049799515.1). Taxonomy (GTDB): domain Bacteria; phylum Chloroflexota; class Dormibacteria; order Aeolococcales; family Bog-877; genus Bog-877. The sequence continues at coordinate 12,671 of JBARIA010000015.1, read as the reverse complement.
ACCGAAGGGGTGGTCGGGAGCTGGCTCAAACGGGTCGGCGAACAGATCAATCTCGGCGAGACCCTGGTCGAGATCCAGACGGACAAGGTGGACGCGGAGATCCCCTCGCCGGCCACCGGGATGGTGACAGAGATCCTGGTTCCTGCGGGTGAGACGGTGGCCGCTGGCACGATCCTGGCCCGGATCGCGGGCTCGGTCGGCACCAAGGAATCAGCGAGTGAGGCGGGCCCGCCAGCCCCAGCTCCGGCACCCGCTGGCGCTGACTTCGATGCCACTCCGCTTGCCCGTCGTCGGGCGGCGCTGGATGGAGTCGACCTAGCCGCCGTCCGGGGCAGTGGACCCGGCGGGCTGGTGCGCGGCTCCGACCTGGTCGCCGGAGCAAAGCAACCCGCCACCGCCGGCGAGACCCGCATCGAGCCGATCAAGGGGCCCCGGCTGGCATTGGTGAAGACGATGGAGGAGAGCCTGGGCATTCCGACCGCCACCAGCTTCCGCACCATCGAGGTGGCGGTCATGGAGGTCCGGCGCCGGCAGCTCAATGAGGGTCTGGCCTCGCGTCAGCCCCAGCTCAAGCTCTCCTACACCCATCTGATCGCCTTCGCCCTCACCTGGGCCGCCCGCGAGATGCCTGTCTTCTCGACCAGCTTCTCCAGGGCGGCGAATCCGATGGAGGCTCTTGATCTCCCCTATCAACAGCAGGTCGAGCTGCTGCGGCAGGTCAAGCGCGAGGTGGCCGAATTGCTCACGGCCGAGAAGCGCCTCACCATGCGCTCCGAAGAACTTAGGCAGAGTCGAGCCAGGCGCACGGGGGTCCCGGATCCCGACGGCGCCCCGTCAACGGGGGAGACGGCAGAAGGGACGCCGACCGAAACTCAGCAAGTCGATACCCAGCTCCAGTCGCTAGACGAGCAGATCCAGAAGCTCCGGGATCAGCGTAAGGAGCTCGAGAGTACCGCCCACCTGCTGCGGTCTGAGGCCGAGGAAGCCAGCACCCAACGGGACATCTCCAGTGCTCAACACTCAATAGGTCTGGCCACCGCCCGCGCCGAGGGCGCCGTGCCCGGGTCACCCATGGCGCCGGGGGCCCCCCAGAAGGTGGTGCGACCGGGGGTCAACCTGGGGCTGGCGGTCGACGTAGAGAAGAAGGACGGCAGCCGCTTCCTCATGGTCCCGGTGATCAAAGAGGCCGAACGCCTTGACTTCGCCGCCTTCCGGGACCGCTATGAGGAGATGGTCGGAAAGACCAGGACAGGGGCGCTTCAGGTCGACGACCTCGCTGGCGCCACCATCACCCTGACCAACCCTGGGGGAGTCGGGACCATGGCCTCGGTGCCGCGGCTGATGGCGGGGCAGTCCGCCATCATCGCGGTCGGTGCGATCGGCCGGCCACCGGGATTCACCCAGCTGGATGAGGGGTCCGCACGTGAGCTGGGAGTGTCGCCGGTGATGACCCTGACCAGCACCTACGACCACCGGCTGGTCCAGGGAGTGGAGTCAGGACTGCTCCTCCGCCGGTTGGAGCAGCTGCTCTCCGGTGCCGACCAGTTCTACGAGCTGGTCGCCAAGAGCCTGGGCATGGAGCTGCCCGGGCTACCAGAGCCCGCCCAGCGGGTGGGCTCGGCGCCCGCCTCTCCCAACCTGCCCGCCAACCAGGAGCTGATGTACGCGGTAGCGGCTGGCATGTCACTGGTCAAGGCCCACCGGACCCACGGCCACCTGGCTGCCCACCTAGATCCTTTGGGGAGCGAGCCGCCGGGAGACCCCGCCCTGGAGCCGGAGACGGTCAAGCTGACCCCCGAGCTGATGGCGGCGGTGCCGGCCTGGATGATGCGGGTGATGGTGCCGGGCGACACCCTGGCCGAGGCTCTGCCGCACATGCGCCAGACCTACTGCGGGACCATCGCTTACGAGATCGAGCACATCTCCAGCCACCAGCAGCGGGTCTGGCTCCGTCAGCAGATCGAGTCGGGGGTCCACCGGACCAGGCTCTCCCCCGAGCAGCAGCTCCAGCTGTTCAGGCGGCTAGCCGAGGTCGACGCCTTCGAGCGCTTCTTGCGCAAGACCTACCTGGGCCAGCACACCTTCTCCCTGGAGGGTCTCGATGCCCTGGTTCCGATGCTGGAGCAGACGATCTCGCTGCTGGCCCAGGCGGGGACCCGCGAGGTAGTCCTGGGGATGGCCCACCGAGGCCGCCTCAACGTGACCGCCCGGATTGTCGGCCGCTCGCTGGGGGAGATGATCGCCGAGTTCGAGAGCGGCGCCTACCTGGGCGGCGCCAGCACCGGCGACGTCAAGTACCACTACGGGGCGGAGGGGAGCTACCGGACCCCCGAGGGGGTCGAGGTGGAGGTGGTTATGACTCACAACCCCAGCCATCTGGAGGTGGTGAACGCGGTGGTCGAGGGACGGACCAGGGCGCTCCAGACTCACGACCGCGGCATGGTCGCCAGCCAGGACACCAACATCGCGGTCCCGGTCCTGATCCATGGCGACGCCGCCTTCACCGGACAGGGGGTGGTCACCGAGACCCTCAACCTCCAGGGACTGCCCGGGTACCGGGTGGGCGGCACCATCCACATCATCGCCAACAACCAGATCGGTTTCACCACCGACCCCCTGGAGGGTCGCTCCACCCGCTACGCCAGCGATGTGGCCAAGGGCTACGACATCCCGATCATTCATGTCAACGCCGACGACGTGGAGGCGAGCCTGGACGCGGCCCGGCTGGCCGTCAGCTACCGGGAGACCTTCCAGCGCGACGTCCTGATCGACCTGATCGGCTACCGCCGCTTCGGCCACAACGAGGGCGATGAGCCAGCCTACACCCAGCCATTGATGATGGAACGGATCCAGAGCCACCCGCCCCTGGTGCAGCTCTACGGCCAGCTGCTGGCGGAGCGAGGTCTGCGAACCCTAGAGCAGGTCGAGCAGGAGCAGGTCGCCGCCTACCAGGAGATGGCCAACGCCCACGCCGAGACCACCAAGCAGGGAGCCGCCCTGCTGGAGGCCGCCCAGCCGGCTGGGACCATGGAGGAGCAGACCCAGCTGCCCACGGTGCCGACCCAGGTGGCTCTGGAGGCGCTCCAGGAGCTGGACCGCCAGCTGGTTGGGCTTCCCCAGGGCTTCCAGATCAACCCCAAGCTGGTCCGGCAGCTGGGCCAGCGGGCGAGCGCCTTCCAGGAAGGAGGTCGGGTGAGCTGGGCTCAGGCCGAGGCGCTGGCGCTGGCGTCCCTGCTCACCGAGGGGGTCCCGATCCGGCTGACCGGCCAGGACACGGTCCGAGGGACTTTCAGCCAGCGCCACCTGATGCTCAGCGACTTCAAGACCGGTCAGCAGTACGCCCCGATTCAGCACCTGGCCCAGGCCAAGTCCCTGATCGAGCTCTACAACAGCCCGCTCTCGGAGATGGCGGCGCTGGGGTTCGAATACGGCTACGGGGTGACCGAGCGCAGCGCCTTGGTGCTCTGGGAGGCTCAGTACGGCGACTTTTTCAACAACGCCCAGGTGGTGGTCGATCAGTTCGTGGCCGCCGGCCAGGCCAAGTGGAACCAGGAGTCGCGACTGACCCTGCTCTTGCCCCACGGCTACGAAGGCAGCGGGCCTGAGCACTCCAGTGCCCGGATCGAGCGGTTCCTAGAGCTCTCGGCGGAGGGAAACCTGCGGGTCGCCTTCCCGACCACGGCTGCCCAGTACTTCCACATCCTCCGGCTCCAGGCGCTCAGTGAAGAGCGTCGCCCGCTGATCCTCTTCACCCCCAAGAGCGGCCTGCGCCTGGCCGCGGTCGGCTCGCCGCCCGAGGAGCTGGCCCAGGGCCGATTCATGGAAGTGCTGGACGATCCCCAGGCCGACCACGCCCGGGTCAATCGCCTCCTGCTCTCGACCGGGAAGGTCTCCTGGGAGCTGGCAGCCCGGCGCCAGCAATTGGGCGCCGAGACGGTGGCCATCGCCAGGCTGGAGCTCCTCTATCCCTTCCCGGGGGTGCAGCTGGAGCAGCTTCTGGCCAGCTACCCCAACCTGGAGGAGCTGATCTGGGTCCAGGAAGAGCCGCGCAACATGGGTGCCTTCTCCTTTGTCTTCCCGCGCCTGCAAGAGATGCTCGCCGCCTCGGTCAAGACCGGGTACGCGGGGCGCCGCCAGCATGCCGCCCCCTCGGAGGGCTCGATGAAGGCCCATCTCATGGAGCAGGAGCGACTGCTGGAGCAGGCCTTCGCCGACCTCACCGCGCCCGAGCCGGTCCATGCCGGGGCCCTTAGTTGAGCCCACGGGTGGTCGTCCTGGGCGGGGGGCCCGCCGGCGACGTGGCGGCCTTGCGCGGCGCCCAGCTGGGTGCCGAGGTGGTCCTGATCGAGCGCCGGGAGCTGGGCGGAACCTGTCTCAACCGGGGCTGCGTCCCGAGCAAGGCGCTGCTGGCGATCTCAGCCTTGGCCCGCAAGATCCAGCACGCCGATGACTTCGGGCTCCAGGTCGGGGAGCTCAGCTTCGACTTTCCCAAGATGCAGGCTCGCAAGGACGAGATCGTGCTGCGGATGCGGCGGGGGGTGGAAGCCGCCTGCCAGCGCCACCGGGTCAAGGTGGTCCACGAGGAGGGCCGCCTGGAGGGCGACCAGCTGGTGGCGGGAGGGGAGAGCTTTCCCTACGACCAGCTGGTGGTCTGCGTCGGCACCGAACCCTCGGGGTTGCCCGGAATCGATATGGCCCAGGAGCGGGTGATCAACTCGGACGGGGTCTGGAACCTGGAGCGGATCCCCGCCCGGCTCCTGATCGTCGGAGGCGGGGTGATCGGCTGCGAGTTCGCCAGCCTCTTCGCCCCCTTGGGCACCGCAGTGACCGTGGTCGAGCTCCTGCCCCAGCTGCTCACCGGGGTGGACCGGCGCACCGCCCAGCAGTTCCAGCGGCTGATCGAGGCGGACGGGGTGAAGGTGCACCTGGAGTCAAGAGTCGAGTCGCTCGCCTATGGCAAGGAGAGCGTCAGGGCGGTCATCTCAGGCGGCGCCGAATTGGAGTGCGACCTGGTGCTGGTGGCGGTCGGACGGGTGCCCCAGACCCAGGGAATCGGGCTGGAGCAGGCGGGGGTGGAGCTGAACCAGCGGGGCCAGCTCCAGGTCAGCGATCTGCTCCAGACGGCCAACCCCAAGATCTGGGGCGCTGGCGACTGCATAGGTGGGCTGCAGCTGGCCCACCTGGCCTCAGCCGAGGCGGCCCGGGCGGTGGAGAACGCTCTGGGCCACGGTCCCCAGCGACCGCTGGACCGGACGGTGGTCCCCAACTGCATCTTCACCTATCCGGAAATCGCCACGGTGGGCCTTCACGCCGACCTGGCCAGGGAGCAGGGCCGGGAGGTCCGGCTGGGTCAGGCCCGTTTCGTAGGAGAGGCCAAGGCGCTGGCCGAGGGGGAGTCTGAGGGCTACGTCCAACTGGTGGCGGACGCCAAGTCTGATCTCCTCCTGGGGGCGACGATCATGGGCCCCCACGCGGTCGAGCTGATCCATGAGGTGGGAGTCGCCATCACTGACGGCTTCACCATGGCCGAGCTCGCCGAGGTGATCCATGCCCACCCCACCGTGAGCGAGGTGGTGATGGACGCCGCCCAGCAGGGCTGCGGAGTCGCCCCCTACCTGAGCTGAAGCCTGCCCAGACCGAGTGGCGTTGGGCCCTTCGGTCGGTTACTCGACCGCCAGGCAGGTGATGGTGCGGACCACGCCGCTGACGCCCTGCAGCTGGTCCACGATCAAAGTACCGATCCCCCTGACGTCCTGAGCCTCGACCTGGGCGATGGCATCGAACTCCCCGGTGATGGCATCGACCTGGCTGACCCCCTTCTCCTCGCGCAAGCGTTTGACGACGTCGATCGCCTTGCCCGGCTCAAGTGTCATCAAGATGTAGGCCCTGACCATCTTGGGGCCCTCCCTCATTCATTCCCGAATCTGACCTGGGCGCTGATGCAGCGCAGCTCAAGGCTCACCATATCCGATCCGGCGCAACTCCGGAGTCCTCGATCAACGCATGATTAGACCAACGTCTTTGGCTCCTCAGCGGGCCCACGGAGGCGCTCATCTCGTGCAAGCGGTGGTCAAGCCCGCCCCCGGACCCGGAGCCACTTGGGCGACGGTCCCCGAGCGTCAGCCCCTCCCGGGGGAGGCCCTGCTCCAACTGGTGGCGGCAGGCATCTGCGGCACCGACCTGCACATCCTCAAGTGGAATGCCTGGGCCGCCGGAAGGGTCCACCCACCCCGGGTCCTGGGGCATGAGATGGCCGGTATGGTGCTGGCGGTCGGGGATGGGGTGGAGTACCCCCGGGTCGGTGACCTCGTGGGAGTGGAGAGCCACCTGGTCGACCTCACCTGCCCCCAGTGCCTGCGCGGGGACTTCCAGGTCTGCGAGAACACCCGCATCCTGGGGGTGGACGTCGACGGGGTCTTCGCCGAGCGGGTGATCGTGCCGGCCCGCAATTGCCGAGTGGCGCCTGCCGGCCTGGACCCGGCGGTGGTGGCCTTCCAGGAGCCGATGGGCAACGCGGTCCACGCGGCCGCCCAGGGAGATCTCAAAGACCAGGTGGTGGTGGTGACCGGCTGTGGGCCGATCGGCTGCGCCGCGGTCGGGGTCGCCAAGGCGGAGGGGGCGCGCTGGGTGGTGGCGGTGGACCGGGTGCCGGCCCGGCTCCGGATCGCCGAGCAGATGGGGGCGGACGTCCTGGTCGACACCAGCTCGGCTACCGACCTGGCTGCCAGCCTGCGGGCCGCCTGCCACGGCGAGGCCGACGTGGTGCTGGAGATGTCAGGCCATCCCCTACTGATCCACGGCGCCCTGGCCACGATCCGGCCCGGGGGCTGGATCAGTCTGCTGGGGCTGGGGGATGGAGAGCTGACCCTGGACCTCTCCAGCCAGGTGGTGATGCGGGGGGTAAGGCTATTCGGGATCACTGGCCGCCGCCAGTTCGAGACCTGGGACCAGACCGGTGAGTACCTCAGCTCCGGCCGGGTCGATGTCAGCCCCATCCTCACCCACCGAGTGCCGCTCTCCGACTTCCAGCATGCCGCCGATCTGGCTGGCTCCGCAGAGGTGGGCAAGGTGGTGCTCTATCCTCCAGAGGGTGGCTGGTGATGACTGACTTCGAGGAGAGCCTGGGCGCCGAGCTGGCCCAGCTCCGCCAGGAGGGTCGTTGGCACCCGCTCACGGTGCTGGAGAGCCCCCAGGACTCGGAGGTCGAGATTGGGGGCCAGCGTTTCATCAACCTCTGCTCGAATAACTACCTGGGGCTCAACACCCACCCCCGCCTGATCGAGGCGGCGGTTGCCGCCACCAGGAAGTGGGGCGCCGGCTCGGGCGCGGTCCGCACCATCGCCGGCACCCAGCTGCTGCACGAGGAGCTGGAGGCCAAGCTGGCCCTCTTCAAGGGGACCCCGGCGGCCCTGACCCTGCCCAGCGGGTTCACCGCCAACCTGGCGGTGCTGGGCGCCACCTTGGGCGAGGGCGACGCCGTGGTCAGCGACGAGCTCAATCACGCCAGCATCATCGACGGGATCCGACTGACCAAGGCCCGGCGCTATCTCTACCCGCACAAGGACATGACCGGGCTGGAGCAGCGGCTGACCGAGGCCCGCAGGGACGGAGCCCGCCGGGTTCTGATCGTGACCGACGGGGTCTTCAGCATGGACGGGGACATCGCTCCGCTGGCGGAAATAGTGGCGCTGGCCGAGGTCCAGGAGGCGGCGGTGATGGTTGACGACGCCCACGCCTCTGGGGTTCTGGGGCGCAACGGTCGGGGCTCGGTCGATCACTTCCAGCTGGAGGGCCGAGTCCCGGTCCAGGTGGGGACCCTGAGCAAGGCGGTCGGGGTTCTGGGTGGGTACGTGGCTGGGTCTCAGGCGCTCCGCGACACTCTGATCCACAGCGGCCGCCCCTTCCTCTTCTCCACCTCCCACCCGCCGGCGGTGGCGGCCGCCTGCATCGCGGCCCTGGAGGTGATGGAGCAGGAGCCCGGGCTCCAGAAGAGGCTCTGGGAGAACGCCGGCTACTTCAAGGCGGGGCTGGAGGAGCTGGGCTTCGACTGCGGGGCCAGCGAGACGCCGATCACCCCGGTGATCGTGGGCGCCGCCGAGCGGGCGGTGACGCTCTCTCAGGAGCTGCGCCAGAGAGGGGTTTTCGCGACCGCGATCGGCTTCCCCACCGTCGCCCAGGACCGGGGTCGGGTCCGCACCATCGTCACCGCATCCCACAGCCGGGCCCAGCTGGACCGGGCCCTCGAGGCATTCGCGGAGTCAGGCAAGCTGCTGGGGGTGGAGCCGCGCCGCCCGGCCGGTGCCTCCCGGGGAGGGGCGTAACCGTGGCCCGCTCCCCCGAATTGTCATCAGTTGATGACGGTGCCCAGCCAGAGCCCGAAGCGGGCAGGTCCCGCCGCTTCCCTCGGCTGCGGCGGCCCAGCACCCGCCCCACTGAGCAGTTGGAGGAGGAGCGCCGTCTGGTCGAGGCCGCCAAGCTCAACCCGGCCGACTTCGCCAAGCTCTATGACCGCTACGTCGACCAGATCCACGCCTTCGCCTACCACCAGACCGGGAGCTGGGAGCGGGCCCAGGACGTCACCGCCACCACCTTCATGCGGGCCTACGCCGAGATTGGCCGGTTCGAGTGGCGGGGAGTCCCCTACTCGGCCTGGCTGTATCGGGTCGCCGCCAACCTGGTCATGCGCGAGCACCGACGCCAGGGCTGGATCACCCTGCCCGACAACATGGTCGACCCGGGTGAGGGACCGGAGGACGCCGCCATCCGCTCCGAGCAGGTCCAGCGCATTCAGGCGGCCGTCCGCCAGCTCTCGCCCGACCAGCGCCAGGCGATCACGCTGCGCTTCGGCACCGGCTTGCGCAATGCCGAGGTGGGCCGGGTGATGCGCAAGAGCGAGGGTGCCGACAAACTGCTGATTTTCCGCGGCCTTCGGTCCCTGGAGCGGCGGCTCGGCCCCGAATTCCAGTCCCCGCCCTACCTGGCCATGGGCGGCGGTGACCAGAGCGAAGCAGAGGAGTGAGCCTGTGACCAGCAAAGAGGACAAGCGGCTCGCGGGTGAGATCGCCGGCTGGCTGGAGGGCAACGGCCCGGCCCCGACCGGTGACCCTGCCGCCCGGGCGATCGCGCGCACCGCCGTGCTGCTGGTTGACGCGCTGGCTCCGACCCCGCTGCACCCGGTGACCAGGGCCCGCCTCTACGAACGCGCCTTGGCCGAGGCCCGGCCGGGGACGGTGACGATCAGCTTCGCGGACGCCATGGAGGACCCTTGGGGGGAGTTCTGGCGAGTCGCCCGCCAGGTGCCGGCCCCCGCCTGGATGGGTCTGGGCGGCCTGCTGGCCGGGGCGGTGGTGGTCGCGCTGGTGCTCCGCCAGCGGGATCCGGCGATCGATGAGGAGCTGCCCTGAGGGCCGGATCTCTTGGCGACTACTTGGTGTCCGAAAATAACTGAGTGATTCCAGTCTTGCTGGTAGACTGACCAGGTGCCAGTCGAGCAGCGGGTCAGCCCCCAGGAGCGAATCCGGGTCTCGGGCCAGCGGATCACCGCCCTCCGGGTGGCCATCCTGGAGCTTCTCCAAGAGCTTGGCCACGCCTCTGCCGAGCAGCTGGCCCAGGCTGCCCGAGTCCGGCTGGGCTCCATCTCGCTCCAGGCGGTCTATGACTCGCTGGGGGTGCTGGGGGAGTCGGGCCTCATCCGCCGGATCGAGCCGGCCGGTAGCCCAGCGCTCTTCGAGCTGAGGGTGGCTGACAACCACCACCACCTGGTGTGTCGGGGCTGTGGCGGGGTGACCGACGTGGACTGCGCGGTGGGCCACGCCCCCTGCCTGGCGCCGATCAGCGATTTCGGTTATCTGGTCGACGAGGCCGAGGTGACCTATTGGGGCATTTGCCCGGAGTGTCAGGCGGCGCCGGCGGGCGCCTCCGGGCCTGCTGTGGGCCGGTCAACTGAAGGAGGAGAGCATGAGCGATAAGCCGAGAGTGACCACGACCGACGCCGGGATCCCCGCGGCCAGCGACGAGCATTCCCTGACGGTCGGGCCGGACGGGCCGATCCTGCTCCAGGACCATTACCTGATCCAGAAGATGGCCCAGTTCAACCGGGAGCGGGTGCCCGAACGGGTGGTGCACGCCAAGGGTGGCGGAGCCCACGGATTCTTCGAGGTCACCGACGATGTGACAGCACTGTGCAAGGCTGATTTCCTGCGGCCCGGCAAGCGCACCCCGATGCTGGCGCGCTTCTCCACCGTGGCCGGCGAGTTAGGTAGCGCTGACAGCAACCGCGACCCCCGCGGATTCGCCCTGAAGTTCTACACCGAGCAGGGGAACTACGACATGGTGGGTAACAACACCCCGGTGTTCTTCATCAGGGATCCCCAGAAATTCCAGGATTTCATCCATTCGCAGAAGCGTCGCGCTGACACCCACACCCGCGACAACAACATGCAGTGGGACTTCTGGACTCTGTCGCCGGAGTCGGCGCACCAGGTGACCATTCTGATGGCCGACCGCGGCATCCCCAAGACCTGGCGGAACATGAACGGCTACTCCAGCCACACCTTACTCTGGGAGAACCAGGCGGGTGAAAAGCACTGGGTGAAGTACCACTTCCACACCGACCAGGGCATCGAGTTCTACACCGCCGCCGAGGGCCAGGCGATGGCCGCCGAGGACCCCGACTGCCACCTGCGCGACCTGCAGCAGAGCGTCAAGAGCGGCGACCATCCCTGCTGGACCCTTTCGGTGCAGGTGATGCCCCTCGAGGAGGCTGCCGACTACAGGTTCAATCCCTTCGATCTGACCAAGATCTGGCCCCACGCCGACTACCCGCTGCGGCGGGTCGGCCGGATGGTGCTGGACCGCAACCCCGACAACTACTTCGCCGAGATCGAGCAGGCCGCCTTCGAGCCCGCCAACCTGGTGTCGGGGATCGGCCCCAGTCCGGACAAGATGCTCTTGGGCCGGCTCTTCTCCTACCCCGACACCCATCGCCACCGGATCGGGGCCAATTACCTGCAACTGCCGGTGAACCGCCCCCGGTCGGAGGTGAATTCCTACAACCGCGACGGCGCCATGCGCTACTCCAACCCCGCCGACCCGGTCTACGCCCCCAACTCCTACGGTGGACCGAAGGCAGACCCTGCGGCCGCTGAGACCAGCTGGTACGCCGCCGGCGGGGAGATCGTCCGGGCTGCCTACACCAAGCGCCGCGACGACGACGACTTCGGCCAGCCGGGAACTCTCTACCGCAAGGTGCTCGACGAGTCGGCCCGGGAGCGCCTGGTCAGCAACATCGCCGGGCACGCCAGCCAGGGTGTGGAGCCCCAGGTCCTGGCCCGGGTGGTCGACTACTGGAGCAAGGTGGACCCCGAGCTCGGGGCCCGGGTGGCGGGCGCTACCAACTCCGGCAACGGGCACCTGCCAGGCGAACCGGTGCCCTCCTTGAGGGAGGCCGGGGCTCCCTCCGGGCAGCGCTAAGGGCAGCTTCCTGGGCGGCCCCCCGGCCTCCGGCTGGGGTCGGGGGGCACCCTCTTGGCTCGGAGATTTGAGCCTCGCCCCTAGAATCGCTGCTCGTGGGTGCAGTCCGAACCGTGGTGGTGCCGGCTGGGGGGCTGGGCACCCGCTTTCTCCCGGCCACCAAGGCCCTGCCCAAGGAGATGGTCCCAGTCGGGGACCGTCCCTCCATCCAATGGGGGATCGAGGAGGCAGTCGCCTCCGGGATCGAGAGGGCGGTGATCATCACCGCTCCTGGCAAGGAGCTGATCAAGGCTCACTTCTCCCCTGACCCCGAACTGGAGGCGACCCTTCAACAACGCGGGGCGACGGATCTGGCCCGGCGAGTCGGGGAGATCTCCAGGCTCTGCCAGATGGACTTCGTCGAGCAACCAGAGCCGCTGGGTCTGGGGCACGCCGTGTGGTGCGCCGCTGGCCACGTCCGAGGCGAGGAGGCGATCGGGGTGATGCTGCCCGACGACCTCTTTGCCGGCACCCCGCCCTTGCTGGGGCAGCTGATCGAGGTCTACTTGCGGGAGAGGTGCACGGTGCTGGCTCTGCGGCGCTGCCCCAAGGAGGAGATCTCCCGCTACGGGGTGGCCGCGGTGGAGGGGGAGGGGCCGGTCTTCCGGGTGCTCGACGTGGTCGAGAAGCCAGCGCCTGAGGACGCTCCCAGCGACCTTGCCTTGATGGGGCGCTACGTTCTCACCCCGGCGGTCCTGGCTGAGTTGGAGACCACCGCAGCCGGTGCCGGGGGCGAGATTCAGCTAACGGACGCGATCCGGCGGCTGGCCCCCAAGGGCCAAGTGGTGGGCCTGGAGTTCACCGGTCGGCTCTTGGACGTGGGCACCCTGGAGAGCTGGCTCTCCACCAACGCCGAGATCGTCTGGCGGGATCCTGAGCTGGGACCGATGCTGCACGCTCGGATCCAGGAGCTGGAGCTGGACGAGAGCTAAGCGGGCCGCCTCGGGGGCCGGTCGAGGGCGCCCAAACAGATCCGTTCTAGCCCCCAAAGCTCTCTGCCGAACGGAGTTATACTGCCCTGCCAGATGGCAATCGGTGCGGAGCAACCCGTCCTCAAACCTATTCGACTTCAGGTAGTGCAATGGCAATGCAACGCCCGCGGCGCGGTGATGACCTTCTGCGCTACCGCAGCCAGGAGGGCGACTTCGAGGTAGAGGTCT
>JBARIA010000014.1:0-1967 GCA_049799515.1 Candidatus Dormiibacterota bacterium | reverse complement strand
GTCCGGGGGTGATAGAAGACCACGCCCGCGATCGCCTCGGGCGACCAGCCGGCGAGTGCCAGCAGGGTCATCTGGAGCCGGAGGGCCACCCGGCCCTCGTGATGGAGCTGGGCGACCAGCGGCGTGGGGATGCGTGGCTTGGCAGGGGCGGGGGCAGGACGCATACTGGGACGGGCCTCGTCGGGGTGGAAAGAAGCTTCCCCGCGAGGCTACTTTGTGTCGGCCCCGTCACGCCACCGCCCGCCCCTCGGCGGACAAGACTTCTCCTCATCCGCTTAGGTTGCATAGTGCAACATGACCACGCGGAGTGGGCCGCCTCACCCCTCCAGTGGGAGGGGGAGCTGGTCCACGGCGACCTGCGGAGTACTAGCCACGGTGAGGCCGCCCTGCTGGTTGAGCCGGACCCTCCACGCGCCGATCGCGAGCCGTCCGTCCGGGGCGGAGGCCGCAGCTCCCCGCAGTAGCCCGGCGGCCCGCTCGGCCCGGTCCTGCGCCCTGGCCATGGTGGCCTGCGCCCTGCTGTAGGTCCGGGCGGCGGTCATGAGACGGACCGGGAGGAGGTGAGCCATTGAGATCAGAGTCTCATGCCCATGGGCTGGGGGAATGTGCCAAGGCCCAGCTACGGGCCGAGCCACGAGGGCTGGCTTGATCGCCTCGTCGGCGACCCCATCCCTGAGGCGGGAGGGGCTGGCTGACCCGACTCGCTCCCACCACCCACGCGCTCTCCAGCCATCACCCCCATGTGGCGTCGTCCATCGCAGGCACCGCTGGGCACGCCTGTAGGAAAAGCGTGATCGCCAGCCCCGGCAGGTCGAGCGCCATCCAGCTTTTCGGGGTCCCGTCCGTGGACAGCCCGATCACCTCGGTGTCCTGCCCAGGGAGCGGGACTGACCACAGATCGATGCTATGGGACGCTGCGGTGGCGGGAAACTCGTGCCGGATCGTGGGGCTCCGGCCCGCGAAGTCAACTAGCCCCCGAATGAGAGTACGATCGGACCAAACAAAGAGGGGCGGCGCGACCCGTGGAAGGCCCGCCGCCCGACCAAGGAGATCAACGCTCCATGACGAAATCATCGTACACCGCTCAGCCGGTACCATCGTCGGAGTCCGACGAACTCCTCGCCGAGCTGCAAGCCGACATAGCGGAGCTAGCGCAGCGAGAGTGGGGACCAGGCGAGGATATCTCCTCGCCCTTGGACGGGACTTGGGAGATTCCTCCGCCGCCACCGCTCCCAGCCCATACTCACGCTGCGTTGGAGGCATGCGGACCGCCAGATCGGCGGCAGCTCCGAGCCCGCGCCGAATTCGTACGGACCGTTGTGCGGCCATCGGCCAAGGTGCGAAGGCCAACTCCCGAGAGACACATCCTCCAGGCGCTGGAGAGAACCTGGGTCCACGTGACGATGTGGATACCCCTCGTGGTAGATGGCCGCCCGACGGCGCAACTGGAAGGGAAGCCGCTCCATCAATACGCCCGTTGGATTGGGACCGGCAAAATCCCCAAGGATGCCCTCAGAACCAACACCGAGTACGACACGCCGTACAGACTTGAGGAGTTGGCAAACCGCGAGATCGTCTGGCACATGACACAGGAGTTGTCTGTGGCGGCCGGCTGGCGCGACCGGTGGGATGCCCTCGGCGAAACGAAGGTCCGGCAGAGAGAGATCGCCGACTGGATGATGACGCACCCGGAACTGATAGTCGAGCTTCTCGCGCTCCGCAAGTAGTGGGCCGTCGCGGAAACGGCGAGGGGTCGATCTACCGACGCGCGGCGGATGGCCGGTGGGTGGCGGCGATCACCTGGCCGACGGGGCGTCGCCAGAAGTGGTACGCGACGAGCCGGACCGAGGCTGCGGCAAAGCTGGCTGAGGCTGTCCGGGCTCAGGGGAGGAATCGGTCGGGTGCCGGATTCCGGCTGCGGACCGACGAGTTCTTGGCGCAGTGGTTGGAGGCGGCCAAGCCAAGGC
>JBARIA010000013.1:0-4432 GCA_049799515.1 Candidatus Dormiibacterota bacterium | reverse complement strand
CATAAAAGCTGAGGCAGTCGCCCAGCGAAGAGAACAGTGGGGGCCAGCAGACAAAGAGTGTTCGGTCCCGGTGTCGGACCAGCTCCGTCTGATCGCCGACACCGACCGCTGTCCAACAGACCGTGTTCGGATGGTAGCGATTGTCGCGGCTACTGCCGGGGGGAGTCTGATCGAATGCGACTATGTCCGTGTCCGTCTTGCGCAGCAGGTATGCCCAATAGCCGGTGCCGGCTCCGATTTCGACCAAGGGAGCGAGGTCGTGTAGCACCCCTAGCAGACGCGGCTCCGGAACCACGTAGGAGAAACGCACCGCTAGTGCGGTCAGATCGACTGACCTGGGCGGCCGCTTCTTCAGAGATTGAGAGAGCGGATCCTCGACCACGGTCCTATCAATGCGGTTGGGTCCGTCTCCTTCCTTCACCGGGCACAACTATCTCAGATGAGCGCGAGACGACTGGTTCGCCGCCTGACGCACTGCGGGCCCGGGTCCTCCCCCTCGACAGCAACCGCGGCACCACCGATGGTAACCGGCCACCAGCGTTGATCGTTCTACGGCGAGGCTCGCTGGATCGCTGGCTACGACTTCTCCATCCACCCTCGATGGAGTGGAAACCGATCGACACCGGGAATTGGCATCTCGATCCTACCGAGTACTTCGGTCCGAGGTGTCCGGCACTCCGGGATGGAAGCTCAAACCAACGAGAGGCAGGAGTAGCCGAGTCGAAGGGGCTACGCGGCGGCTCGGCGCCTACCTCCTGGCGATGGCGTCAACGTGTTACACTGCCGGCCGTCGCAAAGTAGTTTGGAATTGCAAGTAGTCGCCGCCAAGGAGTGCACAGTGACAGATGAGAGTCAGCGACCAGAGGACCCCGCCGTGATTCGCGACGAGCCCCACCGCTCGCCGCAGGAGACGCTGGCCCTGATTCAAGCCCAGAGTGGGAAGGCCGCGCGGAGCCTGTATGTCGACCCGGCGATGATCCTCGGGGCGTGGGGGGTAGCGTGGATGGTGGGCTTCGGAGCGATCTATCTGGCCACCCAGGGGTGGCTAGGTGCCGTCATGCCGCCGTGGGCCGTCGGCGTGATCGCCGCAATCCTATTCGCGGCTGCCACCGTCGTGTCGTTCGGCGAGCAGGTCCGACGCGGACGTGGCGTCCAAGGGCCGTCGCGACGTATCGCTGCCATGTACGGGTGGTCATGGCTCCTGGCTTTTGTCGGGGTATTTGCGCTCGACCTCGCCCTTGAGCACCAGGGACTGCCGGTCGATCTGGCACCGCTCCTGTGGACCGGTAGCTCTCTGGTGGCGGTCGGTTTGCTTTACCTAGCCGGGGGACTGCTCTGGGACGACCGCCTGCAGTACGGACTCGGAGTGTGGGTGCTGGTGACCGGCGCGGGCAGCGTCGCAGCCGGGGTGCCCGGGAACTACCTGGTGCTGTCGCTGGCAGGTGGCGGAGGTTTCCTGGTCGCGGCCACTGTGAGTCGGATCCGCGGCTGGCGCTCAGAGCCGGTGCGGGCGTGACCGTGGAGCGTGCCCTTCCTAATCTTGACTCGGTCATACACGCTCAGGCCCGACTCCGAGTGACGGTGGCCCTCTCCGTCTTGCCCCCCGGGGATAAAGTCACCTTCCCCCGTCTCCAGGAGCTGGTGGGCATGACTGCCGGCAACCTGTCAACCCACCTGCGCAAACTCGAAGATGCTGGCTACATCACGATCGCCAAGGCCTTCCAACGTCGCAGTCCGGTCACCTACGTGACTCTGACGAAGGCCGGACGCCGGGCGTTCGAGGACTACATCGCAGCTCTGCAGGACCTACTTGCCACACCCGTTCAGCTCACATGAAGAGGACGTGTGACGCCGCTGCCAGATCCGATGCTCCTCCCGCGGATCCCTCCGGAGTCCGGAGACTACCGGCGCGAACCTTCGTATATCAAGGTCCGGACCAAGGTCAATGCCTGAGTCGAACTATCCACCGTCCACGACAGCTTCCGGATCAAGGACGGAGCGTTTCCGGTCGCCGAGGACCCGAACAGCTCAATCGTCCTGACCAGCATCTAGGCCGGAGGCCACGGGTCGGGCAATTGGGCTGGAATGCAGCTGAACCCGCCACCGAATCGGCACTCCAGGCCGTCTTGTGTACTGCCGCCGATGCGCCAGCTCGGTGAAGTAGCCCGTCGAGTCAGTCTGGAGGTGGGGGCGCCTACCTCCACACGATCGTGCCCCACCCGACCGACCCGGACCGGCTCCTAGTGGCCATCTCGTCAGGCGGGTCTACCACACGCGGGACGCGGGCCAGAACTGGGAGCCGCTCACCAAGGGATTGCCACAGACCGACTACCACTCAATCGTGCTCCGGGATGCGCTCACCACTGATAAGGCCGATCCAGCCGGGTTCTACTTCGCGACCTGGGATGGCGAGTTGTACTCGAGTTTGCACGACGGTGACTCCTGGCAGCTGGTGGCCAGCCACCTCTCTGATGTGCTGGCGGCCGGGCCGCCATGGTCGCGTGACCGCCACCTTGCACTTGCCCGCAGTGCTGCGCCACATCCGGATCTACTTGGAGGACACCGAGATCCTTGATCTCCAGGGGCTGGCGACTCCGCTCCCCGACCGGGCGAAGCTCCACATCATTCCGATGGTTTCCGGGGGTTGAAAAGCCGCGACCGAGCTCATCAGCCCGGTCGGTTATTCACTCTGGCGACGATGCAGCAGCGCGCCCGGGTGCTCCGCGCCCCAGCAACTCCTCCACGACGGCTACCTGTTCCGCGGCTCGGTGGACTCCCGAAGCATCGAACTCGACCTGCCGTTGCCGGGTTACCGTCTTGCGGTCCCGGCGGTAAAGCTCCGCCACCTTCGATGCCCAGTCCGGCTCGGGCCAGATGAACGGGAGGTCGTGGATGGTGCCGGGCACTGCTGCACTATCGGCCAGTTCGAGGGTCGCCCGGCAGATGGCCCGTTGCTCCTCCGGGAGGTGCGGGCGTCCGATTGCGTTGCCCAGCGGGTAGTCGAGGAATGCCGCTCGTGGGGGACGCACCCGCTCGGTGATGTCCCGCGCCCCGGTCACACTGACTGTGACCAGGCCGTGGCCCTCGAGGACTCGCGCGAGGATCCCCATGGCCTGATGACAGGCGGGACACAGCGGCACCACCAGCACCAGGTCAGCGCCCGACTCGCGAACGGCCTCGACCAGCGCCGGTCCAGTCTCGGTGACGAGTGGCACCAACGACTTGATCGCTCCGAGCATGCTCAAGTGGTAGGGCGCGGCCGCGCCGACCTGCCCCAACGCGACCAGCTCCGCCAGCCGCTGGTACGGGTGCACCACGTTCACATCCGCCAGTCCCGGTCGGCGAATCGGGCTCGGATGAGAGACGGTCAGGTCCTCTGGGTCCAACTCGGCAGGTATCCGTCGAAAGCTCAGGTCATCGACCGGCGCGAACTTCGGCTCGAGGACAGGGTGCACTCCAGCGCTGGACAAGATGATCACTGTGGAAGCCCCGAGCGGCCGCGCCGGGCTGGTCCATGGGGGCTGCCCGAGAGAAGCCACCGGCATCGGGGGCATCGGCGCAGTGACCTCGTTGACCAGATCCAGATATCGGAAGGACATCTGGCGCGAGTCTAAACAGTCAAGTCCCATTGTTGGTGTAAATTGGGTCGGAAGTTAGGGATCGATTCATCAGGCCGCTAAGCCCGCAGTCAGGGGGTTGGTGCGGCGGTCGTGGTAGGCGGGGTCCAGCCGGGCCATGGACTGTTGGGAGAAGTGGCGGCGTCCATCCTGCCACTCGTAGTTCTGCTCTTGGAGAACCGCGGTGGAGAGCCGGCGCAGAGAAGCGCTGTTGGGGAAGATGCCCACCGCCTTGGCCCTTCGGTCGATCTCGTCGTTGACCCGTTCCAGGGCGTTGGTGGAGCGGATGGAACGCCAGTGCTCAGTGGGAAATGTCAGGTAGGAGAGGATGTCCTGCTCGGCGCCGCGCAGCAGCTTGCTAATCGCTGAAGGCGTCCGCCTGAAACTTATCTCGGAAGTGCTAGGGCACTCCACTAGTCCCCATCGAAGGTACTTCGGTGCGGTGATTGGTACAGTCGAGATCGTCGATTGCGTCCGCAATTCTCGCTTGCGCTGGGCTGCGCCCGGGATGTGGCAATGGATCCTGGCCGACCCGCTAGCCTTGCGTAGCCCGGTCCCTATCCGGGGTCGATTGGGACTGTGGGTGTTCCCCGACGGGCAACTTCCTCTACGCACCTCTACTAGCGGGTCTATCCGGTGTACGCCTGGATATGCGTTGAAGGGCGCGTAGGATCAGACGCACTGTCCCCGGCCGGGGCGCAGCCGCACCAGACCTGACCCGTTGGATGGTCTGCGTAGCCAGACCCGCTTCGCGAGCAAGCGTTCTCACCGGAACCCGCCGAGTCTGCTGCCGAAGTCGCGCAAGCGCGGCCACG
>JBARIA010000012.1:0-9975 GCA_049799515.1 Candidatus Dormiibacterota bacterium | reverse complement strand
GCCCTGGAGAACCCCGCCGAGCGGAGCGAATGCCGGGTTTTCAACCAGTTCACCGAGCAGTTCAGCATCAACGAGCTGGCCGAGCTGGTCACCGCGGCCCGGGCCCAGCAGGGGCTGGAGACCAAGGTCTCTCACATCCCCAATCCCCGGTTCGAGCGGGAGGAGCACTACTACAACGCCAAGCACCAGCACCTGCTCGACCTGGGGCTGAAGCCTCACATGTTGGGGGACACTCTCCTGGATTCCGTGATCGGGAAGGTGGCGAAGTACGCCAAACGGGTGGACCCGGTCCTGCTCGCCCAGCCCAGCGTCAGCTGGCGCACGGGGGGCAACGAGGTTTGGAGGAAGTACTCCCAGCACGGTGGCTCCGCGGTCTCCGGGGCAGACCTGTTGAAGCCCGGGTATGCCAGGGTGAAAGCGGCAGTCTGAGCGACCTGCGATCTGCGCTTGAGTTGGCGGAGCCGCGGGTAGAATTTCTTTGAGTTCGAAAGCCATCCCGCTCCACTGAGGAATCCCGTGAACGAGCGCCAGTACGAGATCGCCATCGTCGGCGCCGGGCCGGCCGGCCTCACCGCCGCCCTTTATGCCGGCCGGGCCCTGAAGCGGACCGTCCTGCTCGAGGCGGGAATCCCCGGTGGGGAGCTGCTGCTCACCGAAGACGTCGAGGATTACCCGGGATTCGCTTCGATCAAGGGGCCTGAACTGGGCAGGATCATGACCGACCACGCCCTCGCCTTCGGTGCCGAGCTGGTCACCGCTCGGGTGACGTCGATCACCCCCCAGGCGGACGGGCTGAAGCGGATCGAGCTGGAGGAGGGCGAGCCGTACCTCGCCGAGGCCGTGATCATCACCGCCGGGGGACATCCCCGGAAGCTGGAGGTGCCCGGGGAGGAGGAGTTCGCCGGTCGAGGAGTCTCCTACTGTGCCGTCTGCGACGGCGCTTTCTTCAAGGGCCAGCACCTGGCGGTGATCGGAGGCGGCGACGCGGCCCTCGAGGAGGCCACCTTCCTGACCCGATATGCCAGCCAGGTGACGGTGGTCCACCGGCGCGAGGAGTTCCGGGCTCAGCCGCTCTTGGTAGAGCGGGCCCGCCAGAACGGTAAGGTCGATTTCCTGCTGGACCGGGTGGTGGAGGAGATCGCCGGCGCTCAGGGCCGGGTTGAGCAGCTCCACCTGCGGCACCTGCCCAGCGGTGACCAGGAGCGCCTTCCGGTCGGCGGGGTCTTCATCTTCGTCGGCTTCCTGCCGAATACCGGACTGCTCTCAGTCCATGCCGACCACGATGCCCAGGGTTACTACCTGACCGACGCCAACATGATGACCTCGGTGCCCGGCATCTATGCCGCCGGCGACGTGCGCTCCCAGCTGACCAGGCAGGTGACCACCGCGGTCGGGGACGGCACCACCGCGGCAATCGCCGCCACCAAGCTGGTGGAGGAGATGCGGGCCGCGAGCCATGGAGTGCTTCCGGTGTCGGTCGGCGGTTGAGAATGGCCCCGTCCAGCATCGTCACCAAGGGCGGTGACCAGGGCGAGACCAGCCTCCTCTACGGGGGGCGGGTCGCCAAGGACGACCTCCGCACCGAGGCCTACGGAGCTCTGGACGAGGCCATCTCGGCGCTAGGCTTGGCCCGGTCGCTCTGCACCCAGCCGGGTGTCCAAGAGCGGGTTCTGGAGCTGCAGCGGGAGTGCTTCACTGTGGGCGCTGAGCTGGCCACCGGCAATGGCCAACGCTCCAAGTTGGAGGCTCACTTTCCAACCCTGCAACCGCAGGCCGCCGACGCCCTGGAGGCGGAGGTTCACCATCTGGAGGAGACGGTCGGGCTTCCGGACGGCTTCGTGATCCCCGGCGGCAGCCCGGGGGCGGCGGCCCTCGACCTGGGCCGCTCGCTGATCCGGCGGGCGGAGCGACGGGCGGTTACTCTCCAGCGTCAGGGCGACCTCGAGAACCGCGAGGTGCTGCGGTACCTGAATCGACTGTCAGATCTGCTCTTCATGCTGGCCCGTCAGGAAGAGGCGGGTCGCACCGTCCCCAAGTAGGGCTGAGTCGCGATGGAGGTCGGGCGGGTGGTGATAACGCCCTACGACCAGCGGCGTCATTGCCTGATTGGAGGGCGGGTTCAGATGGTCGGATTTCGGATGTTCGCGACCATGCACGAGCAGCGTCTGGGACTGCGCGGATGGATCCGCAACCTCCAGACCGGTGAGGTCGAGGTGCTGGCCGAGGGGCCAAAAGCAGCCATGGACGAGTTTCTGGAACTTCTGAAGCGGGGCCCGGCCGCAGCCGAGGTCACCCGCTTTGCGGTGTCCGAGCTGCAGCTGGGCAAACCGCTTGGAAGGTTTGGTGAGTCGCCCTGAGCGGACTATTCCTCAGGCACAGGCACCCCAAAATGATTGCGCCGATGAGTCGGGCGCGCGATCTAGTAGATAGGGGTGCGGAAGCTCACGTGGAAGAAGGGGCCAGCGGCTAGGTGCAGGTGGTGATCCGCGGTCGTAATCCCCGAGGATGATCTGGCATAGTATCTGGCAGATGCGAACAACCCTGGATTTCGACGACGATTTGATGGACGCACTGATGGCCAGACACCCCGGGCTCTCCAAGACCGAGGCGATCGAACGCACCCTGAGAAGTTGGCTACAAGACGCCGCCAGCCGGCGCTTGCGGGATCTTGGAGGCACACTGGATCTCGAAGATCGCTCCGCGGAGCTTCGTGCCGCCGATCGGGCGGGGTGACCGTCCTCCCCGACACCTCGGTCTGGGTTACTTTCCTCCGGGATGGGTCTGCTGGCCGGGCCGCTGCCCTCGACGGGCTTCTAGCCAGCCACGAGGTGGTTGTGTGCGGACCGGTGGTCGCCGAACTCCTGGCCGGAGCTCGAAGCGTCCAGCGGTCTGAGCTGCGGGCGGCGCTGATCACGCTCCCTTGGGTGGATCTCGGGCGGAGGGAGTGGCAACAAGTCGGAGAGCTTGCGGCTAGACTGCGGGAACTGGGAGATTCCGTGCCGCTGACGGACTTGGAGATCGCAGTGGCAGCGGGGTCAGGTGGGGCCCTGCTATGGAGCTGGGACAGTGATTTCGAGCGCGTCAGGGCGGTGCTGCCTGAACTTCGGCGCTACGACTCCACCTGACCAGTTCCCACCATCAATTCGCGCGGTTCCCGCTAATTTGCAGGACGTGATCCGACGCTCGCGGACACAGAGCTGGCCTTCGATGACCTATACAGCGGCTGACAGCCGACCGTAGGCGATCAGGGTGTTGAGCGCGCGCAGAGTCTCGATACCCCGCCATTCCAATGTCGACGACTCGCTGGGCGGCTCCCAGCTGATCGGCCAACCGCCGTCCGGTTGCTGGTCACCGTGCAACCGGTCGAGGTGCCCATTGATCTGGGCATCCGTGAACAGCGAACGCCAGCGGCTGTCTGGGCTCGGGGCCAGGTGCAGCGGGGTCAGCCCGTAGTCGGGATCGAGCGGATCCAACCGGAACTGCGGGGCGGTCGGCAAACGGGAGGCTACTGCCTCGGCGACTCGGTCTGCGCGCTCACGCTCAGGGTTGTGGTCAAGGAAGATCAGGACCTCCGACAAGGTGTGGCCACCCTCGGGAAGGTTCCTCGACTCCAGCTCTTTCCAGCAGTAGGCGGTACCCGCCGATATCCAGGGATGCTCCACCCCAAGTTGGTGAAGGAGTCCAACCAAGCCGGCGGTGGGGTTGAGCCCAGGGCGGTAGGTCCAGTCAGTCCAGTGCTCAGCCCTGGGGTACTTCTCGATCACCGCTGACGCCAGGGCAACTCCTCCGCCGACGGTTGCGTCCTTGGCTGTCTGGGCGAGGAAATCGCAGGCTCGACTGAGCATCTCTGCATCGCGGTGCCCGGTCATGGCTATCGCCAAGAGTGCAGTCTCCACGTCGATGGGTAGGCTGGCGGGGCAGCGCTTGTCCGGCTCCAACCCGTGGCCGAAGCCGCCGTCTTCGTTTTGGTAGGCTCGCAACGCGTCGATTACCCCAGTCGCTGGGGCACCCTCATAAAGGGCCCCGAATAGACGCCGCTCGAGGACTCTTCCCTGGCGGTAGATGAAGCTCCGTCCCGCCGCGAACGACTCTTCCACGGGCCCCAGACTACGACCGTCGATTGTCGGCTGTCTTGAATAAAACGGACGGAGTCAGACCGGCCAGCCGTTGGCATTCGCGAGCCAGGTGGGCTTGGTCCGCGTAGCCACAATCCAGTGCCAACTCTGCCAGGGTGGTCCTGGTCGCAGCCAGCGACCAAGCCCGCTGAAACCGCAGGATCCGATCCAGGGTTTTGGGACCGTATCCGACCGCGGCTCGGCAGCGGCGCAGCAACTCGCGGTCGCTCACCCCGATGCGGCGACTGATGTCGGCGACCCTGGGGGGAGAGGGGCCAGCTGCGCGATGGTTCCAGTCATCGAGCTGGAGAACCAGGGCGTCAACCACCGGGTCGGAGCTGCCGATCGCCGAGCAAAACGCCAGTAAATCGTTCTCGATAATATGAGCCGCCGCCGGGGGCGAGGTTGCGTCCTGTAGGCGCTTGATCGATCGCTCGCTTTTGCCCTTTCCCCACAGTTCTGCCAGAGGCACCCGTTGATCTACCAGCTCCCAGGCCGGTACGTCGAAGAATTGATGGGCTCGCCCGGGACGAAAGCGAATTCCTGCGTAGAACTTTCCAGGGCTGCTCGCCAGCGACACAGGTCCGGTGTCAGGGCCCGCCACAAACAGCGAGACGCCGTCCCAGACTATGTCTATGCAGCCGTCTGGCAGTACCCGGTCCTGAGGCGGGGCGGACTGGTCCTGCCCTTCGCTGACCCACACGCACCTGATGCTCGCGCTGAGGGCCGGATGGGCGGCCCATTCTCGGTACGAAGCAGAAGCGCCCGCAGGTGACCGGGCGAGAGGGGGGACTGACGCGGGCCAACCGTAGCGGGTCGTCCGGCTAGTGGCCAGCCGCTGTCAGACGCCAGCCGGTCGCAGCAGCCCAGTTCTCAGCGTCGATCAGAGCGTCCAGGATGAATCCGGTCTTGGCGTCGGTATAGGCCATGCGGTCGTTCCGCCAGAGCTTCGCCAGCTCCTGCTTCAGCTCACCGTAGTGCCGCCGCACCTCGGGCTGCGCCCTCAGGTAGTCGCGGTAGAGGAGGTGCTCCCTCTCCCAGACGCTGTCCGCCTGGCAGACGTGGACTTGTACCGTGCGCGGGCTCCCGGGTGGGGGACAGCAGAATCGGCGCATCGAATCACGAGTGCGAAGTGGTATTCCGAGCGCTTCCAGTTGAGGCACATACCGAGCCTCGTCCTGTAACTGTTGGACACTCACCTGAATGTCGATTACCGGCTTGGCCGCCAAGTCAGGCACCGCCGTGGAGCCGACATGGTCCACCCGCAGAGGGGACTCTGCCAGCGCCTCCCACAAGCGGTGCTTCCAACTGGCATACAGCGCTGGCCATTGCGGGTCGTAGGCAACCACCTCGATGGGTTCATGGGGGCCGACCGGTCGCGCATTTCGGGTCCAGTCTGGGAACTGCACCGGCAGTACCTGGATCGCCATCCGGTCCCGGTCCGCCTCAGGCAGATCGGCAACTCGGACTCCCCGAGCCAATGCCTCCAGCTGGTACAGGTCGATCAAGGTGATGCGCCGCCCAAATCGGGCATATAGCTCTGCCCACACTTGCCAGGCGGTAGGTTGGTGCGGGCCACCCGACCACTCCGCGTAGCCGAGCTGTCCCAGCCGGGCGGCCAACTCCGCTGCCAGCTCATTCGCATCGGAGAGAGGTTCCGCTTCCGCGCCCTCTCTGCCCATCCCGCGATGGTACCGATGCTCCGGGGCGGCTCAGTCGACCGTAGCCAGTTTCGGTTCTAGTGCCTCGAGCGCCTCCTCCGGGGTTGGGTAGTCCTGGATCTGGGTGACCAATCCGTGGTGCACCGAGAGGACGTGAGTGCCCAGGACTGGCTGGTCCGGTGGGAGATGATCACGACGGAGAACAAACAGAATCCGACCGCGCACCTCTCGGAACTCCTCGATATGACCCACAATCCCCTGAGCGATCCCGGCTCGCCATATCCCCAGGACCTCCGCCCGGGAATGGCAGTTGCCCGGCCCAGCTGTCTTGGCCGCCCAAGCCACCTCGGGGTCGAGTACGGCGGACAGCGGGCTCACGTCTTGGGCGTGGTCGGCCGCCTGAAACGCCTTGCGGATTCGTACAAAATCAGCGGCGTCCATTCGTTTCACCCCAATCCCGTGCCACCGCCCGGACAGCCCTTCGCTTCGGCGCCGCCCCCGTAGATGGTACGTCTCCTAGCAGCGGAGCAGCGGCCCAATCCGCGGGTCAGTCGGTCGAGGTCGGGTCGCAGTTCAGGCCGTGAGTCCGCCGTCCACCACCAGAACCTCGCCGGTGATGAAGGCGGCCGCCGGGCTGCAGAGAAACGCGACCGCCGCCGCGATCTCTTCGGTCTTGCCCTGGCGCCGCAACGGGGTCATCTTGACCAGCTCGGCCAGCATCTCCTCGGTGATCGAGGCGGAGGTCAGCTCGGTGTGAACGTAGCCCGGAGCGACGACGTTGCAGGTGATGTTGCGGGAGCCCAGCTCCTTGGCGACCGACTTGGTCAGCCCCACCAGCCCTGCCTTGGCGGCGGCATAGTTCGCCTGACCTGGATTGCCGCCTAGGCCCACGATCGAGCTGATGTTGACGATCCGACCCCAGCGCCCTTTGAGCATGTAGGGCACCGCCGCCTTGGTCACGTAGAAGGCCGCCGAGAGGTCGGTGCGCAGCACCTGGTCCCAGTCGTCGGTCGACATCCGCAGCAGCAGGCGGTCCCGGAGCATGCCGGCGTTGTTGACCACTACGTCGAAGGGCCCCTTCTCCGACACCAGCTTGGCGACCTGCTCGGGATCACCGACGTCGGCTCCGAAAGCGGTGGTGTTGCTCAGTAAGTCGGCTGTCTTCTCCGCTGACTCCCGATCGGAGCGATAGTTGATCACCACCCGCGCTCCCATCTCGGAGAGCTCGCGAGAGATGGCGGCCCCGATTCCCTTGCCGCCTCCGGTGACCAGCGCCGAGTGGCCGGAGAGGTCCAGATCCACCCTACTCGGCGCCCTCCACCAGCAGCTCGTCGGCGTTCCAGGTGGCCACTCCGGGCATGTGCTTGGCGGCCAGACTGGCCAGCACCCGGCCCGGGCCTAGCTCCACCACTGTCTCGACCTTGAGCTCCTGCATGGAGGTCATGGTGCGGGCCCAGTGCACTGGTCGGAGCAGGTGTCCACTCAACTCCGCCCGGAGCGAGCGCACGGTGTTGATGGCCATGCCGGTGCCGTTGACAATCAGGGGGATCCTGGGAGCCCGCAGCGGCAGCGCCCGGACCGCCTCGCTCAGCTTGGCCGAGGCTCTCCCCATCAATGGGGAGTGGGCGGCCAGCGGGACCTCCAGCACCAGAACCCGGCGGGCGCCAGCCTCGGTGGCCAGCCGCTCGGCGAGGGCTACCGCCCCCGGCTCGCCGCTCAGGATGAACTGGTCCTGGGCGTTGAAGTTAGCCAGCCAGAGCCCCCCCTCCGCGCTGGCGGTGACCCGGATCTGCTCCACCTCGGGCTCCAGCAGCCCGACTATGGCCAGCATCTTGCCCGGGGTGGACATGGCCGCGTCCGCCATCAGACGTCCCCGCTCCCGAACCAGTAACAGCGCCGCCTCCCAGGAGATGGCTCCGGCGGCGGCGCAGGCGGTGATCTCACCCATGCTGTGGCCAGCCACCATCTCCACGTCCTCTAGGCCAAACCGGTCCCGGTAGGCCTCGAAGGCTGACCAGCAGACGGCCATCAGGCAGGGCTGGAGGTTCTCGGTCCGCCGCAGTTCTGGGTCAGGTCCCTCGAAGCAGAGCCGCCTGACAGGCATCTCCAGGATGTCCTGAGCTCGGCTGATGATCTTGTCCGCGACGCCGGAGAGGGCGGCCAGCTGCCGGCCCATCCCCGCGTGCTGGACGCCCTGACCGGGGAAGAGCAGCCCCACCGGCCGGCCCAGGGTGATCCCATGCGGGCTGAGCGCGATGCTGGTGGAGGTCATCGGTCGGCGGTGGCCGGATGGGCCAGGAGGAAGGTCCAGAGGTCTCCGACCTTCTTCATGTGCTCGAGCTCCTCTTCGGGAAGCGAGACTTGGTAGCGGTCCTCAATGGCCATGATCAGCTCGACGATGTCGAGCGAGTCGGCGGCCAGGTCCTTGGCGAAGCTGACGTCCAACTGGACCTGATCCGGCTCCACCGCCAAGATTTCAGCGGCCAGCTTCTGCATCTCGGCGAAGTCGAGGGTTGTCTCGGTGGCGTCGTTGGCGGTTGGATCGCTCACGGTCTGATCTCCTGGTTCTGGCTAGGCCGCAACTCGGCCCAGCGCCAGGCACGCGTTGTGCCCGCCGAAGCCGAACGAATTGGAAAGGGCGACGTCGATCCGGGCCGGCCGCGCTTGGTTGGGCACGTAGTCGAGGTCGCAGTCAGGGTCGGGAAGTTCGAGGTTGATGGTCGGTGGCACCATGTCCCTGGCGATGGCTAGCACGCAGGCAGCGGCCTCCAGAGCTCCGGCGGCCCCCAGCAGGTGGCCGCTCATCGACTTGGTCGAGCTGACCGGGATCTGGCTGGCCCGGTCTCCCAGTGCCTTCTTGATGGCCAGGGTCTCGGCCAGGTCGCCGAGAGGGGTTGAGGTGCCATGGGCGTTGACGTAGTCGACGTCCTCAGGGGAGATCCCGGTCGTGCGCATGACCTTCTGCATGGCCCGAGCGGCGCCATTGCCGCCAGGATCGGGAGCGGTGAAGTGATACATGTCGGCGGTGGAGCCACAGCCGAGCAGCTCCGCCCAGATCCGTGCCCCTCGGGCCCGGGCGTGCTCCAACTCCTCCAAAACCATGATCACTGAACCCTCGCCCATGATGAATCCG
This sequence comes from Candidatus Dormiibacterota bacterium, assembly GCA_049799515.1. Classification (GTDB taxonomy): domain Bacteria; phylum Chloroflexota; class Dormibacteria; order Aeolococcales; family Bog-877; genus Bog-877. The sequence continues at coordinate 1,066 of JBARIA010000012.1, read as the reverse complement.
TCTCGGCTTAGATCGAATGGGCGAGAGGCGCCAGCGGGATCGTCGTTGCGCCGGCTCATCGCCCCCAACTGACAGAAGGCACCCATCAGCAAGGGGGTTATGGCTGCCTCAGCCCCGCCAGCGATCATCGCGATCGCGTCGCCCCGGCGGATCACCTCGGCGGCGTCGCCCAGGGCGTGCCCGCTGGAGGCGCAGGCGCTGACCACGGCGTAGTTGGGACCACCGCAGCGGAGTTCGATGGCGATCAGCCCGGAGGCGATGTCGGTGATCATCATCGGGACCATGAAGGGGCTGATCCGGCCGATCCCCCGGTCGATCAGCACCTGGTGGCCGCGCTCGATCTCCTCCATCCCCCCGGCACCTGAACTCACCACCACTCCGACGTCATCCGGTCCCATCTCCTCCGGCTTGAGCCCGGAATCGGTCAGGGCCATTCGGGCCGCGGCCAACCCCAGGCGGCAGTAGCGGGCCACGTGACGGGCGGTCTTGCGATCCATGTAGAGCTCGGGGTCGAAGTCGTGGACCTCGCCGGCGATGCGGGTTGGGTATTCAGAGGCGTCGAACTGGGTGATCGTGTCGATCCCGGAGCGGCCTTGGCTCAGGCTCTCCCAGACCGCTTCAATACCCGTACCGATGGGGGTGACCAGACCCATTCCGGTTATCGCCACCCGTACCCGCGCCTGACCGTTGTCGCTCACTGACAGCAATCTTACGGACAAAATGTGCGGAAAACATCGGCCCCGGAGAAGAACTAGGCCTTGCCGTTTATGGACATACTGTCCTAAGTGGGTCAGGCGGTGTCGCTGACCGGCGGGCCGGTCCCGGCCCCGGTGGCGGTGGGATCATGGCATGGTCTTGGCAACAGTATCCGGTGGGGGTTTATCTCAGGACGAGGGACCAGAGAGTCGCTTCGAGCCTCTGCCCAGCCAGGTGCTCCTGGCCGACAACCTGGACGTGATGCGGTCCCTGCCAGACGCTTGCCTCGACCTGGTCTACATCGACCCCCCGTTTGGTACCGGCCGGGTGCGAAGGCTCGATTCGATCCGGACCGGAAGGGGAGGTGAGC
>JBARIA010000011.1:0-42260 GCA_049799515.1 Candidatus Dormiibacterota bacterium | reverse complement strand
ACCGCGTGTCCGCTTGCAGAAGGGTGCGATTAGCGCCGTCGGGAGCGGATTCGGGATGTGCTCCCTCGGTGCCGGGTCAGATAGCAAGGCGGCTCCCTGCTTGGTGGTCTCAGGCGCCGTGCCGGCGCACGCATTCTTCGTCTAGGGCGACGATTCCCGACCAGTGGAGACACAACAGGCTGTTGCGTTGACGGGTGGATGCGGCGGGGATAACGTACCCGCTGGAGCCATTGAATGAGCACCCATAAAGACCCAGGAATCGGGGCTAGGATAGGCGTCGTTGTCGGCCTGCTGGTGGGCGTTGTGCTGGTTGGGTGCGGTCAGCCTGCGACCGCGAGCCTGCAACCCATGGCAAGGCAGGCTTCGTTGCTTTCGACCAAGACGGTGACCAAGATTGCGCTCATATCAGACCTTTGGTACGGCGTCGGACTGATTGGTCCGCCGCTCACGACTTCGTGCCAGGCGGGCGGAAAGGAGGTGACAATCCGGGGCGCCTTTGGGCCGGAAACCGCCCAAGTGCAGCTTCGAGGCCTGCGTCCGGGGAAGCACTACACCATCCTCGGCTACGGACCCCCGGTCAGCGCCACGGTCAGGGTTACTGAGACCGGGCCCGTGGTTCCGCAGCTGATCGCCAAGGGATCGACCGATTTCCTGGGACCCGCCGGGGGCCTGGAGGCCTACGGCAACGGCACTCTCTCGGTGGCGGCTGACGGTAGGTCGGGGTCGCTGCAGGTGACCCTGCCCAAGGGTGATTCCATCTCAGGGCACTGGAGGTGCGGCAGCAGCCGCACAACTGGACCCCCCAACCGGCCCGCCCTTACTCCGGCGAGGGTTCGTCCAGCAGTGGACGAGTGCTCGCTCGGATCATCCACCTCCAGCCCGCCGCCGGTCGTCACCTGCCCCAACGGCGATCTGAATATTGAAGCTTGGACTGGCCGTGGTTACGTGGAGGCGGCCGGCCGCAAAGCAACCCTGGGTACGGTCGAGGCCGACCTGTGTCGAGATCAGGTGGATTTCGCCCCGACCACTCCTCCCTTCCTGGCCACCGCCTTCTTGGAGAATGAATACTCGGTCGCCGCGGTCTACTACGGGTGGAAGTTCAATCTCACCCCGGCCGCGCTGGTAGCAGGGGCCAACTGCTCAAGTTGAAAGGCACCACCGGGGACAGTCAGCGGGCGGGCGCTGGAGCAGTACAGAGTGCGCTCACAGACCCACAGCGCTCTGAGTCCAGATTGGCGCACTCCCGAGAGCCTGGGTATTTAGACTCGGGCGACCACAGATAGCACGACCCTGCCCGGTTGAGCCAGTCGACTGAATGACTGCGGCGCGCCATGACAAAGCTGACTTACTCGGCGATCACCTCGCTCGACGGCTATGTAGCGGACGAGGATGGCAACTTCGACTGGGCTACTCCGGATGAGGAGGTGCTCGCCTTCGTCAACGACCTCGAGCGGCCAGTTGGTACCTACCTCTACGGACGCCGGATCTACGAGACGATGGTCTACTGGGAGAGCGCCCACTTCAGCGGCGGCCAGTCGCACTTGATGCAGGACTTCGCGGACTTCTGGCGGGCGGCTGACAAGATCGTGTACTCCAGAACGCTGGCCACCGTTTCCAGCGCCAAGACCAGGATCGAGCGAGAGTTCGACCCAGAAGCGGTGCGGCAGATGAAGGTCCAGGCGGGAACTGACATAACAGTTGGGGGCCCCACCTTGGCCGCCCAGGCGATCAGGGCCGGGCTGGTCGACGAGTGCCACCTGTTCGTCACGCCGGTCGTGGTGGGCGGCGGCACCCAATCCCTCCCCGGCAATGTCCGATTGAAGCTCGAACTGCTTGATCAACGCCGTTTCGGCAACGGCGTGGTTCACCTCCACTACCGCATCCACAGTTGAGGAGGGGGGACGCTGCCGGGCACTCGCTGCGGTCCCCTCTGAGCCGCCCGGACCACTCCCGCCTCACCGACTAGGCCGACCCGGCCGAGTTACGTCGCAGACCACGGCCTAACTCAGAGGTTTGGGCCCGGTAATTAGCAGCTGGGCTGGTGAGCCCTCGAGGTGCGGTTCCGGCGACCCGCCTGGGGCGCCTGGATAATCGGCACCCAGATGGCCTCTCAATCCACTAGTCGAATCCGCAACTTCTCCATCATCGCGCACATCGACCATGGCAAATCGACCCTGGCCGACCGGCTCTTGGAACTGACCGGGACCGTCAGCGCCCGGGATCTCACCGAGCAGATGCTCGACACGATGGACCTGGAGCGCGAGCGAGGCATCACCATCAAGGCCCAGGCGGTCCGGATGTCCTACCAGGCCCAGGACGGCCAGACCTACGAGCTCAACCTGATCGACACCCCTGGGCATGTGGACTTCGCCTACGAGGTCTCCCGGGCGCTGGCCGCCTGTGAGGGGGCAATTCTGGTGGTCGACGCCAGCCAGGGGATCGAGGCCCAGACCCTGGCCAACGTCTACAAGGCCCTCGAGCTGGGTCTGGAGATCGTGCCGGTGGTGAACAAGATCGACCTCCCCCAGGCTGACCCCGAACTGGTCCGCGAGGAGATCGCGCGGGTGATCGGCATCCCGGCGGAGCGGTCGATCCTCGCCAGCGCCAGGACCGGGGAGGGGGTGGATCGGATCCTGGAGGCGGTGGTCACCGCGTTGCCGCCTCCCATCGGGGACCCCGAGGCCCCGCTCCGGGCGCTGATCTTCGACTGTAAGTACGACGCCTACCGGGGGGTCGTGGTCTACGTCCGGGTGATGGATGGCCGGCTGCGGTCGGGGACCCAGATCCGGATGATGGCCTCCCAGGGGACCTTCGTGGTCGACGAGGTTGGCATCTTCCGACCGGCGATGGAGGTGGTCGAGGAGCTCACCGCCGGGGAGGTGGGCTACCTGATCGCCTCCATCCGCAACGTTCGCGACAGCAAGGTCGGCGACACCATCACCGAGGTCTCCCGGCCGACCCGGGAGCCGCTGCCGGGGTACCGGCAGGTGAGCCCGATGGTCTGGGCCGGGCTGTTCCCGGTCGAGGGCGACGACTACCCGGGCCTCAAGGAGGCGCTCGACCGACTGCAGCTCAACGACGCTGCCCTGACCTTCGAACCGGAGACCTCGGTCGCCTTGGGGTTCGGTTTTCGCTGCGGCTTTCTTGGCCTGCTCCACATGGAGATCGTCCAGGAGCGACTGGAGCGGGAGTTCCAGCTCAACCTGATCACCACGGCACCTTCGGTCGCCTACCGAGTGACCCTGCGGAACGGCAGCGCGATCGAGATCGACAACCCCGACCAGCTTCCCGAGGTGGGGATGATCGAGAGCATCGAGGAGCCCCGGGTCAAGCTGGAGATCGTGGTTCCCCGCGAGCACCTGGGCGGGATCATGGAGCTCTGCCAGGAGCGCCGGGGGGAGTACGTGCAGCTGGAGTACCAACCACCCGGGGAGCGGGCTCTGTTGACCTACGATCTGCCGCTGGGCGAGATCATCCACGATTTCTACGACCAGTTGAAGTCCCGCAGCCGGGGCTACGCCTCGATGGACTACCAGCTGACCGGATACCGGGCCGAAAACCTGGTCAAGCTCGACGTGTTGGTGGCCGGCTCCAAGGTCGATGCCCTCTCGATCATCGTCCATCGCCAGCAGTCGAGCAATCAGGGCCGGAAGCTGGTCCAACGGCTCAAAGAGGTGATCCCTCGACAGCTCTTCGAGGTGGCCATCCAGGCGGCGATTGGCGGCAAGGTGATCGCCCGCGAGACGGTGCCCGCCCTGCGCAAGGACGTGCTGGCCAAGTGCTACGGGGGCGATATCACCCGCAAACGCAAGCTGCTGGAGAAGCAGCGGGAAGGCAAGCAGCGGATGAAGCGGGTCGGCAGCGTTGAGATTCCCCAGGAAGCCTTCATGGCGGTGCTCTCACTTGACCGTTGAGCGAATTCCGGGGACGGCGCGCAGCCTCTACCTGCACATTCCCTTCTGTGATACCCGCTGCCCCTACTGCGATTTCGCAATCCATATCGGCGGCGACCACCTGCACCGGCCCTACGTCGATGCGGTACTGCGGGAACTGCAGTTCTTGGCGGCCAGCGGCCAGCCTCGAGACGGGCTCGACACGGTCTACTTGGGGGGCGGGACACCTGGTCTCCTGGAGCCTTCTCTTTTGGAACGGCTCCTGGCGGGCGTGCAGGAGCGCTTCGGTATGGCCCCCCGCGCCGAGGTCACCATTGAGGCCAATCCCAGTGGCCTGACCGAGGGGCTGGCCCGCACTTGGAGGCAGCTGGGGATCAACCGCTTGAGCCTGGGGGTTCAGAGTCTGGATGACCGGGCCCTGCGCTGGCTCGGTCGCAACCACGACGCGGCCACTGCCGAGACGGCTCTGGAGTCGGCGGCCCGGGCCGGGATGGAAAACGTCAGCTGTGACTTGATCTACGCCGTTCCGGAGCAGTCGACCGCGGTCTTCGCTGACGGGTTGCTGCGCCTGCTCGCCCATCCGCTGCAGCACGTCTCGTGCTACGAGCTCACGGTGGAGCCGGCCACTCCATTGGCGCGCTCGGTGGCCCGGGGGCTAGTGGCGGCGCCCCGGGAGCCGGACTTCCTCGAACAGAACCGACTGGCTCGGGAGATTCTCGAGCAGGTTGGTCTGCGCCAGTACGAGGTGAGCAACTATGCGCGGCCAGGGCACGAGTCCCGCCACAACCTCACCTACTGGCAGGGGCGTTTCTACCTGGCCGCCGGTTGCGGCGCCCACGGTTTCCTAGGCCGCCGACCGGCCCAGCGGATGGGATTTTCTCTGACCGCGGATCATGTTGCCGTGCGCTACTGGAATCTGCGCAGTGCGGCCAGCTACATCAAGCAGGTGGCGACTTTGGGTCACGGCCGCCGTGGTCACGAGACGATCGACGTAGAGCAGGCAGAGCTGGAACGGTTGGCGTGCGGGCTCCGACTGCGTCACGGTGTAGAGCTGACCAGGCTGGCCCAGCTCCAGGCGGCAGATCGTCTGGCCCAGCTGGGACTACTGACCGTCTCGGGGCAGCGTGTGGCCGCGACTCACCGGGGGATCGAGGTACTCGACCGAATCACCTTGGAGCTGGCGGTACGCGAGCCAGTACCCGCTGGCCAGAGCGCGGACCGGTCTCCGTCAGCCCGCGGTGGGCAGCCGCAGGCCGAATGCATGAGGCAGTAGCACCCCGAAGACATAGCCGGCCAGAGCAGCCCCACTGCCCACCAACAGCACCTGTGCCCCGCCCACCCAGAGTCGCTGCCCGGTGACGCCAGCCTTCAACACCCCTACCGCGGTCAAGCCCAGGCCCGAGAGCACCAGGGACACCAGGACTGCGGGCAGGCCCGTCATGAAGATGTACGGCAGAATCGGAATGATTGCGCCCAGAACGAAGGTCCCGGCCATCAGAAAACCGTCCCGCACCGGGGTGTCGCGGAGCTGGCTGGAGATCCCCAGTTCCTTCTCGATGTGGGTCTCCTCCCAAAGCTGCGGGTAGCGGGCCATGGCGGTGGCTAGCTGGGTCGCCTCCTGCTGCGGGACCCCGCGCGCGGCCAGGATGGCGACCATCTCCGCGAGTTCCTCCTGCGGTTTGCTCTCCAGCTCGCCGCGCTCTTTGTGGATCGCCTGGTGCTTGAGGTCGCGAGCCGCCGTGGTCGCCAGATAAGCACCTGTCCCCATGGAGATCATCCCGGCCAATGCTCCTAGCAGACCGGCGATCAATATGGTGGTGTGGGCGACCACGCTGCCGGCGGTGGCGGTGGCCACCCCGGTGGTCAAGCCGAGGGTCGTCAGGAGGCCGTCCTGGACTCCGAAAACCACCTCGCGGATACCGGTCCTTCGGGCCAGGCGCTCTCGCTCCGAGTCCTGGGCCGCAGCGGCGTCCTGGTGTGCATGACTGGGGGCCGGCTCGAGGTCGGCTGGGGAGGACGGGCGGGAGCCCATTGGCTGATGTTAGCGTGGCCGCTGGCCCTCTCCACGACCGATTGCCGCCAGTTCGACAGCCAGAACACCTGTGCTAGACTCCAGTTAGCACTCGGCGTAGTGGAGTGCTAACTGGGGCCTGAGGTAGATCTGGAATGGACCAGCGCAAAGAGCGGATTCTGCGAGCGGTCGTCTCCGACTACACCGAGACCGTGGTCCCGGTGGGCTCTCACGCGCTCGCGGCCAGATACTTTTTGGAGTTGAGCTCGGCCACCATCCGCAACGAGCTCTCCGAACTGGTCGATGACGGGTTCCTGGCCCAGCCTCATGCCTCGGCGGGAAGGGTGCCCACTGACCAGGGGTACCGCTACTTCGTGGACTTCCTCCTGCCTCAGGAAGTGGTCGATCCCCAGTTGCGCTGCCACGTCCGGCAAGGATTCGAGGCGGCAGATCACGACGTCGAGGCGGTGCTGGAGGTGGCTGCGGCCATGCTCAGCCGGCTCAGCGAGAACGTAGCGGTCGTCACCGGCCCGGCCAATGCCACCAGTCGCCTGCGCCACCTGGATCTGGTTCTGATCCGACCCGGGCAGGCGCTAATGGTGGAGATCGCCACTGGCAACGCTGCCTTCCAGCGAATCATCGAGATCGATCCTCTGGCGGACCAGGAGGAGCTGAGCGGTTGGGCCGGTCGCCTGAATGAGCTCTACCGAGGACTCTCGGCGGAGGAGGTCGACTCGGCCCCCTTGGTGCCGGGGCTGGCCCCCGGGCTGCAGGCGTTGAGCCAGGATGTCTCTCGAGGCTTGCGTCAGCTCGCGACCCGGTCAGCCTTGGTGATCCACAACGGAGTTCGCAACCTGGTCCGCCAGCCGGAGTTCGAGGACCCCGCCCGGCTCCGGGCGGTGCTCGAGGTCCTGGAGGCACAGCGCATCCTGGGCGACGTGCTGGCTCAGCTGGCGCCCCAGGCCGGGATGCAGGTGTTGATCGGACACGAGAACAGCGTCGCCGAGCTTCGCGAGTGCAGCCTGGTGCTGACCAGCTACCAGGCTGGCGATCAGCTCTGGGGGACCATTGGAGTGGTTGGGCCCACCCGCATTCGCTACGGCCAGGTGGCAGCCCGCCTGCAACTGGTGTCCCAGGCCACCGGCGACGCCTTGACCCGGTTGATGGCATGAGCCCAGCGGCTGCCAGGAGGGTAGATGAGCCCGCCTAAGACCCCCAAGGGTGAAGACGAGCCCGAACTCAGTCAGGCTGCTGGATCGCCTCAATCGGCGTCCACAGCCAGAGTCGCCGAGCTGGAGGCCGAACTGGCGAAGCTGAACGCCACCCACCTGCGATTGGCGGCCGACTTCGAGAATCACCGGCGCCGCAAGGCGCAGGAGAGCGAGGAGCAGGCCCGGTATGGCTCGGTCGCCCTGCTCCAGGCCCTCCTGCCGGGCCTGGACAATCTGGCCCGGGCCGTCTCCCACATTCCGGCGGAGGCCAAGGACGGACTTGCCGAGGGCCTTCGGCTCACCCTCAAGCAGCTCGAGGACGCGCTCGCCTCCCAGGGGATCCGGCGAATCGAGTCGGTTGGCGCTCCCTTCAACCCCCGGCTTCACGACGCGGTCCTGACCGTCCCGGCTGGCGCCACAGCGCCCGGGACTGTGGTGGCCGAGCTCGCTCCCGGCTACCAGATCTTCGACCGGGTGGTGCGGCCGGCCCAGGTGAGTGTGGCCGAGGCCGGGCCAGACCCCGCGTCCGCCAAGTTACCCTCCAGCCAGCCGCCTGCCCAGGGGGATGCTCCCTCGGGCGAGAGATCGCCCAACTAGCCGATGCCCCAGACCAAGCGCGACTACTACGAGGTTCTCGGCGTCGACCGCCAGGCCACCCCGGCCGAGCTCAAACGCGCCTACCGGGCCTTGGCGATGCGGTATCACCCCGATCGCAACCCGGGGGACCATGAGGCGGAGGAGCACTTCAAGGAGATCGGCGAGGCCTATCAGGTGCTCTCCGATTCCGACCGCCGCCAACGCTACGACGCCTTCGGGCACGCCGGAGAGGCCATGGGCGGCAGCCCCGGTTTCAACTTCCAATCCGCCTTCGACCTCTTCGACATGTTCTTCGCGGGCGGGGCCTCCGGGCAGCGCCGCCGGGGCGGACCTCGGAGGGGCAACGACCTTCAGCTCCAGGTGACCATCGACTTCGAGGAAGCGATTCGGGGAGTCACCCGCACCTTCGAGATCACCCGCCACGCCGCCTGCCCGGAGTGCAGCGGTTCAGGAGCCAAGGCGGGAACCGGGTCCGTCCCCTGCCCGGACTGCGGCGGCCAGGGGCAGGTGCAGAGGGCGCGCCAGACGCTGCTCGGCCAGATGGTGACCGTGGAGGTCTGCCCGCGCTGCCAGGGCGAGGGCCAGATGATCGAGTCGCCCTGTCCCACCTGTCACGGGCAGGGGCTGGTGGACGCCGCCAAGGAGCTCGAGGTCCAGATTCCCGCGGGAGTCGACAACGAGATGCGGGTCAGGGTGCCGGCGGAAGGTGCCGCCGGTCCCAGGGGCGGACCCCTGGGAGACCTCTACCTGCTGATCACCGTCAGACCCCACGAGGAGCTCCAGCGCCGGGGGATGACCATCGTCTATGAGTGTCCGATCACCTTCTCCCAGGCGGCGCTGGGGGATACCATCGTGGTGCCCACCGTGGATGGGCCGGTCCCGATGGTGGTCAAGGCCGGAAGCCAGTACGGCCAGCAGGTCCGGATCCCCGGCAAGGGTGCCCCCGATCCCAGGACTGGTCGCCGGGGTGACCAGGTGGTCCGGCTGCGGGTGGTGATTCCGACCAAGCTCACCGAACGCGAGCGCGAATTGCTCCACGAGCTCTCACCCCCCGACGGCAAACCGCACCCGGTTCGCAGGGGGTTCTTTGAGAATCTGAAGGACGCCATCGGGCTGTAGCCGAGGCGCCAGGTTGGGCGGGGGGAAGCCCGGGGCATCAATTCTCCGTGGGTTAGAAAACCCAGCAGAAGATGCTATTTCTTTGGGTGGAGGATCACGACCATGACCCGTTGGGATCCCTGGCGCGACCTCTTGGTCACGCCCTCTCAGACCAGCCAATTCAGGAATCTAGAATCAAGCTGGGACCGGTCCCCCGAGGTCCCGCTGGCGGTGTAGCTGCCCCCCGACATTCGGCAGAACGAGCAGGAGTTTCTCCTGGAGGCGTCGGCGCCAGGCTTCAGTCCCGAGGAGATCGAGGTGGTCTCGGACCGGGGCAGCTTGGCCACCGGCGGCGAGCACCAGGTCGAGCCTCAGCTGGAAGGGCGCTACCTGCGCCGGGAGCGTCGGCGGCTCCCTTTCTTCCGGCAGATCGCGCCTCCGGCTGAGACCCGGGAGAGTGAGATAGGCGCAACTTTTGTGAACGGGATCTTGAGTGTCCGGATTCCCCGAGTGGAGGCGCCCGCTCCAACCCGGATCACGATAGCGGTGGGTTCCGCCGCCCCGGCGCTGGACCAGGCCCCGGCGCCAGCCCCTCCAGAAGCCGCAACCAGCCCCGCCTGATCGGTTTCTCCTGCCAGACGAGCGGTTGCCCCGGGACCGCGATCTCCCTGCCCCCGCTCACTTGGGCTGGGCGGTCGGTCTGCCGGGCGGGAACACCAGCTGGAACTTTTCGCGGAGCCGCTCCGCCAGCGCCTCTGGACTGCGCACCATAAACGGTTCGTCCAAGAGATGCTGCCAGGCGGTCGCGTCGGAACCCTCGATGACCGGGTTGAAGTAGATCCGGGGAGAGAGCCGGGCATGCAACCAGAAATGGGGTGTGCGCTCCTGGGTGGGAGCCGCGTAAAGAGCCAGGTTGAAGGCGCGCACCCCCTCCTGATGGAACGCGGCCAGGGCCAACTTGAGCCCGGCGGCGAAGTCAAGGACTGCGTCCTGGGAGAGCTCCTCCAGGTAGGTCCGCTCGGGAAATAGGATGAAGAGGTCCGACACCACGCTCCGAGATACGAAGGCGGTGAGCCAGACGGTGTGCCGGCTCCGGGCCACGAAGCGCTCGCCGGACAGTTCTTCGGCCTGAGCCAGCTCCTGCCAGTAGGGGTGCTGGTGGCGCCGCCAGAACTGCCGGCTCCGGCGCACCTCCTCCTCCAGCAAAGAGCCCGGGCGGTTGGTGGAGAACGCCTGCAGGTGAGCGTGCACCTGGGTGGCGCCGGCCGGAGGCATGTAGTTCCAGGTGATCACCGAATAGGTGCCCCGGCGGACCCTGGGTAAGGATCGGAAGTACTGGATCGAGGCCAGCAGGCCGTCGGCCAGCTGGCCCTCGGTCATCTGGTCAGCGGGGAGGAAGTGCTCCTTGGTGAGAGTCACCACCACGCTGTGCCGGTCGTAGGGGGAGATGTTGGGAAAGAGGGTTGCCTCACCTCTTTGGATGCGGCCCTCCTTGGCGATCGTTGGGGGCAGCAGGGGGGTCACCTGGAACAGTCGCTCGGGGCAGAAGGGGCACCCTGCCCGAGAGGACTCCACGACCTGAGAGAGATCGGGTGCCACCAGCTTGAAGCCCACGAAATGGGCGACTCGACCGCTCCGGCCGGTCAGGGGATCGCGCCTCAGCTCGGAGTAGCGACGCACCGGCTTGCGATCTTCCGCCCCCTCTGGTGGCTGGATGATCGAGCACCGGCGCTCGTTGCTGAACCGCAGAGTCAAGGGCGGCGGTCCAGCCGACCCATCAGCCCCCCTGGGCCTCCAGGTCTCCCGCTCTGGCCAGGAGCACGGTGAGGGCGACCACCGCCGCCAGGGTGGTCCGCAGGTTACGCGGGCCGAGTGAGACCGGGCGCGCCCCGTGGCTGGCCAGCTCTTGCACCTCGGCTGCGCTGAAACCACCTTCGGGCCCTACCAGAACCGCAGTGGGCAGGTGAACGTCCCAGACCACCGAGTTCAAGCCCTGGCGGAGCTCGCCGTCATGGCAGGTGAAGGCCTGGAGTTTGGGCTCGGCCCGGCGCAGGTTCTGCAGTGAGTCCATCACCGGGGCGATCGAGTGCACCTCAGGGATTCGATGCCGGCCCGCCAGCTGGGCTGCCTCCCGGCTGATGGCCCGCCAGCGCTCACTCCTGAGAGCGGCCTGTTCCGGCTCCGGTCTGGAGATGGTGCGTTCCGTGACCACCGGCCAGACGCTGATGACTCCGAGCTCGGCGACCTGTTCGCACACCGCGACCATGCCCTGGCCCTTGGGCAAGGCCTGAATCAGGTGCAGCTGGGCCTTGGCCTCCCGGCGGGTGCGCCTGGTTGCCACGATCACCCCGGTTACCTGGTCGGCGCCGAGCGTTTCCAGTCGGACGTCGTGCTCAGTGCCGTCCTCCACCACTACCGTGACCAGCTCTCCTTGGCGCGACCGCAGTACTCGACTGATGTGCCAGGCGTCACGATCGAGAATCTGGACCTCGCCGGTGGGGCTGACCTGCCCCGCCGGAACGAAGAAGAGCGGCATGGTCGGAGTTTACCCAGCCCGGCAACGCCGACCGGCGCCGATACCATTGCCGGGTGGAGTGGCCCGCCGCCGGAGAGATCCGGCGCATCCAGGCCGGTGACGGCACCGAACTCGCGGTGTACGCGCTGGGCCAGGGTCCCCCGCTCCTGATGATCCCCGGCCTCGGCACCGACCACCATGCCTTCGTCTGGAACATGGGCCAACTCTCGGAGCACTTCGAGTGTCTGGTGCTGGACCAGCGTGGGATCGGGCGCTCCGAGGCGACCCCGGGCCCCTACACCATGGAGCTGTTGGCTGATGATGCCGCCAGCGTGCTTCGACATCTCGCCCCCCGAGGGGCGGCGGTGCTGGGGGTCTCGATGGGAGGGATGGTCGCCCAGCACCTGGCGATCCGGCACCCGGGACTGGTCGAGAAACTGGTGCTGGGCTGCACCGGACCAGGCGGCCGGCTGGCAGTGCGGGCAGACCCGGACGTAACTCGGCGCCTGCTGGGCGCCGACGCCAAGGATCCCGCCTCCGCCTACCGGATGGCTTGCTCGGTTCTATACGAACCGAACTGGCGGCTGGCCCACCCGGAGGTCATCGAGGACGCGGTCGAGTGGCGCTCCAAACATCCGGTGAAACCCGGAGTTTTTCAGGCCCACTGGCAGGCGATCCGTCACCACGACGCCGGCGCCCAACTGGGGCAGATCAAGATGCCAACCCTGATCATCCAGGGCACCGCCGACGTGGTGATGCTGCCTGGCAATGCCGAGGCCCTGCGGGCCGGCATCGGCAGCTCGGAGCTGGTCTGGCTGGAGGGCCGCGGCCACATGTTCTTTCAGGAGGACGCATTCCGGACCCTCAGCCTCCTGACGGCGAAGTTGCTGCCCCGGGACAGGGAAAATGGCGCTCCGCCATCCCCAGCCACCTCGGTTCCAGATACAATCGCCACCCGCAAAGGTGAGGACTAAGGTTCTCGGCGGGGCTGGGACCGTCGGGCTTGAGGAGGTGACGTTCGCTGTCGGAGGTAAAGCTGCGGGAAGGCGAGTCGTTCGAGAGCGCGCTGCGCCGCTTCAACAAGAAGATCAAGCAGAACGGGGTCCTCACCGAGGTGCGGCGCCGCGAGTTCTACGAGAAGCCCAGCGTCCGTCGCAAGAAGAAGATCATGGCCGCGCGCAAGCGCCGGGCCAAGCAGGTTTAGCGCCAGGTCTCGAGCCGCGCCCGCAGTGCGCGGCAACCGTGGTGCTCTCCAGAGGTCTATCCAGATCCGAGCGCGAGTTCGCCCAGGCGGCGGCCCTGCTGGAGCTTCTCCTCGGAGCGATGGGCGATCTGGGCTTGGCTCCCGCCACCGTCAACTGCCGGCTCGCGACGCCCATCGAGGTCCGTCGGCTCAACCGAGAGTTCGCCGGACTCGACCAGGCCACTGACGTGCTGGCTTTTCCGGCGGCGCCGGAGCAGGGCAGCGGCTTCCAGTTGCCCCCCTTGGAAGTGGGATTTCTGGGCGACATCGTGATCTCGGTGAGGACCGCTACCGCCCAGGCCGAGCTGGCCGGTAGCGATCCCCAGGATGAGCTGCGGCTGCTGGCGGTGCACGGCCTGCTTCATCTGCTCGGGCACGATCACGGGGAAGAAGAGCCGGCCGCGCGCATGACTCGCACCACTGAGCTGCTCCTCGGTGGGAATGCCACTCGCCGAGGGTTGCCGGCGCCGCGGGTGCCGGAGCTCCAGCCCCGAGCGTGACCGCGGACCCCTTGTTGGTGATTGGGCTGGGCAACCCGGGAGGCGAGTATGAGGGAACCCGCCACAACGTCGGGGCAGAGGCATTGGCCATCCTTGCCCACCGGCTCCAGATCACACTGGGCGCCTACCGCGGTCCTGCCTGGCTGGCCCGCAAGGTGGTCGAGGAACGGGAACTGATCCTGGCCCGGCCCAAGACCTTCATGAACGAATCCGGGGTGGCCGGTTCGAGGCTGGTCCGGGACTTCAACGTGCCCCTGGAGGCGGTGGTGGTGATGTACGACGAGCTGGACCTCAAGCTGGGACGGCTGCGGATCCGGGCCCGGGGAGGGACCGCCGGACACAACGGGCTTCGCTCGCTGCAGGTCCACTGGCGCTCCCAGGAGTTTCCTCGGGTGCGAATCGGGATCGGGCGTCCGCCCGAGGGCCAGGACCCGATCGATTACGTGCTGGGCCGACCCTCGGGGCGGGATCGGGAGGTGCTCGAGCGTGCCTGCGTCCGGGCTGCCGACGCCATCCTGGCGATCGCCAGCGAAGGGGTCGAGCAGGCTATGACCGAGTACAACCGGGCCGATCCCGAGGAAGTGGCCGATGGCGGCTGAGCCTGGCTCTGGGACCCCCAGCCAGGGGGCTACCCTGGCTCCGCCTCGGACCCTGCTGACCCGGATAGCAGGACTGCCCCTGGGGCGGGGACTGGGGGACTGGCTGGAGAAGGGGGCGCCCACCAGCTCGCTGGGAGGGGTCATCCACGCGGCTACTCCCTTGCTGGCGGCCGTGGTCCGGGACCTCCTCCAGGTGCCGGTCTGCCTGCTGGTGGCGGAGCCGGAGCCGGTGTGGCAGGAGCTCTCCACCTGGACCTCGGAGAAGGGCGTGTTGCTCTTCCCCCCCGCCGACGTGCTGCCCTTCGACCGGATCGCCCCGTCGGGAGAGGTGGTCCGGCACCGGTTGGCCACCTTGCGCGGACTGCGCTCACCTCTGCCCCAGATCGTGGTGACCTCGCTGCCGGCGATTCTCAGGCCGACCCTCTCGCCGGAGCGAATTGGCAGCTGGCGGACCACCCTGGAATCTGGGGCCAGGATCGGGCCTGGGGAGTTGGCAGCTCTGCTCTTGGAGTCCGGCTATCGGCAGGAGTCGATTGTCTCCTTCCCGGGGGAGTTCGCCCGCCGAGGTGGGATCATTGACTGCTTCCCGACCGAGGGACGCCCCTGGCGAGCGGAGTGGGAGGGTGACCAGGTCGCTGGGCTCTGGCGACTGGACCCCGAGACCCAGGGCTCGCGGGCAGGTCTGGACTCGGTGTCCCTGACCCAGGCCCGGGAGTTCTCCCTCGACCGGTCGTCGCTGGAGCTGGCCGCGGAACGGCTCACCGCCCTGGATCTGGCATCGCTGCGGGACGACGTGAGGGAGCGCTGGGAGTCCGACCTCGAGCTACTTCGAGAGGGTGCGCTGCCCGACCCTGCCGACGCCCTGGGCCCCCTTTTGGCCGATCCGGAGCAGACCCTCATCCGCCATCTCCAGCCGGGCACGATCATCCTGATCGAGCATCGCGAGCGGCTGATCCAGGGTGCCCGCTCCTGGCTGGATGAGGTGGCGGCCATCCACGAGGCGGAGGTCGCCCGGGCCGAGTTGCCCCCCGACCTCCCATCTACCGTGGCCTCGCTGGAGGCGGTCATGGCGGAACTGGTCGGTGTCCGCTGCCTCGACCTGCGCCGGGAGCCGGTCGAGGACTCCCAGGTGTGCGCCGACGTGGAGATCGCCGGTGCCCCGACCTTCGCCGGGGACATCGACCAGTTCGCGCTCCAGGTGCGGGAGCTCCGCCGAGCCACCGGCACGGTGCTGGTCCTGGGCATGCAGGAGGACCGGGTTCTGGAGCTGGCCGAGGAGAAGGGGCTGGAGCCGGTCCGGATGGAGGACTTCTCTCTGTCCGCCACCGAGCTGGCGGACTCCGCCTTGGTGGTGGCCCCGGGCGATCTCGAGGCGGGGCTGGTGGTCAGCGGGCTCCGGCTGGCGGTGCTCTCTGACGCCGACATCTTCGGACTACAGAAGCGGAGGGCGTCGTCTCTTTTGCGCACGGTGCGCCGGGCCGAGTCCAGCGCCGCCGGCCGGCTCCGTCACGCCACCGGCTCAGGGGTCGACGTCGCGTCCTTCCGGTTCAAGCTGGAGCCCGGGGACGTGGTGGTCCATCGCGACCACGGCATCGGCCGCTTCCTCTCCATGAGCCGGGTCGCCGACGGCGATGGAGAGCGCGAGTACATGCAACTGGAGTACGCCGACGGCCACAAGTTGTACGTGCCGGCGGAGCATCTGGACCGGATCGAGCGGTATTCGGGAGGCGGCGACGAGCATCCCCAGCTGTCCCGATTGGGCACCGGGGAGTGGGAGCGCACCAGGCGCTCGGTGCGGCGTCGGGTGGACGAGATCGCCGAAGAGCTGGTCGAGCTGTACTCCCGCCGGCTGGAGGCGCAGGGTCACGCCTTCGCCAAGGACTCGCGCTGGCAGCAGGAGCTGGAGTCGTCCTTCCCTTATCAGGAGACCCGCGACCAGCTGCTGGTGCTTGACGACATCAAGCGCGACATGGAGTCGCCCCGTCCCATGGACCGGCTGCTCTGTGGGGACGTGGGGTTCGGCAAGACCGAGATCGCGCTCCGCGCCGCCTTCAAGGCGGTCGAGGACGGCTACCAGGTGGCGGTCCTGGTGCCCACCACGGTTCTGGCCCAGCAGCACCACCTGACCTTCAAGGAGCGGCTGGCGGCCTTCCCGATCGTGGTGGAACAGCTCTCCCGGATGCGTTCCGACGAGGAGGCCAAGCTGGTTTTGGGTGGGCTGGCGGCCGGCACCGTGGACATCGTGATCGGCACCCACCGACTGCTCCAGCGCGACGTCCGCTTCAAGAACCTGGGGCTGGTGGTCCTCGACGAGGAGCAGCGCTTCGGGGTGCTTCAGAAGGAGCGGTTGAAACAGCTCCGGACTGCGGTCGACGTGCTCTCGCTCTCGGCGACTCCCATCCCCAGAACCCTGCACATGGCCCTGGCCGGGATCCGGGACCTCTCGGTGGTCCGCACCCCGCCCGAGGGCCGGCTGCCGATCCGCACCTACGTCACCGCCAAGGAGGAGGGGCTGGTCCAGGACGTCATCCGCCGGGAGCTGGCCCGCCGGGGCCAGGTGTACTACGTTCACAATCGGGTCCAGACCATCCAAAGGGAGGTGGACTGGCTTCGGAAGCTGGTGCCGGACGCCCGTTTCGCGGTGGCCCACGGTCAGATGGACGAGGGGGCCCTGGCCAAGGTGATGGTGGGCTTCATGGCGGGGGAGGTGGACGTGCTCTGCTGCTCCACCATCATTGAGAACGGACTGGACATCGCCAACGCCAACACCCTGGTGGTCGACGACGCCTCCCGGATGGGTCTCTCTCAGCTGTACCAACTCAGAGGCCGGGTCGGCCGCTCCGGGCAACGGGCCTATGCCTACTTCCTCTACGACCCGGAGCGCTCGCTGACCGAGCGCGCCGACAAGCGGCTGGACGTGGTGGCCGACCTCCAGGACCTCGGCTCCGGCTTCGCCCTGGCCCTCAAGGATCTGGAGATCCGCGGCGCCGGTAATGTGTTGGGAGAGGCCCAGCACGGTGACATCGCCGCGGTCGGTCTCGAGACCTACAACCACCTCCTGCGCCAGGCCGTGCTCCAAGCGCGGGGTCAGGAGCTGGCCGAGTCGCCCGCCCAGGTTTCGGTCAACCTGCCGTTCCATGCCTTGCTTCCACCGGAGTACGTCCCGGACGAGCGCTTGCGTCTGCGGATCTACCAGCAACTGGCGGGGGCGACCACCGAGGGCGAGCTAGACGAGAGCGCCCGCAACCTCCGCCAGCGCTTCGGGCCGCGGCCGGAGGAATTGGAGAACCTGATCTTGGCCCTGCGCATCCGACTGCTGGCGGCGGAGGTGGGGGCGCGCTCGGTCGAGACCGACCAGGACGATGTTGTGCTCACCTTCGAGCCGGGCCACGGACTGCCATTGCGGGAGGTGGTCGAGCAGAGGCATGACCAGGCGCTGGAAGTCAGCAGCAACCGGCTGCGAATCCGGGTCGCGTTGATCGGCGACAGCTGGCCAGAATTGCTGATGGGCACTCTCCGGAAGCTGGGCCAGGCCAGGTCGGACCGGATCGCCCAGTTGGTCGACGCGTGACCGACGAGGACCTGCTGCAGCTGCGTCGGCTCTTCGAGGTGATGGAGCAGCTGCGGGCACCAGGGGGCTGTCCCTGGGACCGCGCCCAGACCCACCAAACCCTGCTCCCCTTTCTGCTGGAAGAGACCTACGAAGCGATCGAGGCGGCAGAGGACGGCAGCCCCAACGAACTGGCGGAGGAGCTCGGCGATCTGCTGGTGGAGGTGGCCATGCATTCCGCGATCGCGGCCGAGGCCGGGACCTTTGACATCGGGATGGTGGCCAAGCTGGCCACCGAGAAGATGATTGGCCGCCATCCCCACGTCTTCGCTGACCTCCAACTGACAGGGGTGGCCCAGGTGCTCAGCAATTGGGAGGAGCTGAAGCGGAAGGAGAAGCCAGACCGGGAGTCGGCTCTCGACGGAATCCCCAGGTCGCTGCCCGCGCTGGCCCTGGCGGCCGCCATCCAACGCCGCCAGGCCAACGGCCTTGGGCCGGAGGGAACCCAGCCTCCCGATCCCCACCCTGCGGTGGCCGCCCAAGAGATGCTGCGCAGGCTCGCCGCTG
The DNA here is from genome assembly GCA_049799515.1 of Candidatus Dormiibacterota bacterium. Classification (GTDB taxonomy): domain Bacteria; phylum Chloroflexota; class Dormibacteria; order Aeolococcales; family Bog-877; genus Bog-877. Next base: position 24,476 of record JBARIA010000011.1, on the reverse strand, counting down.
GGGGAGACCAGGACAGCTCTGCCGAGGAGTTAGTCGGTGAGCTGCTGTTCTGGGTGGTTGCCCTTTCCCGCCAGCGCGAAGTCGACGCCGAGGGCGCGCTCCGGCGGTTCGCCGCCGGTCGGAGGGCCGCCCTCCGCCGGACCGAACTGGAAGACCGAATCGAGGCGTCCACCGGGGGCGGCCCGGGGCTGGCCGAGGACCTGAACTAGAGCCGAACTCGGCGGAGCCTGCCCCCAGGCCATCTCCCAGACGTATACTCACCGCGACGAGCGGGCCGTGGCGCCTGCTGTCTGCCGAATCACACCCACCCTACGTTGAACCAGGATCGAGCGGACGGCTACGGGCCCATCGCTGGGCTGATCCGAGAGCTACGTATCCGCTGGCGGCTTTTTAGGCGGGGCCACTCTCTGGGGCACCGCCACGCCGTGCTGCTGATCGTGACCGTGGCCGGATTTTGGATCGCCCTCAGCCTCTATCACGGCCTCGGCACCGACACCAGCCTGCAGCGCCAGTTGAACCAGCTTCAGGCTCAGTCGCAGAGCCTTTCGCGCCAGGTAGAGGCCCAGCGCGAGGAGCTCCAGACCGCCTCCTCGGCGGCCTCCCAGGCCGAGATCGCCCGTTCCGAGGGGCTGGCGCCACCCTCGGACAAGGTGTATGCCGTGGAGAATCCGGTCGAGGCCGCCGGTCCGGTGGCGATCCAGCAAGGGGCAGCAGAGGTCGGCCAGACCGCCCAGGATCTGGTCCACGCGCTCCTCGGGGTGCCGCTGCCGACCTCCTGAGCGGCCGGAGAGCTACCGTCCCCGAGCCAGGGACCCGATCGCCACTGCCTCGATCGGCTTTTGACGTTCTCAGCCCGGTCGCGTACAATCTCGGCGCGGCGTGGAGCAGTGGCAGCTCGTCGGGCTCATAACCCGAAGGTCCCAAGTTCGAATCTTGGCGCCGCAACGCTCACCCCTCCGAGGCCGCGAGCAACGGCGGTATAGCTCAGGGGTTAGAGCGCTCGGCTCATAACCGAGGTGTCCCTGGTTCAAATCCAGGTACCGCCACGCAGCCCGCCAGGTATCTGGCCGGGGTGCCCAGCGGCGGGCTCCGCTGGCCCAGCAGAGCCCGCCTGGCCGGGCCCGGCACTCCCCAGTACGAAGCCGGGGATGCCGCCAAAGGACTGCGTACAATCGGCCAGATGCCACGCCAGCGCCGAAACATCGCCTATGCGGTCCTGCTGATCGCCTTGCTGGCGTTCGCGGTCCTGCTGTGGCGGGCTTCGCCGAGCAAGACCATTCCGACCCGCTCCAGCGGCGTGCTCCAACAGGCTCTGGCCAATTACAAGCTCAAGGCCGAGGGCAAACCGGTCCCGGCCGGCGAGCCGATCATCTCCTCCACCAAGGAGGCGCAGGTGGTCAATTCCAACGAATCAGTCAATTGGTACACCACCACCGGGCACGAGTACCAGTCAAACATAGAAGCTAGTGATCCGTCGGAGATTTTCCAGCCCTTCGGCTACACCAAGTACAACGTTCAGGCGCCCAGTTCAGACAACGTGTTTCTAACCTACATCCTCCCCAACGTGATCATCGTCCTGGTGATCTTGGCCTTCATCTGGTTCATGCTCCGCCAGAGCCAGAGCGGCAACAATCAGGCGCTCTCGTTCGGCCGCAGCCGGGCCCGGCTGGTGGCGGGAGACAAGCCTGAGGTCACTTTTGCGGACGTCGCTGGAGTGGATGAGGCCAAACAGGAACTGAGCGAGATCGTGGAGTTCCTGAAGTACCCGGAGCGCTTCACCTCACTGGGCGCCAGAATTCCCAAGGGGGTGCTGATGGTGGGTCCCCCGGGAGCCGGTAAGACCCTGCTCAGCAAGGCGGTGGCGGGGGAGGCCGGAGTGCCTTTCTTCAGCATCTCGGGTTCCGAGTTCGTGGAGATGTTCGTGGGGGTGGGAGCCAGCCGGGTCCGCGACCTCTTCGACCAGGCCAAGAAGAACAGCCCCTGCATCGTCTTCGTCGACGAGATCGACGCCGTCGGCCGGCAGCGCGGGGCCGGGCTGGGTGGTGGCCACGACGAGCGCGAGCAGACCCTCAACCAGCTGCTGGTGGAGATGGATGGCTTCGAGACCAACACCCACGTGATCGTGATCGCGGCTACCAACCGCCCTGATGTGCTGGACCCAGCGCTGCTGCGTCCGGGCCGCTTCGATCGTCACGTCACCCTGGACAATCCCGACATCAGGGGCCGGGACGCCATCCTCAAGGTCCACGCCCGCAACAAGCCACTGGACACCTCGGTCGACCTGGAGGTTCTCGCCAAGCAGACGGTGGGCTTCAGTGGCGCCGACCTGGCCAACTTGATCAACGAGGCGGCGATCCTCTCGGCGCGCCAGAACAAGAAGGTGATCGCCATGCCGGAGCTGGAGGAAGCGATCGCCCGGGTCATCGCTGGGCCCGAGCGCAAGTCGCGCCGGATCACCGACGAGGAGAAGACCACGATTGCCTACCACGAGATGGGCCACGCCCTGGTGATGTACACCCTGCCCAACTGCGATCCGCCCTACAAGATCAGCATCGTCAGCCGGGGCATGGCCTTGGGCTGGACCATGGCCCTGCCGGATCACGATCGGGTGCTGGTCAGCAAGGCGCAGCTGACCGACCAGCTGGCGGGGATCCTGGGTGGACGGGTGGCCGAGGAGATCCTCCTGGGCGACGCCAACATCACCACCGGTGCCTCGGACGACATCGGCAAGGCCACCAAGCTGGCCCGGCGGATGGTGACCGAGTGGGGGATGAGCGAAAAGCTGGGTCCCCTGGCCTTCGGCACCAAGGAGGAGCTGGTCTTCCTGGGCCGCGACCTCGGCGAGCAGCGCAACTACTCCGACGAAACCGCCGGCGAGATCGACCAGGAGGTGCACTCGCTGGTGGACAACGCCTATCTCACGGCCAAGAAGGTCCTCACCCTGCGCCGCCACACCCTGCAGGCTCTGGCCGATCACCTGATCCAGGTCGAATCGATGGAACGCAAGGAGATGGACGTGGTGATCCAGCAGGTCGAGGAAGAGCAACCGGCCGCCAGCTGAGCTCGGCCGGCCAAGGGCTCGGAGCGGCCCTCGGCTGGGGCCCTTACCATGGACACTGGCCCGTGGGGCCTATGAGGAACTACCTCAATCCGCTTGGATCCCTGAGGTGACCGAGACGGAAGTGGGTTACGGAATCGTCGGCGCCGGGCGCTTGGCCCAGGCGATCGCTCGCCGCTTGGCCCGGGCCGGCGTCCAGCCGGGCCTGATCTCCTCCAGGCGGCTCGAGCGGGCGCGGTCCCTGGCGTCGGAAATCGGCTGGGTGGTCGGGGAGGGTCCGGAGGAGGTGCTCAGCGGATCGCGCCTGACCCTGCTCTGTGCCCCCGACGCGGAACTCGGTCGGCTGGTCCGGGAGCTGGAATCGGCAGCGCCCCTGGGAGACCGAGTGGTCGCCCATTGCGCAGGCATCCAGGGTCTCGGTCCCCTAGCCCCCCTCAGGGAGAGAGGTTGCGCGCTGGGGGTCTTTCACCCGCTGGCCCCCTTCCCCGACGGTGACCCCTCGTCCTTTGATGACACCTACGTCTCGATCGAGGCTGATCCACGGGCCCGCTCGGAGCTCATGGAATTGGCCCGCCTGCTCGGCTGCCGGGTGATTGAGCTGGAGGCCGTGAACCGGTCCCTCTATCACGCCGCGGCCGTGTTCGCCGGGGTGTTGCCGGTCCTGCTCGAACGGGTTGCCGAACGCCTCGGCGCCGAATCGGGTGGCGGCGCCGACCTGGCTGAGGGCCTTCGGGCCCTCCACTCAGCCAGCGCCCGGAACGTCCGGCGCCTGGGACCGGAGCTGGGTCTGAGCGGCCCCCAGCAGCGCCGGGACCAGGGAACTGTGAGCGCCCATCTAGAGGCCCTGAGCCGGCTCGATCCAGCTCTCGCCCAGCTCTATGCGTCCATCCAGGAGGCGGCCAGGCCATTGCCGGCCGACCGGACTGGGGCAGGAGGATGACCGTGGAAGATCAGATCGCGCGCAAGGCAATTCAAGTCACCGACCTGGCCAAGTGGAAGCGCGAAGGCCAGCGCTTCGCCATGTTGACCGCCTACGACTTCACCACCGCCAGCTGGCTGGACCAGGCCGGGATCCCGGTGCTGCTGGTGGGGGACTCCCTAGGCGGCGTGATGCTGGGCCACCGATTGCGCGACGGCGAGTACGACACTATTCCGGTCACCCTGGAGGACGTTCTCCTCCACGCCAAGGCGGTTGCCCGCGGGACCCGGCGGGCTCTTCTGGTCGGGGACCTGCCGTTTCTCTCCTTTCACCTGGGGATGGACGATGCCACCCGATCGGCGGGGCGGCTGCTCCAGGAGGCCGGGATGCAGGCGGTCAAGCTGGAGGGCGGCGGCCCCATGATCGAGGTGGTCGCCCACCTGGTGGAGCGGGGCATCCCGGTGATGGGACATCTGGGCCTGACCCCCCAGAGTGTCCACGCCATGGGCGGGTTTCGCGCTCAGGGTCGAGATCAGGCGGGGGCTGCCAGGATTCGTGAGGCCCTGACCGGTCTGGAGCAGGCGGGAGCCTTCGCTGTGGTCCTGGAGGGGATGCCCGCCGCCCTGGCTGGGGAACTGACCGCCTCCAGCTCGATTCCCACCATCGGAATCGGAGCCGGGCCGGACTGCGACGGCCAGGTCCTGGTGGTCCACGACATGCTCGGACTGACCGTCGGTCCGGTGCCTAAGTTCGTCAAGCGATTTGCATCCCAGGGGGAGGAGATGGCCGCCGCCGCGAGCCGGTTCCAGGCGGAGGTCGAGGCCGGCACCTTCCCCGATCAGGAGCACAGCTATGGCTGAGCCGAGCAAACCCGGGCGGGCGGTCCGACGATCCCACCTGCCCCAGGTGGTCGCCAGCCCCCGGGAGCTGCGCCAGCTGACCGCGGGCTGGGCCAGCTCCGGCGAACTGGTGGGACTGGTGCCGACCATGGGCTCCCTCCACGCCGGGCATCTTTCCCTGGTGAGCGCCGCCCGACGAGAGTGCGCCCGGGTGGTGGTGTCGATCTTCGTCAACCCCCTCCAGTTCGGCGCCGGCGAGGACTACCTCAGCTATCCCCGCCAGATCGACGCTGACCTGGAGCTGCTCGCCGACATGGGAGTCGAGGCCTGCTATTGCCCAGAGGTCCAGACCCTCTACCCCGACGGTTTCGCCACCCGGGTGGAGGTCGAGGCCGGGGGCTCGCTCTGGGAGGCGGAGCGCCGACCGGGGCATTTCATCGGGGTGGCGACCGTCGTCACCAAGCTGATCGCCGCCACCGGGCCCTGCCGGGCCTACTTCGGTGAGAAGGACGCCCAGCAGGCGGCGGTCGTCACCCGGCTGGCCCAAGACCTGGACCTGGGGGCGGAGGTGTGCATCTGTCCCACCGTCCGAGGCCCGGACGGACTCGCCCTGAGCAGCCGCAATCTGCTGCTGCAGGTGGCCGGCCGCCGGGCGGCCCGATGCCTCTCCCAGTCGCTGATTGCGGCCTCGCGGAAGTTCGCCGCTGGCGTCACCTCGGGTCCTGAATTGGTCCAGGCGGCACTCAGGGTGATCGAGGCAGAGCCTGCTGCCCGACTCGACTACGCTGGGGTGGTGGACCCCGCTGACTTCCAACCGGTGGGCGAGGCCAACGGGAAATCCCGAGTTCTGGTGGCAGCCCAGATCGAGGGGGTGCACCTGATCGACACGGCGCTGCTCAGTGCGCCGCCGCGCCCGAGCCGCTGAGCGGTGGGCCAACCAGTCGAGGTCGACTCCTCCCAACGCCGCTTCGATCTGGTGGTGGTGGGGAGTGGGATCGCCGGTCTCTTCGCCGCGGTCAAGGCAGCCCAGGCCGGACTCAAGGTGGCGGTCCTGACCAAGGCGACCATGCAGGAGTGCAGCAGCCGATATGCCCAGGGGGGCATCGCCGCTGCGGTTGACCCGGAGGACAGCCCGGTCCTCCACGCCGCCGACACCATCGCCGCCGGCCGGGGCCTCTGCGACCCCCTGGCGGTGGCAGCCCTGGTGGAGGAGGGGCCTGGGCGGATCCGCGAGCTAATCGAGCTGGGGGTCCACTTCGACACCCAGGACGGGGTTCTGCTGGTGGCCAAGGAGGCGGCCCACTCGAGGTCTCGGATCGTCCACGCCGGCGGGGACGCCACCGGCAAGGAGGTGGAGGAACTGCTGGCACTCAGGGCCACCGGCGCGGTGGAGCTGATCTTGGAGGAGCACCTGGTCCGACGCCTGCTGGTCAGCGACGGCCACTGCTGGGGGGTGGAGGCGATCTCCATGCGGCAGCCGGCGATCCGTCGCCTGGAAGCGGGCGCGGTGCTGCTGGCCACCGGTGGGTTGGGCCGGCTCTACCGCTACACCACCAATCCCCAGCCCTCCACCGGAGACGGGGTTTGGCTGGGCTATCAGGCGGGGGCAGAGATCGCCCACCTGGAGTTCGTCCAGTTCCACCCCACGGCTTTGGCACTCCCGGGCGCGCCCCCCTTCCTCATCTCGGAGGCCGTCCGAGGCGAGGGTGCGCTGGTGGTGGACGATCTCGGCGAACGGTTTCTCTTCCAGTCCGACCCGGCGGGAGAGCTGGCGGGCCGCGATGTCGTGGCCCGGGCGATCACTGAGCGGATGGCCGAGCGATCACTGGACAACGTCTGGCTCGACCTGCGGCCGATGGGAGCCGCCCAGGCCCGGGTTCGCTTCCCCAACATCGTGGCCACCTGCGCCGGCCACGGGATCGACATCACCCAGCAGCCGATCCCGGTGGCCCCGGCTGCCCACTACCAGATGGGAGGGGTGCGGACCGACCTGTCCGGGGCCACCACCATCCCGGGGCTCTTCGCCGCCGGGGAGGTGGCCTCGACCGGAGTTCACGGCGCCAACCGGCTTGCCAGTAACAGCCTTTTGGAATCACTGGTGTTCGCGGCGCGGGCGGTCGAGGCGGTCCTGGGTGCGGGAGAGCACGCCCGCCTCGAGCCACCTGGTCCGGTCGGCACTCTGGAGCTGGAGGAGGTCACTCCCGAGTGGCTGACGGACAGCCGGCGCCAGCTTCAGAGCGCGATGTGGAGCAGCGCCGGGATTGTCCGCGACCGGGAGGCTCTGGCCCGGACCGCCGAGCGGCTGGCCGAGCTGATCGAGCTGGTGCCGGAGGCGCCGGTAGATCCACACCTGGGCGAGCTGCGCGGGATGCTGGGGACAAGTGCGCTCCTGGTGGAAGCGGCCAACTATCGGGAGGAGAGCCGGGGGGCCCACTTCCGCCAGGACCATCCCGCAGTGGAGAGCCGGTTCCTGGGCACCGTGATCCAGAAACGGGGGTCGCCTTTGGAGTTCAGGCAGATTGAAAAAGCTCGACCCGGCTGAGATAGCGGCATCGGTCGAGCGGGCTCTGGCCGAGGACTACGGCGGCATCGATCTCACTGGCGAGGCCGTCTTAGCTGAGGGTCAGCAGTGCGTGGCCGAGGTGATCGCTCGGGAGCCGGGGGTCCTCTGCGGACTGGCCATCGCCCGCGAGGTCTTCCGGCAGCTCGATAGCACGATCGAGTGCGCCGAACTGCTCCAGGACGGCGCTCGGCTCCAGGAAGGCAGCGTGGCCATGCGGGTGACCGGCCCAGCCCGGGCGGTTCTGGCGGGCGAGCGGACCGCGGTGAACTTCCTGCAGCACCTCTCCGGGATTGCCAGCCTCACGGCCCAGTTCGTCAGGGTGGCCAGTCCCTTCGGGATAGAGATCCTGGACACCCGCAAGACACTGCCCGGGCTACGTCAGCTGGAGAAGTACGCCGCCCGCACCGGGGGAGCGCTCAACCACCGAATGGGTCTCTTCGACGCCATCCTGATCAAGGACAACCATGTGGATTTGGCCGGAGGTCTAAGGGAGGCCGTCGCCCGCGCCGCGGCTTTCCACCCAGTGAAGGAGATCGAGGTCGAAGTGCGATCCGAGGAGGAGTTGGCCCAGGCCCTGGAATTCGGTGTCGGCAGAGTGCTGCTGGACAACTTCACCCCGACCGAGGTGAGCTCCGCCGTGGCCTTGGTCGGGCAGCGAGCCGAGGTCGAGGTCAGCGGCGGAGTGACCCTGGAGAACCTGGCCCAATACGCCCAGGCCCGGCCCCAATACATCTCGGTGGGAGGACTGACCCACAGTGCCCCGGCGCTCGACCTGGCCATGAAGGTGGTCGGGGGCAGCTAGCCGACGGGCGTTCTGGGAGCCGAGCCGGAGAACCCCACCCGACGGCCGACGTCGGAGTCGCGGACGCGCCGGAGCACGAAGTGCATCCTCCCCTCCAGGGCCACCGCCTGGAACAGATCAAAACCCTCCTCGGCGGCCAGGCGGTTCACCTCCTCCAAGGAGTCGACCTCGCGGTACTGGTAGATCTGTTGGGTCGGGGCTACGCTCACTTAGTTCTCCTTGAGGTCCAGCTCTCGATCTGGCCCACCCGGGTGGACCAAGGCCGATGTCAGTCTGCCACCTAGGGCCGGGACTAGGCGCGCGATCTGGGGACGGGCGGCCAGCACGGCGGGGATGGATCTCGCCGGATCGCTGCTATACTCTCGCCCGCGCTGGCGCTCTGCTTTAGCGCGCCGGTGACACTGTTCTGGAGGATTCAACAGGCCGTTGTCCGAGCTCGCCACTGAGGCACCCGCCGAGGAGCTGACCATCTTCAGCTCCATGGAGGAGTACCTGCGCACCAGCGCTGAATCCATCCGAACCTTGACCTACGGGGACATCGTTGACGGCACCGTGGTGCGGGTCGACCCCGACGAGGTGCTGGTCGACATCGGGGCCAAGTCCGAGGGGGTCATCTCCAACCGGGAGCTGACTGGACGGGCCGAGGAATCCGTGGTGCTCAACCCCGGGGACAGGATCAAGGTCTACGTCCTCCAGTCCGAGAACGAGGACGGCAACGTGGTGCTCAGCCTGCGCCGGGCTAGGGCTGAGGGCATCTGGGCCAAGGCGGCCGAGAAGGAGAGCTCCGGCGAGGGGGTCGAGGCCGAGGTTCGCGAGCAGAACAAGGGCGGACTGATCGTCAACATCATGGGTTTGCGGGGATTCTTGCCCAGCTCCCAGGTGGCCCGCACCCACTCCGGCAACCTCATGGACCTGGTTGGCCAGCAGATCATGGTCAAGATCCTGGAGGTCAACCGCAAACGGAACCGGCTGATCGTCAGTCAGCGGGCTGCTCAAGACGAAGACCGGGCACGCCAGCGCGAGGAGCTGTTCGAGCGGCTCAGCGTCGGAGACGTGGTCACCGGCCGGGTCAGTGGCCTGACCTCCTACGGGGCCTTCATCAATCTGGGCGGAGCCGACGGCCTGATCCACATCAGTGAGCTCTCCTGGGACCGGGTCAGCAACGTCTCAGACATGCTGGCGGTAGGTGACGAGGTCACCGTCAAGGTGATCAAACTGGATCCCGAGCTCTCGCGCATCTCGCTCTCTCTGCGTCAGATGAGCGACGATCCCTGGGACAGCATCGAGGCTCGCTTCCCGGCCGGCACGGAGATCGAGGGCACGGTCACTAAGACCAAGAAGTACGGTGCCTTCCTTCAGATCGCCGACGGGGTCGAGGGCCTTCTCCACATCAGTGAGCTCTCCTGGGAGCACGTCGAGCGCACCGAGGACGTCCTCCGGGTGGGCGACACAGTCAAGGTCATCGTGCTCCAGGCGGACCGCACCCGGCGCCGGATCTCACTCTCCTATCGCCAGCTGCTACCGCGGCCGGCCCATCTGCCTCCCGAGGAGGTTCCCGGCGACCAGGACTATGCCGCGGCTGCCGACTACGAGCCGGACCTGGACGAGGATTCGAGCCCAGAGCCGGTGCCCGCCGCCAAGCCCAAGCGCAGCCGGGCCAAGGCGGTCGCAGTCGAGGCACCCTCCGAAGAGGATGGGGCGGCCGAGGCGGTTGAACCGGCCGCAGTGGAGGTGCCCGAATTGGCACCCGAGCCGATAGCCGAGGCCGAGCTAGAGACCGCCGACCCCGAGGACGAGTAGGTAGGTTCCGGCTCCAATCTCCCGGGGGAGGCCGAAGCCCAGCCCTTAGACATCCCGTCGCCGGCCCTCCAGATCAGCAACGATGCGGTGAAAGTCCTCATTTCCCTGGTTTGCTCGGCATAAGCTTCCGCCCGTGACCAGGTGGAGCGACGCCCCAGTCCCACCGTTGAGGGTGTCTCATCTGGTGCTGGGCAAGTGCTGCTTCACCGGCCAGAGCTCCTCAGCGAGCCTCTTGAGCAACACCGGGTACCGCTCCGGTCGCTTGACTGGAGGGACCGTTCGGCGGAAGTGGAAGAGGCCGTGAGGCTCCACTCCGATCGACGGGCCGCGGTTCTGCTGGGTGCGGCGGGGTTGAGCCTGGCGATGGCGATCTACTTCACCCGCCAAACCGGCCCGGGCGTGGACCTGTGGGCCTTCTACCGGGCGGCCGGCGCCATGCTCCGGGGCGGGAACCCTTACTCGGTCAAGGATTTTGTCAGCCCTCCCGGTCTGGCGGTGCTGCTGGAGCCGTTGGCCCGACTCCCGTTCCATGTCGCCTACTTTGTCTTCTTGACCGGGACCGGCCTCTTAGGAGGCCTGTCCGCGTTCCTCTTCGGTCGACAGCTGGGATGGAAACACCCGAAACTGCTGGCGGTCGGCAGCTTCCTCTCTTGGTTCGGGTTCTCTAGCTTGCTTCAGGGTCAGGTCGACGCTCTGCTGCTGGCGGCGCTGTTGGGCTCGCTGCTGTTGCTGATTCGAGGCAGGATGCTGGCAGCTGGCCTGGTAATAGGTTTGTTCTGGCTCAAGCCGGATCTGATGTGGCCCGCGGTCTTGTTTGCCGGGATCGCCATCTGGACTGACCGAAAGGCGCTGACCCGCTATCTGATCGGCCTGGCCGCCAGCTCGGCGGTGTTCCTGGGCCTGGGAGCCGGATTCCTGGGCGACTGGGTTCACGTTCTGGTCGGATTCGGCGGTTGGGTAGGGCGGCAGCCCGACCTGGCCGGTCTCCCAGCCCTCCTCGGGGCCGCTCCCTCGGCTTGGGGCCTGGGGAGCGGATTCCACTCCCCTTTGACCTGGGCGCTGCTCGCGGCCACCCTGGCCGGGATGAGCTGGCTCGGATATCGGATCGCCTGGTCGCCCAGGTGGCGGCAGATGCCCGAGGATCGGCGCATTCTCTGGGCCGTTGGACTGGCGATGGGCCTCTGGCTTCTGGTCACCCCTTACTCCCACCCCAACGACGACCTGCTGATCCTGCCCCTGGTGGTGCTGGTGATCGGCAAGGACGCGATCTCAGCCGGGGAGCGGGGGCCGGCGACCGCGCTTCTGTTGATGGCGGTCACTCCGATCGCCTGGCTCTGGATCCCCTTCGGCCTGGACTGGATCGCAGTGGCAGCTCTGCTGGTAGCCGCTCTCCCCGCCTTGGGACAGGAGATGGCCCTGACCGACTGCCAGATGGGCCAGGTCAGTCGGCATTCCAGCTCCACTTTGAGCCTCACCGTGGCGCAGCATCGCCCCGGCCCCAATCGGAGCCAGATCCCCTGAGCTGGCCCGGCCCCGTTGGATCCGCCAGGGCGGCCAGCTAGCGCGGCTCCGGCACGACCTCGGGGCCGACGCGGGCTCGGACTAAATTCGTTGATTGCCAGCCGCCAGCGTCGATGGCACAATCGAAAGCCCCAACACGGCGTGGTCAGAGATCGGGGTGGGATTGGAGGTCGCGTTCCCGGTGTACCCGTTCGAGCGCTTCACCGAAAAGGCCAAGAGGGTCCTGACCCTGGCCCAGGACGAGGCTGAGAAGGCGCACCACTCGTACATCGGCAGTGAGCACCTCCTGCTGGGGTTGATGAGACAGGGCGACGGGTTGGGGGCCCAGGTGCTGTACGGGCTGGGGCTGGAGATCGAGCAGGTGCGGGCCACCATCGATTCCGTGCTGGGCCGGAACGAGAGGATCAGGGTCCAGCAGATCATCCCCACCTCCAGGGTCAAGAAGATCATCGAGATCGCCTTCGAAGAGGCGAAGCGGATGAACAACAGGTATGTCGGCACCGAGCACCTCTTGCTGGGACTTCTGATCGAGGGGGAGGGCATCGCCGCCCACGTGCTGGAGGATCTCGGCGCCAACCTGGACAAGGTCCGCCATGAGCTGGACTCGCTGCTCAAAGAGCAGAGCCCGGAGGAGGGTTCCCCAGCCGACCAGCCTGGGAGACCGGCGGCCAGGTTCCTCAACCCGCCATCGCAGTCGTTTCTGCCCCGGCGGCACGGTTACGGAGACCTCGATCGGCTCACCAGCGAGTCAACCAGCGCCCTGGCCCTGGCCGAGGAGGAGGCGGTCAAGGCTGGGGTCGGCTACGTTGGCCCGGAGCACCTCCTGGTGGGTCTGGTCCGGCAAGCGGAGGGCAGCGCCGGCCAGGCTCTGCTGGCCCTGGGCGTCGACCTGAAGCGGGTGCGTCGGGAGTTGGCTAAGAAGCGGTCGTCCTCACCTCCGCTGGCGGTCCAGGCCGTGATCCCGACTCCGCGGCTCCACCATGCGGTGGGGGTCGTGGCCAGGCAGGAGGCGGACCAGGGGCCGACCGGGCGGGTCGACACCCAGCACCTCTTACTGGCGATCACCGCCGAGGAATCCGACCAGGCGGTCAAGCTGCTGCGGACCCTGAAGGTAGATGTTGCAGCTCTCCGGGAGCAGCTGAGCAAGCTGGGGGCCGAACCACCCACCTAGCGGCCGGCCCAGGGAGACCTCGAGCGAGGCGGCCACTCCCAATCTCAGACAGCCCCGCCTCCGAGTTACCGCGGGCCGGCCAGCTGAAGGGAGAGAGGCCTCGCGGTTCGGGGAGCCGCGATTGGGCATAATGCGCTTGTGATCGGCCCCGCCCCGAGCCCGCGAGCCATTTCAGCCATGGCGGCAGCCTGCGCTGCCGACCGTCATACCACCGGGCTCAAGGAGATGATCCGTGTACCCGTTTGAGCGCTTTACCGAGAAGGCCAAGAAGGTCCTGACTCTGGCGCAGGACGAGGCGGAGAAGTCCCACCACTCTTACATCGGCACCGAGCACCTCCTGCTCGGGCTCTTGCGAGAAGGCGAGGGACTGGCTGCCAAGGTGCTGGCGAACCTGGGCGTCGAGATCGACAAGGTGCGGGACACGATCGATTCGGTGCTCGGACGCAACGAGCGGATCATCGTCCAGCAGATCATCCCCACCTCCCGGGTTAAGAAGGTGATCGAGATCGCCTTCGAAGAGGCCAAGCGGATGAACAACACCTATGTGGGGACCGAGCACCTGTTGCTCGGTCTGCTGATCGAGGGGGAGGGCATCGCCGCCCACGTGCTGGAGGATCTCGGCGCCAATCTGGACAAGGTCCGCCATGAGCTGGATTCGTTGCTCAAAGAGCAGGGGCTCGAGGACGAGCCGCCTCCTGAGCGCAAGAAGTCGAGCAAGACACCACTGCTGGACCAGTTCTGCCGTGATCTGACCGAGCTGGCGACCAAGAATCAGTTGGACCCGGTGATCGGGCGGGAGATGGAGATCGAGCGGGTGGTGCAGATCCTCTCCCGGCGCACCAAGAACAATCCCGCCCTGATCGGCGAGCCCGGCGTGGGCAAGACCGCGATCGCCGAGGGTCTGGCCCAGGCCATCGTGAACCAGGAGATTCCTGAGTCACTGGCCAACAAGCGGGTGCTCACCCTGGACATGGGCGGACTGGTGGCTGGGACCAAGTACCGAGGCGAGTTCGAGGAACGGCTCAAGAAGATCCTGGATGAGATCCGCTCCTCCAAGGAGGTCGTTCTCTTCATCGACGAGCTCCACACCTTGGTGGGAGCCGGCGCTGCCGAGGGAGCCATCGACGCCGCCAACATCCTCAAGCCGGCGCTGGCTCGTGGCGAGATCCAATGCATCGGGGCCACCACCATCAACGAGTACCGCAAGTACATCGAGAAGGACGCTGCCCTGGAGCGGCGCTTCCAGCCGGTCTTCGTCGAGGAGCCCAAGCTGGAGGAGACCGTCGAGATCCTCTCCGGGGTGAGGAGCCTCTACGAGAAGCACCACCGGGTGACCATCAGCGACGCTGCGGTCAGGGCCGCCGCCGAGCTCTCCGGGCGCTACGTCACTGACCGCTCCTGGCCGGACAAGGCCATCGACCTGATTGACGAGGCCTCGGCTCGAGTGCGGATGAAGCTGACCACCACACCTCCCGAACTGCGCGCCAAGCAGCGCCACGTCCGCGGGCTCCAGACCCGCAAGGACGAAGCGGTGGAGAAGCAGGACTACGAGGCCGCCACCAAGCTGGACGAGGAGGCCAAGCAGCTCAAGGGTGAGTACGCGTTGGAGGAGGCCGCCTGGCGCGATGAGCTGGGCAAGACCGTGCCTGAGGTCAACGAGGAGAACATCGCCGACATCGTCTCCTCCTGGACCGGGGTTCCGGTCAGCCGCCTGGTGGAGGCGGAGACCCAGCGTCTGCTGGCCATGGAGTCGGAGATTCACAAGCGCCTGATCGGCCAGGAAGAGGCGGTCAAGATCGTCTGTCAGGCTGTTCGACGGGCCCGGGCCGGGCTCAAGGACCCCCGTCGGCCGATCGGCTCGTTCATCTTCCTGGGGCCCACCGGGGTGGGCAAGACCGAGCTGGCCCGTTCCCTGGCCACCTTCCTGTTCGACAACGAAGACGCGCTGATCCGGCTGGACATGTCGGAGTTCGCCGAGCGTCACAGCACGGCTCGGCTGGTCGGCTCGCCGCCTGGGTACGTTGGCTACGACGAGGGCGGGCAGCTGACCGAGGCTGTTCGCCGCCGCCCCTACAGCGTCGTCCTCTTCGACGAGATCGAGAAGGCTCACCCCGACTTCTTCAACATGCTGCTCCAGATCCTGGAAGACGGCCGGCTCACCGACGCCAAGGGCAAGGTGGTCAGCTTCGCCAACACCATCGTGATCATGACCAGCAACCTGGGCATCCAGGGAGTGGGCTCGAATCTCTCGATGGGATTCCAGACCGGCGTCCCCGGTCGGAGCGGTGAGGACCAAGAGCACAGCAAGATGCGGGAGCGCATCACCGACGAGCTCAAACGGGCCTTCCGCCCCGAGTTCCTCAATCGGGTCGACGCGGTGGTGGTCTTCCATCGCTTGCGCACCCACGAGACCCGCCAGATCGTCGATCTGATGCTGGTGCGGGTCCGGGAGCATCTCCAGCGTCAGGGCCTCAGCCTCCTGGTCACCGACCAGGCCAAGGACCTGTTGGCGGAGCGCGGGTTCGACAAGCAGTTCGGGGCCCGCCCGCTACGTCGGGTCATCCAAGCGGACATCGAAGACCCTCTTAGCGAGGAGCTGCTGAAGATCGAGTTCACCCCCGGGGACCTGGTCACCATCGACGTGGAGGACGGCAACATCCGAACCCACGTGGTGCCGGGCCCGCCTCCACCTCCCGAGGTAGCCGAGGAACCACAATCCCCAGCTGCCGAGCCGGCCGGGGCGGGGGCCGCCGGTGCTACCGGCGGCGACGGTGGCGGACCAGTCTGAGACCGGGGAGACACCCGGAAACGTAGCCGCCGCCGACAGCGCCACCCCCAAGCAAGAAAAGCGCGCTAGCCGAGGGCGCGCCTCGCGCATCGCCAGCCTGCTGGGCATGTCGGTGGGGGCGGTCCTGGGAACTCTCTACGCCAGCGTGCTGTTGATCGACCCCACGGTCAAGGCTGCCACCTCCAGCTGGGAGATCAAGACGGTGATCCTGATCGTGGGTCTCGGGCTAGGGTGTGGCGTCGGCTACCTGCTCGGACCGGCGCTCAGCGTCCGGCCCTATTCGTGGGCCGAGGAGGAGTTGGCGAACATCCCGCTCCCCGAGCTGCTCGGCGGGCTGGCCGGGGTTGTAGTGGCCCTGGTGATGGCCGCCCTGGTGGCCCTGATCGCCTCCGGGCTTCCCGGCGGACTGGGCTGGCTGGTGGCGGTGGGGGTGGCCTTCGTCCTGGTGCCGCTCGGGGCCTCGGTCGGGCGCCGCCGGCGCCGGGAGCTTTCCCGTCTGGGCCTGCCCCTGGGTGTTGCTGCCGCGCCCCTGGCGCGGGTGGTGGTGGACACCAGCGCGGTCATCGACGGCCGCCTCCTGGACCTGGCCCGGGCTGGCTTCTGTCTCTACGAGCTACTGGTTCCTCAGTTCGTCCTGGCTGAGTTGCAGTCGGTCGCCGACTCCGCCGATCCGATCCGCAGGGCCAGGGGCCGGCGGGGGCTGGCGATGCTCGAAGAGCTGCGCTCGCTGCCGGGACTCGATCTCGAGTTCCCCCAGGCTGACTACCCGTCGATGACCGAGGTCGACGCCCGACTGGTGCGTTTGGCCAAGGAGCAGCGCGCGGCCATCCTGACCGTCGATTTCAACCTTGATCGAGTCGCTCAGATCGAGGGCCTGACCGTTCTCAACCTCAACCAGCTGGCGACTGCTCTGCGCCCAGCCCTGGTGGCCGGCGAGAAGTTGGAGGTCGACGTGGTCAAGGAGGGCAGGGAGGCCGATCAGGGGGTTGGTTACCTGCCGGACGGGACGATGCTGGTGGTGGAGGGGGGCCGCAGCCACCTGGGTGAGCGGGTCACCACCACGGTCCGGAGCGTGATTCAGACAGCCTCCGGCCGGATGGTGTTCGTGCAGGCTCCCGACCTGGTGGAGGAGCCCAGCCCGTCGTCGGCCCCCGTCCGAAAGTCCAAGCCAGCAGCCAAACCCAGGTCCTGAGATTGGGCCAATCAGCTCCCGGCACCACCGCCCTGGTGCCGGCGGCCGGATCGGGCGCCAGGTTCGGCGGGCCCAAGCTCTGGGCCGACTTGAGCGGCCAGCCGGTGCTGGCCTGGGTGCTCCAGGCACTGGGGGATCCCGCCAGCGGGGTTGACGAGCTGGTGGTGGTCACCGACCCGAGGGACCACCGCCGGGTGATGGAGCTGGCCTCCTCGGCGGCGCCCAGGTTGGGCTGCCGATGCGTCGAGGGAGGAGCTCGTCGGCAGGAGTCCGTCGCCCGCGGGCTTCGAATCTGCACCCGCGAGATGGTGCTGGTTCACGACGGCGCGCGTCCTGGGGTGACCTCCGAGCTCTGTGCCAAGGTGCTCCGAGCGGCAACGGAGGTGGGCGCCGCCACTGCCTGCGTTCCGGTGGCGGACAGCATGGCGGTAGTCCGATCCGGCCGGCTGGAGGAGGTGCTTCCGCGGGCCGAACTGGCGGCGATTCAGACGCCCCAGGCCTTCCGCCGTGACCTTTTGACGCGGGCTCACCAGGAGGCCAGCTCGGCGGGCCTCGATGCCGACGATGATGCCGCCCTGGTGCTGGCGCTGGGCCAGCCGGTCGCCACCGTGCTCGGCGATCCCCGCAATCTCAAGGTCACCCGGACCGAGGACATCCTGGCCCTGCGTTCCTGGCTCGGAAACGGCGCCTGGGCCCGTCAGTGAGCGAGCGGCGGATACCCGGAGTAGGCCTGGGGGTCGACGTGCATCGCTTCGGCGGCCCGGGACCAATCTGGCTGGGAGGCGTCGAGATCGAGTACGAGCACGGCCTGGTCGGGCACTCCGACGGCGACGTGCTCTGCCACGCTCTGGCCGATGCCCTTCTGGGAGCCTCCGGCCTGGGGGATATCGGCGAGCACTTTCCCTCCAGCGACGAGCGGTGGCGGGGGGCGTCGTCCCTCGATCTGTTGCGCCGGGTGGGGGAGCTGCTGGCGGAAGAGAGCCTCGAGATCCTGGGCCTTGACGGGACAGTCATCGCCGAGGCGCCGCGGCTCGGCCCCTTCCGCCAGGCCATGGCCGTCGCCGTCGGCCGGGTGCTGCACCTGGAGGTGGCCTGCATTTCGGTAAAGGTCAAGTCGAGTGATGGTCTGGGGCTCACCGGTCGGGGAGAGGGGATGGCGTCCCTGGCGGTCGCTCGGGTGGGCAGCGGAACTCGGACCGACCGGGAATAACATAAGCCGGCCATGCCCATTCGTCTCTACAACAGCCTGACTCAGGCCGTGGAAGTGCTGCAGCCGCTGAACCCCGGCCGGGTCCAGATGTACACCTGTGGCCCCACCGTCCACGACCGGGCCCACATTGGCAATTTCCGTACCTATTTGGCCGAGGACCTGCTCCGCCGCCACCTCGAGGCCCGCCACCTGAAGGTCGAGCAGGTGATGAACATCACCGACGTCGACGACAAGATCATCGCCAAGGCCACCGCCCGAGGCGAGACCCTGGCCGAGTTCACTACCCCCTTCATCGACGCCTTCTTCCGCGACATGGACCTGCTCCGGATTGAGCTAGCCGAGCAGTTCCCGCGAGCGACCGAGTACCTAGGCCCGATGCTGGCTCTGGTGGCCCGCTTGGTTGACACCGGGCACGCCTACCAGAGCGAGGGCTCGGTCTACTTCCGCTTGGACTCCTTCCCCGACTACGGCAAGCTTTCGCGGCTAGATGTCAAGGGGCTGAGCACGGGAGCCAGCGGCCGGATCGACTCTGACGAGTACGAGGCCAAGGAGGCGGTCAGGGACTTCGCTCTCTGGAAGGCTGGGTCGGAGGGGGATCTGGCCGCCTGGCCATCTCCCTTCGGCTGGGGCCGGCCAGGCTGGCATCTGGAGTGCTCGGCGATGGCGATGGAGTTGCTGGGGGAGTCGCTGGACATCCACTGCGGTGGGGTTGACAACAAGTTTCCCCACCATGAGAACGAGATCGCCCAGTCGGAGTCGGCGACTGGCCAGCCCTTCGTGCGGCTCTGGTTCCATGTCGAGCACCTCCTGGTGGAGGGCGGGAAGATGGCCAAGTCCCAGGGCAATTTCATGACCCTGGCGACCCTGATCGAGAGAGGCCACAGTCCGCTGGCGGTGCGCTACCACCTGCTCGGCAATACCCACTACCGGCAGCGACTCCACTTCCGCGAGGAGGATCTGGTGGGGGCCTCAGAGTCGCTCGACCGGCTCGCCACCTTCTGGCGGAGGTGTGCCGCGGCCCACGGTGGCGAGCTCAAGACCGCGGGGTCGGGCGATCCGCTGACGGTGGCTGCCCAGCGAGCCCGTGACCGCTTCGAGGCGGCCATGGACGACGACCTGAACCTGCCCCTCGCACTCGGGTCCCTTCACGACCTGGTCCGGGAAGGCAACCGCCTGCTGGACGAGGGACGGGCTGGTGGCGATGGCTGTGGGGCCGCCCTGGCCACCCTGCGCAGCGCCGACAGTCGGCTTGCCGTCATCGAACGGGCGGCGGTCTCCGAGGAGCCCCAGCTGAGCCAGGAGGAGAAGCAGGCGCTGGACCGTCGCGAGGAGGCTCGGCGCAAGGGCAACTTCTCGAAGGCGGACCGGATCCGAGATCAGCTCTTGGAGCTGGGAATCGTGGTCGAGGACACCAAGGAAGGCACCCGCTGGCATCGGCTCTGATGCCGGAAATTCTCTACGGACGCAACCCGATACTGGAGGCGCTGCGGGCGGGACGAAGGATCCGCCGCCTGCTGCTGGCACCAGGCCTCAGCCAAGATCAGCGGGTAGGGGAGATCATCGCCCGAGCCCAGATGGCCGGCGTGCTCCAGGAGACCACCGCCAGGGGCCGGCTCAACGATGTGGCCCACACCGAGCACCACCAGGGGGTGGCCGCCTACTTCGACGGGCGGCAGCTGGCCAACCAGGACATCCTGAGGCGGCTGGTGGAGGCCCCGGCACCCGGTTGGCCCCCGGTCTTCCTGTGCCTGGACGGGGTCCAAGATCCTCAGAACCTGGGCTCTTTGGCGCGCAGCTCCGAAGTGCTGGGTGTTACCGCGATGATCCTGCCCCGGCACCGCACCGCCCCCCTCTCGGCAGCGGCCGCCAAGGCCAGTGCGGGAGCGGTTGAGCATCTCCAGTTGGTCCGGGTGGTGAACTTGGTCCAGACTCTTCGCGAGCTCCGGGATCTCGGTGTGACCGTGGTCGGGCTGGATGCGAGAGGAGATCGGCGCTCCGACCAGGTCGATCTGCGACTGGCGGTGGCGCTGGTGGTGGGGTCGGAGGGCGAGGGCCTGCGGACTTTGACCCGGCGCCACTGCGACCAGCTGGTGTCGATCCCGATGGGGGGTCGGGTTCAATCGCTCAACGCCTCGGTGGCCGGCGCCCTGCTCATGTACGAGATGGCGCGGCAGCGGCAGTTCGCCTATCGGCTAGCCCAGGGGTAAGGCCGTTGACCAGCTCGGCCCTGCCTATACTGCCGAACTGCTTGGACTTCGCCGACGTAGCTCAGTGGTAGAGCAGCTGTTTTGTAAACAGCTGGCCGGGAGTTCGAATCTCCCCGTCGGCTCCAAAGTGATCTCAGAAACCTTCCGCCACTTGCCGCGCGCCACCGCCCGTTGCTGGTCTCGAGTGAACAGCTCACAGGTCGCTAGTATTCCGCCATGACAAAGAAGACTGGGCGGATTCTCGCAACATCGGGCGGCTTCGTAGAGAGCGGAGTACAGATGCAGATGCGGCTGGGCGGCCTCACCTTGCGAGGCCTCGAGCTGACGGGATCCTCGCGGCCGCGGGTCTGCCTGGTCAATACGGCTGACGGCGACGGGGACATGTACTACGCGCTGTCCTACGAGGCATTCAACGCTGCCGGTTGCGACGTGACCCAGCTGCGCCTCTTTCCCCAGCCGTCAGCCAATCCCGAAGAGAGGCTCTGCGGTTCCGACTTCGTCTGGGTTGGCGGAGGCTCGGTCGCGAACTTGCTGGCGCTGTGGGCGCTCCATGGAGTGGGCGACGCTATGCGTGCGGCATGGGAGAAGGGCGTCGTGCTCGGCGGCGTGTCCGCGGGGAGCGTCTGCTGGCACATCGGCGGAACGACCGACTCGTTCAGCGACGATCTAGACCCAGTGACCAACGGACTCGCGTTCCTTCCCTATGGCAACGGCGTGCACTACGACGCCCAGCCAAAGCGCCGTCCGCGCATGCACGAGCTCATGCTGGACGGCACGCTTCCGGAACTCGCCTACTGCACAGACAATGGGTTCGGCATCCTCTACGAGGGCACCGACCCAGTCGAGGTCGTGGCCGACCGCAAGGATTCCGATCCCGAGCGGGGTGCCTACGTCGTTCGTCGTGGCGACGCCGGCATCGCTGAGACGAAGCTCTCGGTGGGCCCGATCAAGCTCTGAGTCCGCGAGACGCTCCTGAACGCACGACTGGCGTACGCGCGCGGCGGACTCAGACGTGGACTCCGGACGTTCCCAAACTGCGCGGCCCCTTCTGCTGGCTTTCAGCCGATCTCACCCGAGCGAGCTGTTGATCTCAGCACCACATGTTTTGGCAACAGCTGGCCGGGAGTTCGAATCGCCCCGTCGGCTCGGGCCACTTCGAGTCCAGATGTTCGTGGCTGTGCCACACTGGGCGCCGCCAAGTGCGGCCTCTCGCCAGGCTCACGTCGCCGACCGTGCCTTCAAGAAGGCATCACCTCTCACCGGAGGCTGCGGTCCGGCAGAGAAGAATGCCTGGCCGTCTCAGCCGCCGGTGATGCGGTTGACGAACTGGTTTTCGGCGATGGCTGAGAGGAGGGCTACCGCGGTAGTCAGGGAGAACATCAAAAGGACCGGTATCGCGACCTTCTGCCAGGTGATCTGCCCCGATCGCGAGAAGCTGATATATGTGGCACAGCCCAGGTAGGTGGCGCCGAGCACAAGCACCGAGGCCATGGTGAAGATCGTCAGGCCGGGGACCGCTCCGAAGATAGACATGCCGCCCTCCTGCAGAAGCCGTACCTAAATGGAGTGAACGTGATCGACAGGGAGGTTGTCAACTGGCCAACCGGGCGCGCGACCAATACCGACGGGCCAGTCTCCCTACTTCGAGGGTAGGAGGAGCGTGTCAGTGTGTCAAGGCCCTCGGCCATCCTCGGCCTGGGGCTGTGGGCCTGACTAGCCGGCGGTCCAGAAAAGCTGACTGCCCGGTCATGTTTCCGTCCTCTCCCGCCCAGTTCAAAAAAAGGGCGGCAAACGGTTGACAGAGAACTTTCGAGGGCGTAGCCTGAACGGCGTCTTGGGAAACAGGAGAGGGTGCCTGAATCAGCTGCCGCCGAACTGGGGGCGTTCTGTGACGTGCCGTCCCAGAAGGAGTGTTCCTCAATGAGTGTCCGCAGGAAGCTCTTCATGGTCGGCTCCCTTCTTCTGATCGGGGTCGTCGGCCTTGTCCTCTACGTAACGATCTGGCTCTCCTACAATCCCGAGACGATAGTTGCGCCCAGCCAGACCGACAGCTCTGGCCAGACCTCGACTCATCTCTTCTTGGCGACCACCGGCTCGATTGACTTCGGTACCCATCCCAGTTGGGTGGCTTACTTGATCCGACACGACGGAAAGTGGATCAGTTCAACCGTCTGGCAGGTTCCCGCCCACTCGACGATCCACGTCACCATCTGGGAGTACGACAGTGAGACGGGGCTTCGCAACCCCTTCATCAGCATGGTCCGGGGCACGGTGGGGGGGACGGCCGTGGAGAACGGTAAGACGATCAAGTACATGAATCCGGCCTTGCCGGCTCATTCCTTCTCGATCCCAGAGCTGGGTGTGAACGTCCCCTTGGAGGGAATCACTCAGGCGAGTTACCCGGCGGACCTCACAAATCCGCATAACACACACATGACCATCACCTTCTCGTTCAAGACTGGAGCTCCCCAAACCGTCAACTGGCAATGCTTCGTTCCCTGTGCGGCGGGCTACCTGTTTGGCAATGGTGGACCGATGCAGACGGTTGGCTACATGGACGGCTATCTGAAGATCGTTTGACCTCGGGCGGCGGGCTTCAGCTGTGTGGCCCAAGCGGCTTGTGAACCAAAGGAGTCGGTAACTTGACCAATCGACGGCACCTGGTAATCCCGGGGATCATCGTGGCGGTGTTGTGCCTGATCTGGGACCTACTGGTCGCGCTCGTGCTGCACATTCCCCCTGGCTACGCGACCACCACCGCCGCTGGTGAGACGGTCACTAGCCAGGTGTTCGCGATCATCGCCGGGGATGTCGGGATGGCGGTCGTGACCTACGCCGTCTACTTTGCCATCCTGTACAGTCGGAGCAATCGGCCGAGAGAGGCGCAGACAGTCGCCCGGGCCAATGCCAACGTTCCACTCCAGGTGGGGTGGATCTCCGCTTGCATAGTGCTGGTGATGTTTGCAGCGGGCTACGGAACGATCGAGTTGGAGGGCCAGACGGCTCCCTCCCTGGTGGTACCGGCGTCGGCTCTGGCCGCCGGTGCTCAGCATCATCCATTTATCGTCCAGGTGATCGGCCAGCAGTGGCAGTGGACATACCGCTACCCCCAGGAAGGGGGTTTTGAGTCCCAGCAATTGCGCATCCCGACGGATCGACTGATTCAGTTCGACGTCACCTCGCTGGATGTGACCCACCAGTTCTGGGCCTATCAGTTGGGCGTCAAGGCGGACGCCAACCAGGGTGTGAACAACGTCGCATACACCTACGTAACCAAGCCCACTGTGATCGACGTGCGATGCGGTGAGCTCTGTGGACTGTGGCATGGCTACATGATCGATGTCGGGTCCCAGGCAGGCAAAGCTCTTCCTGCTTCCTCCTTCGCCTCCTGGCTTAGTTATGCCAAGGCCACCTACGGACCGGAAACGAAAAATCTTCCCAAGTTCGCGCTCACCTACTTCCCGCAGCCGGTCCAGTATGGAAGCTGACGACCAGATGCAAGCCACCCTAGGCAGTTGCACCCTGCCGCAGCGAACAGACGCGGAGCACAGGTCCTTTTCGATGGGGAGAGAGAATTGAGTCAGACAGTGATCGCCAGCGGCCGGGCGCCGGTACAGTTCTCCCCACGTCGGCTGTTCCTTTCCCAGAACCTGGTAACGGCCTGCATCGTGGGGATAGTGGCCGGCGCGATCGCCTACTGGATCGGTGCCCAGCTCGAGACCACCGATAACGGTGATGCTGGAATCCTGCTTGGCTACCTAGTCGGGTCAGCTGGCTTCCTGATCACCCTGGGTTTCGCCAACGACGTGGTGCTGCGCCTCCGCGGGCGCCCGAGCGCGAGCCTTGTCAAGGCGGACGAAAAGAGGCGATGGACCGAGTACTTCGGGATCTCGCTCGACCACAAGGTAGTCGGCATCCAGTTCGGAGTGGCTGTGGTCCTGCTGTTCTTCCTGGCTGGGTTCCAGGCCATGATGATCCGTACCGAGTTCCTGTATCCCAACGGTGGGGGTCCCTGGCCGGCTGGCCAGTACGAGACGCTGGTCGGGCTACACGGACTGCTGATGATGTTCGTTGCCACCTTGGTTCTCATCGGGGCCTTCGGCAACTACTTCATCCCGATCATGATCGGGGCCAAGCGGATGGCCTTCCCCCGCCTGGAGTCCTTCGCCTTCTGGCTGGTGCCCCTGGGCGGACTGATCCTCTACACCACGATCTTCGCCGGCTTCGGCGGCGGCTTTCCCACCGGATGGTGGCTCTATGCGCCCCTGTCGGTTCAGGCTCGGGCCGGGGTTGACGGCGCCATCGTCGGCTTCGCCTTCATCGGCATCGCTGCAGCAATCGCCGGGATCAACCTATTGGCCACCATCTTCGTGATGCGCGCGCCGGGGATGACCTGGAGTCGCCTG
>JBARIA010000010.1:0-1717 GCA_049799515.1 Candidatus Dormiibacterota bacterium | reverse complement strand
AGCTGAGGGGGGGCGAGGGCGACCCAGGCGGCGAAGAGGATCGCGACCGTGGGGATCGCCGCCAGCAGCCTGGGGAAGCGCAGCCGCCAGCCGTGCGCCAGCGAGCGCTTCGCTCCTTGGGGCCTATCCGCCACGCTGATCATCTCTTCAGTTCCTTACCTGGTGTCGGGATGGTCGCTCGCGCCTCTGCCCACCCTCCCCGTCGAAAATCCGCCGAGCGCCGGGAACCGGAACACCGGTTGGGGCGCGCCGGCCCCGGCAGCTCGGACGGATTGCTATCGATCGGTCGTGTCTACTGGTTGGCCTCGACGTCGAGACCCGTGATCAGGCTCACCAGCGGGGTGTTCCTCGAGGTGTCCTGGCAACTAACGGGGTAGTAATTGCCGGTAGGAGAGTGGAACCAACTCGGGTCCGCGGTCTCGCTACCGATCGTGCACAGGCCGTTGATGTCGTCGCCGCTGGCGGTGTTACCAAGCTCCGCCAGATGGGTCCCGATAAAACCGTCCACGAAGACGGTCACTTCCTTGGGAGCCATGTCGGTGTTCGAGTCCGGAGCCAGATAGAAGCTGAAGTCTCCGAGAGTGCAGCTCGACCCAGGCAATGAGAAGAGGGAGCTGGAGCAGCTGCTGTCGTAGGTGATGTTGCCGACGGTGTATCCGGTCACCTGGCCAACGCCTTCACCAGCGTTGCTCGAGGCGACTGTGTTCGACGCCATGTAGGCGAACCCAGCCGTGGCGAGCACGATGGCGCCGCCAGCGACCAGAATCATCCGTCCGAAGGGAATCCGCATCAGTGGGCCTCCTTTGCTGCGCACCCCGTCGGATTCGCCATCCGCCGTCGGTGCGCAGTCCTTTGCCGGACCGACTGACCTCACTGCCCCATGCCATGGATTGGGGTGCTTCGGATCTGGTCCGGCGCTACCCCACCATTGATGCCATCCGTCTCAGCTCCCGACATCTGCAAAATTGGGGAATTCGTCGCGGCCGTGGGCCGAGCCGAGAGGGGGAGTCGGATTCGCACGGTGAGTCCGCGCTGGTCCGATTCGGACTGTTCCTGGGTGGGGCTCAGCCGGATGGCCCCGCCTTCCGCCAGAGCCAGCTCGCGGCACTGGGCGAGGCCGAGGCCGCTCCCCGGGACGGTGGCGGCGGCAGTTCCGCGCCAGCCCGGCTCCAGGGCGCACGCCAGCTGCTCACGAGTCAGTCCCGGGCCACCGTCGGCGACCGCCAGCTCCACCTGGTTCTCACCACTTCGCCGGGCGCTCACCAGGACCGGGGCCCCGGGGGCGTGCCGCTCGGCGTTGACCAAGAGGTTGTTGACCAGGCGCAGCACCCGGTCTGGATGGCCCGACAGCACCAGCCCGGGCTCGGCACGCAGCCGGGGCGGGCGAGCACTGGCGGTGTGCAGGGCGACCGCCCCGGAAAGAAGCTCGGCGAGGTCGTAGTCCATCGGCTGATCGCGGTCCTCGGTGAGGATGGTGGTGAGCAGTTGGATCTGGCCGCGCACGGACTGCAGCAGCCGCCGCGACCGCTCCTCCGGGAGGGTGGCCGCCTGCGAGGTCAGCACCAGCAGGGTGCCGTCGACCGCGCTCAGCAGGCTGGTGACGTCGTGGCTCTGGCCCCGGTAGGCGCTGCGCACCCGGTCGAGCTCGCTCTCGGCGGCGACCCAGCGGCGCCGGCCGCGGACGTCGTGGAGGACGATCGCCCCGAAGGCGGAGCGC
>JBARIA010000009.1:0-22846 GCA_049799515.1 Candidatus Dormiibacterota bacterium | reverse complement strand
ACTGTAGATCAGCTGGCTTTACGCCTACAGGGGTTCGAATCCCTTCCCGCCCACGCCCAGGTAGCTCAGTGGTAGAGCGCTTCCTTGGTAAGGAAGAGGTCGCGGGTTCAATCCCCGCCCTGGGCTCCGGCCGCGCGGGCGCCATCGAAGAGGGACGCGGTGAGCGGACGGGTCTGACGTGGGCTCCCCACCGACAGGGCTTGCGTCCCTCGTCCCGACGGGCTGCGATCATGCGGCTATGCCGTATGCAGGGGCGGGCTCCGGGCTCTGGCGGGTGCGGGTAGATCTCTTTACCCCGCTGAAGGGGATTCACACCCAGGTCGCGGTAGACGCGGTCCGCTCACTGCTCCTGAGTGATGACAGCGAGGTGGAGCGCTTGGGAGTGGGCGGGGACTCGGGTCTGGGCATAGAGGGTCGGCCGGTTGTCGGGCTGTTGTTCTGGGTTCGGGCGGACGGCGTGGGCGTTGCGGCCTCGATCGCGGTGGATACCGCCCAGCGGGCCACCTTCAAGTGCTGCGGCGAGACGCTGGATCTCTACGACGTCACCATCATTCCCCGCGGAGCGGTGATCCTGCCAGATGATCCACAGTACCCGCAAAGGCCAGACTAGGTTAGCTCGCAGCTAGCGGACGGCGCCACTACTACCGCCGCGAAGAGCAAATAACTGGACAACTTCTTGACCAGCCCAGGAAGTCACCGGCACACCGCAGAGCCCAAAATACTTGGTAGGGAAGAGGTCGCGGGTTCAATCCCGGCCTTGGGCTCCACTGATCTAACGGCCACCTCCACGTTCCGACTCATGGCCGAGTGCCCTCAGCCTCAGTCTGAAAAATCGGCCAGCCGATCTCCGTGCGCCACTGTGCGGCATCTTCGGTGGACCGGGCGTCGACGGGGTAGTACTCCCGAACCGGACCGTCCACCGCCAACTCGTGCTCGGTCACGTAGGTGCCAAGCGCACCGTAGGTGACGTCGATATCAGTGTGTTGGCCATGGTGGATCATCATCGCCAGTTCCGCCGCCGGTACCACCAGCGATGCGACCCGGCCGATAGGATGGAGGTCACCGTTGAGGGGAACGAAGACAGTCGCCTCGCCGCGTTCGTACTGGAAGAGCTCGGACGAGAACAGGCCACCACTGGGACCGGATGGGCGTAGGTCCTGTGCGGCGACGATTGCGTACAGCTCCCCGAGGGCGCCCTGGTACCACTGCAGCAGGTCCTCCAGGTCGACAATTTCCTGAATCCCCGCCGCCGTGGTCGCCGGTACCGTCCGATGCTCCACGCTGATAGGCGCCGCCGTCGATGGTTCGAGAAGGCTTCGCAGCGAAGCCACCGAGAGTTGCATCTTGCCCAGCTCGTCTTCCATCTGGTTCAGATGGGCGGCGATCAGAGCGTTGCGCGCCTCATGGTCTGGCGCGGTGAGGACGGCCTTGACGGCCTCGACGGGCATGTGGAGGCTGCGGAACCGGCGGATGACCTGCGCGGTGGGAATCTGACCGGTCGTGTAATGGCGATAACCGGTGCCCGGGTCGACGTCGACAGGTTCGAGGAGTCCGACTTTTTGGTAGTGGCGCAGCGACTTCACACTCAGGTGGGTGACCCGGGAGAACTCTCCGATCGTCAGGGTGTCGGGCACGGTGGTCAGTCTCCACCCTCTCCCTGGGGGAGAGTCAAGACGAATGAGGGCCATTGACCCTCCCGTGGGGGGAGCACCCACAGTGGGATGTGTCGGTGACGACCGTCGACGAGTACAACAAGGAGCAGCTCATGGCAGAGAAGCAACTGGACAAGCCCATCGCGGAGCACATCGCGGCGGTGAACGCATTCGACACCGATGGCATCGTCGCCCCCTTCGCTGAGGATGCCTTTGTCAACGACGCCCGGCGGGAGTTTCGGGGCATCGACGCGATCAGGGCGTGGGCCGAGCGAGAGATGGTCGGGGACAAGGTGACTATCGATGTGCGAGAGGTAGTCGACAACCACGGTGATACCATCGTTCGGGGCGCCTACGACGGGCAGTACGACAAGACGAACCTGCCCCACGGCGAGTTGATACTGTCGAACTACTTCGGCGTTCGCGACGGGAAGATCACCAGCCTTATCGTGATCCGAAACCAGCCCGCAGTCCTGAAATAAACCCCGCGAGATACGGGTACCCGGACCCAATCACAGCGCTGGGTCCGGGTACCCGTCCTCACGGCAGCGGGCTTGCTAAGCGAGTCGATAAGTCACCGATCCGACTCCGGTTGCTTGGCAGGACGGTCGTGCTACGGTTCCCAAGTGGCCGGAATTGGGCTTGGCGAAGACCACAAAACTCGAGGCCCTACGGTTGCCCTCTGAATGTCAGGCGCACAGCGCTTAGCTTCAGATTCTTGGTAAGGAAGAGGTCGCGGGTTCCACCCCGCCCCGGACTCCCGTGCTGTAGGAAATACCGCTTACCTACGCTAATGGGTGGATCTCTTCGTAAGGACGACGGCCATCGACCGATTGGACCGGACCGATCCTAGAAGTGGTCCAGTAGCCAGGTATGGACGTCGCCAACTTTCCCGGCTAGCAGAGTGAGGTGGCCATCGTCATCACTTAGTACCGACTCTGCACCGGGGACGTGCTCGGCGAGCCACTGGCCATGTTGGAAGGGGACGAACCGGTCGTGGCGGCCGTGCCACACCTTTACAGACACACTGATTGTCTCTAGCTCGAATCCCCAGGGCGCCAGATGGGCAGCCCCGTCATCCCACCAGCCTTGGTCGCCAGGCGCCAGACCCTCGTGCGTCGATCCTCTCAGCCACTCCGCAAATTCACCGGTCAGTTGGGCGGCGTCAACCGGAGATAGCAGTGTGGCCAAGCCCTCCGTGCCCTGCTCCGGAGTCGCCTCGAGCATCTGATCCCGGGCTTCCCGGGTCTGTTTCCGGGCAGCGTCTGGGTCAGAGAAGTAGAGCCTTGTGTCTTCGATGTTGAGATCACCCATCCCCGCGAAGTAATCGAACCCCGGCGCTCCGTAGGGGGCGAGCGAACCTACGGTGGCGACCGCTACGACTAGGTCCGGCAGTAGAGCCGCGCAGGCCAATGCATAAGGTCCCCCGCCCGAGTAGCCCCAGACAGCCATCTGATCGACGCCCAAGGCCTCGGCGATCACCCGAACGTCGGCAGCCCCGTCCGCCACGCGATGGCCCGGGGCTGGGCTGGAGCCCCCATAGCCGGGCCGGTCGTAGCTGATCAGCCGGATTCCCTGGCGCTCCGCGTCGGCAATCCACGGTCCATAAAGGAGCCGCGAACCCGGGGCTCCGTGCTGCACTAGCACCGGAGTTCCCGAGTCGACCCCGGCGGTCTCGACGCACAGGTCGCGCCCGTCCGATGCGGGGACGGTTCTGGTCTCAACCTTCGCAGCCATCGTCGAGCCCTCCTCCAGGATGCGGTCCCGCGCCAGGCTACTCCGAAAGAAGGTATCTGCGTAGACCACTTGATTGGGCACCCTAAGCTCGCCCCATGGAAGTCAGGAGCACAGCGCTCAGCTTCAGATCCTGGGTAAGGAACAGTCCGCGGGTTCAATCCCTGCACGGGCGCGACTGCCGCCCGGACCCTCCAGGGCGGGACTTCCGTCAGGCTCCTGATGCTTGGTTGGGTTGCAGATGCATCGCTTCCGATGTGGATGCCCTGGACCTGATCCAACTCGGCCGCAGCCTAGCGAGGATCGGCGAACAGTCACTGCGAGGCACACTGGGAGTGGGCTTCCCGACGGGACCCAGCCTGGTTGTAAGAGACGTCTTCCCGAATCCCGGAGTGTCGATCTACGAGATCGCCGAGCGAAGGGTTCTCCCTCAAAGCTATGTATCCGAATCGGTCGCCAAGCTGCGCGGCCAGGGGCTACTCGTAACCGAGGTCGACCCAGATGATAAACGCCGCACTCTGATACGGATTAACCCCCAGCACACCCGCTCACTGGCTCGAAAGGGAGCACGTCCAGTCGACTGGGCGTTAGCGGATGCCCTAGGCGCAGCCGACCCCGAGGCGATGCGAGCAGTGTTGGGCGCTTTGGACGTGCTCGCCGCCCGAATTCGGCCGGGAGCACCGGGCGTGATCATCGGGCAGCTTCGGAAAACCCCGAGCCGCGCCACCGAGCCGCAGCCGACAGCCGATGCATAGCGGGCCGTTGGTGATGCTGCGCCTCTACCTGTTGAATGCGAAGCTGTGGCAACAATTGGCCATTTGTGCCATCTTCATAGCTGTCGGAGCGGTCGTCATGGCATTCGCGAGTCTTACCGGGATCCTGCCGGTCGTAGTCGGGCTGATCCTGTCGGTGCCCGCCACGTCGATCCTGGTGCAAAGAGCCTGGGCAGGCGCCTCGCGAACCAGTCATCCGGGACGAAACTCAGACCGTTGATACTGGCGCCCAGCGGGAACGTCGAAGTTGGGGTGCTCATCAAGATGCGATGCGAGCTGGTCATGCTAACCCGAAGAGACTCGGGGAACCCGGTTGAACGCGGGCTCACGCAGCGGGGGCAGCAGAAGATCCAGGCGCCCCATCGAGGTCCCTCCGTTCAATTTCGCGAAGGGTTACCTGCGAGCCCTTCTCCTCTGTAGGATCCGGATCAGCCTGCGAAGGAAAAAGAACACGGGGCGCCTCCCTATTGCCGACGGTGCCTCAGGTGCCAACCTTACCCGGTCTGGGACCGGCCAGCACGAGGTGGTGCCATCGGCAAAGGAGGGGTGGCTAACGTACCGTCGGCAGGGAGGAGAGGGTGGCCGTGCTAGGCGTTGATGTTGGTTGTCCTGCCGCGCTATACCCGGGGGTTAGTCCGCATCGCGTACATAGCCCTTTTGATTACCGGTAGTGTCCATTGGTTGCATCGACGAAATCACCTAAGGGCGACTACAACCTGGACTGCGCCGAGCCTTGAGAGAGCGGCTCACCAGTCCCGATCGCGCCATCGGCTCTCGGCGGCGGCCAGCTGGTTCTGGTGCACTTTGCTCGCCTTCACCCGCCAGTTGGTCACAAACCGATAGGCGACCTGAGATCTCGACACCACCCGAATGGCAGCCTCCCAAGCGACCCAGGTGAAGGCCGCTGCCCCTGCTATCACCAGGATCACGTCGGTCCCCGGCACACCTTTGGTCGACGCGTCGACGATAGCGACCACCCCGGGGAGGGGAATGCAGTAAGCAAGAGTCGGGTTGTGGGCTACCTCGCTCCGGATCGACGCCGCCCCGACAGCGCGGCTCTTGAGCACGTGGTGCAAACCCTCTACACCCAGCGATGCCACCCCGGCGGAGGCAAGTCCCACCGCCACGGCACCAGGCAGCGAAGGGGCCCCAAGAGCTGCCACGACCCCGGCTGCAACTCCGGCGACAGCGGTTCGGCCCCACATCAACCAGCGATCTCGGAGGCCTCGACGCAGCTGCACCCTCCCTGAGGGGTCAGCCGTGCGGATCAGATTCGCTCTAGTCATTCCCTTTCTCCGGTGCGCGACCCAGGCCAGCGGGCGAGAAGGGTTCGAGGTGATCGTTGGGGGCAGTCGCCCTCCCCACCTTGGGCGGTTCGGCGCGCTTCAATCGGTGCCCGTGAATATACCTCGGCTAGACGTGACCGACTACCGGCGCCCAGCTCCGACTACCCGTTCGATTGGTTGGGACCGTTGCGGACCAGGACTAGTGGCGGTTCACCCAGCTGGGCGCGTCCTCAGTCGGGCTCGAAGAACACTCAACTGGACGGGCAACCTTCCGCCCACTGATTTCAGACCTTCAGCGGATGGCGTCAGAGTGTTGGTGGGGAAGAGGTCGCTGGTTCGATGCCTGCCCTGGGCTCCAGAACGTGATCTACCAGCGCGTTAGCAGCTCTTGCTCGAGACGTGACCAAGCACGCTGGCAAACATGCACGATCGCATCTGAAGGTACGTTCCCACAGGCAAGGACAGAGCTGCGCCAAAGACCGTGCAGCGTGGCCGGTCGCCAGATGCTGGTGGTTGACCCCTCGTGCCTGTGTGAAGTGGTGATTGGTGGTCCGAGCACTGGAGCGGTCCGGGAGCGCGTGAGCGCCGGCAGCGATCATGCGGCGCCCCACATCATCGACGCCGAGGTCTTCGGCGTCATCCGGCGCGAGCACCTGTGTGGACATCTGGAACGCGCCGAGGCTACCCAAGCAGTCGAGGACCCCGAGCGTGGGAACTGCGAAAGACCTGCAGGGCTTGGACGCCACGTAAGTGGCGCTCGACGAGGCGCTGGGCGCTGTCCTGCTCACGACCGACGGACGCCTCGTTGCTGCAGCCGGCCTCTCCGGCCAAATCGAGGCGCTCGAACGCTATAGCCGATCGGGTTTGCCAGTCAAGCCGCCGGAACCTCCAAGGCTGGATCAGACGGCTCGGACTGGCAGTCTGTCGGTCACCGGGTCTCGCGGCTAGAGGCTCCTCATCGCTCCTCGTGTGCCAAGCGCGACTGTCCGCTGCTACCCTGCCTGCTTCACCGGGATGGGAGGATGCCAGCCGGTGTCCGCTCCTGCCATGCACCGAGGATCAGGCCGATACGCTCTCCTCTTCGGCGAGCAGATTGAGGCGCTCCAGCCAGGGTCGGGCTTGCAGGCGGTCGAAGATCCCTCGGGCCTCGGTCCGCAGCGGCTCCGCCTTCTCCCGACGGCCTAGTCCGACCAGCCATTCCGCATGCTCGGTGAGGGCGACTGCGAGGTCGAAGGGCGTGCCCAAGTCACGGAACCCGGCCTCAGCAGCGTCGACCCCGGGTTCGACCGTCTCATGCTCTCCAGCCGCCGCGCAGGCGCGGGCCGACAGCCGCGAAACCTGCGCCCGGAGCCAGGGCGAGACCTGGCCCGGTAGGGCGGCCCGGACGATTTCGAGGAGTTCCTCGGTGGTTTCCTGGTTTCCGAGGCTGAGAGCGGCCTCGATGGCCTGCACCAGCGCTTGCTTCACCAGCGCGTTGGCCAGCCCGAGCCCGTGGCCGGTCCGCGCCGCCAGCACCTCCTCCAGCGCCGCCAGCGCGTCTTCCGGCTTCCCATCGGCACGGAGGATCTCGGCCAGGGCCAGAGAGTACATGGCTCTGGTCTGCCGGTCCTCCGACCCCTTGGCCCAGGCCAGCGAGTCGACCAGGAGCCGGGCCTCGTGCAACTCGCCGCAGCGGACGTTGGCTGGGACCACGGTGAGGACTTGGATGGCGACGGACTCCAGCGAAGCCAGCGCCTCGGCCCCCTGTGCCTCTTGGATCACGGACCGAACCTCCGACCAGCGACCCGTTTGAAGCAGCGGGGAAGCCAGGCTGGTGAGCGCCATCAGCTCCCAAAACCGGTCGCCGACCCGACGGGCCAGCTCCAGATGCTGCTGGGTGTTCGTGACCATTTCGGCGAAGCGATCCTGGGACTCCAAGACCACGGACAGGTTGTTGTAGGCGCGCATCGCCGCGCCGGTGAGGCTATTCTCGAGCGCCACCTCCAGGGCGCGTCGAAGCAGGGTGCCTGCTTCGTCAAGCCGATCGTCGTTCAGGAGGACGACCGCCTTGCTACTGAGCGCCTGGGAGTAGACCTCGGGCAGCTTCAGGTGTTCTGCGAGTTCGAGAGCCTCCTCGAGAACGGGTGAGGCTTCCTCGCCCTGCCCCTGGACCGCCAGGACCCGCCCCAGCTGGGCCACCACCACCCCAAGTTCGGGATCGGCAACATCGCCGGCCAGAGCTGCGTAGGCTGCTCTCATTCGCTGAATGGCCTGGTCGGTGTGGCCC
The DNA here is from genome assembly GCA_049799515.1 of Candidatus Dormiibacterota bacterium. Taxonomy (GTDB): domain Bacteria; phylum Chloroflexota; class Dormibacteria; order Aeolococcales; family Bog-877; genus Bog-877. The sequence goes on along the minus strand of JBARIA010000009.1, from coordinate 15,135 downwards.
CGGCTGTGTTCCACCCCCGCCAGGCGGGCCTGGACCCGCGCCGCCCGGCGAGCCTGCCCTGTCCCCTCGAAGAGTCGGGTGGCCTCTATGTACCGAGCCGTGGCCACCTCCGGCCTCCCCAGCAACTCGGCCATCTCGCCGGCCCTTTCAGTGAGGGCCGCCCGCTCGAGCTCCGACTCGCTGAGCTCAGCCGCCCTTTCAAAGGCGGACTCCGCCTCTTCTGCGGCGGCCAGGGCGGCCGCTCGCTCCGCGGCCCGCACCAGCATCTCGCGCGCCTTACCCTTGATCTCCTGGGCGTCGGCGGCGTCGGGGTCCAACCGCCACGCCTCCAGGTAGTGGGAGGCGACCACCTCCACGATCTCTTCGGTATCGCGTTGTGCGGCCTGCTCGAGATAGCTGGCCACCGCCAGGTGCTTGTTCCGTCGCTCCTTCTTGGCGAGGGTCTCGTAGGCCACGGTGCGCACCAGGTCCTGGAGGAATCCGTACTGGCCCCGCTCGGGAGAGCGGGGGTCAGCTTGGACCGAGAGGACCTCCTTGGCCACCAGGGAGGTGAGAATCGGCTGGAGTTCGCCCTCCTCCCGGGCGGAGACGGCAGCCAGCCCCTGGGGGGTGAAGGTCTTGCCCAGTACCGAAGCGTCCTGGGCCAGCTGCCGCTCCCCGGGGGACATACCATCCAGACGAGCTGCGATCAGGGCCTGCATGGTCTCGGGGACCTCCAAGGTGTCGATCTCCCCACTCGGTCGGTAGGACGACCCCTCCTCGACCAGGAGCCTGCGGTCGAGCAGCATCCTCACCGTCTCCACCGCGTACAGGGGAATGCCCTCAGCCCGCTCCCGGATGCGCTCGGCCAGCGGCTTGGGCAGGCCTGGAACCAGACCGGTGAGGAGCTTGTCCATGTCCGCCGGTGAGAGTGGCTCCAGGTGGATCAAGGTGGCGTTGCGGGTCGTCGCCGCCAGCCGAGCCGCCGGTGAGTCGGGCCGGACCAGGCTCATCACGAAGACCGGATAAGCCCGGGACCATTCCATCAGGTAGGTGATGAACTCCAGCAGCGAGGGGTCGGCCCACTGCATGTCCTCGAACACCATCAGCACCGGGCTCTGCTCGGCGAGGCGTTCGAAGAAGAGCCGCCAGGCGCCGAAGAGGTCCTGCTTGTCGGGGGCGGTCCGCTCCTCCAAACCGATCAGGTGGGCCAGCCGGGGGAGTACAAAGCGGCGGTCCTCGGAATCGGGCACGTACTCGTCAACCGTGGCCTGGAGCTTGGCGAGGGCGGAGTCGCGGTCCTCAGCCTCCAGGATGCCGGCTCGGCCCCTGACCATCTCCGCCAGGGCGAAATAGGTGACCCCCTGACCGTAGGCCAGACACCGGCCCCTATGCCAGAAGTAGCCCAACTGCAAGCCGTCCATGTACTTGAAGAACTCCCAGGCCAGGCGAGACTTTCCAATGCCCGCGATCCCCGCCACCTGGACCAGGTGAGCTCGCCGGCCCTCGGTACCGGCGTGGAACACATCCTTGACCAGCCTCAGCTCCCGATCCCGGCCCACGAAGGGCGCCTCCAGCCGCTCGGACTTGAGTAGGCCCCCTCGGCCCGCGACCACCCGGAGTGCCCGAAAGAGAGGGATCGATTCCGCCTTGCCCTTCAGCTGGTGGGTGCCGGCGTCCTGATAGGCGACGGCCGCCTCGGTGGCCCGTTTGGTGACCTCCCCGACCAGCACCGTGCCGGGCTGGCTTTGGGATTGGATCCGCGAGGCCGTGTTGACTAGGTCGCCCGCCACCATCCCCTGGCCCGTCGCGCCCAGGTTCACCGCTGCGGTACCTGTCAGGACTCCCGCCCGGACCGCCAGCTCCCGAGCATCCACCTCGTCCCGAAGCCCAACCACCGCCTCCACCAGTTCGAGAGCTGCCCTGACTGCGCGCTCGGCATCGTCCTCCTGAGCCACCGGCGCGCCCCAAACCGCCATCACCGCATCCCCGATGAACTTCTCCACCGTCCCCCCGTAGCGCTCGACCACCGCCCGGCATACGTCGAAGTAGCGGCTGAGCAGGTCTCGGACCTCCTCTGGGTCCCGTGCCTCCGAGAGTGAGGTGAACCCCACCAGGTCCGCGAACAGGATGGACACGACCCTGAGTTCCACCATGTCGGACGCGGCGGGGGTGGAGGGAGTTGTGGGCACCGCAGAAGCGGCGGCGGGCCGTGTTGCCCCGGTGGGAACTCGGCCGCTGGCGACTGCTAATGCTGTCCCGCACTCCCGGCAGAAGGCAGCTGCCGGATCATTCGCGAAACTGCACGCGGGGCACGGGCGCGCGAGTTGGGCCCCACACTTGTCGCAGAACTTACTGCCCGGGACCGCCTCCGTCCCACAGTTCGAACAGACCATCCGCGCCTCCTTCAGACCGCCTGGCGTGCTCCGAAGGGTACCCTCCCGAGGTCCTCGATTGCGGGGGGCGGCGATCCCTCCGCAGACCAGATGCGCGGACGCCCGGTGCTCGCGCCCCAGACCTGACCCGTGCGGCGCCTAGCCTCGATCCTCGGTGAGGTAGAGGTTGCAGGGTCAACTCCGCCTAGCGAGCTGAGATCAACCAAGCTCAGCACGGGGATTGAAGACGCGACCTCTACCTCAGCCGGGAAGCACTCGGGCAGGAGGTCCCTACCCGCCTGCGCACAGGGCCGGGATTTCACTCCGAGGGTCCGGAGGCACTAGGCGCCCGGGGACGCCTCCTCACGGCGGTGCTCCCGGCTCAGCGCTAGCCGATCGGCCTCCGCCAGGCGAGCTGCATCTGCGATCGCTACCCGGCATGGGGTCACCGCCCGAAGCGTGGCAGTCCGCCGACCTCCCTCGAAGGCGGCGCGCTCGCCCAGGATGGCGCCGGGACCGATCTCCGCCACCACCTTGCCGTCCACCTCAGCGGCCAGGGTGCCGTCGAGCAGGAGGAAGACCTGGTCGCCGGGGTCTCCCTGCTCCACTAAGGTCGCGCCCTTGGCGACCGTCCGAATTGAACGCTCACCCTCCATGATCAGCGGTGAGAGTTCGCGCTCCAGCGCCGACTCGACCTCAGTCATCAGCGCCGGTGAGTCCTGGTCACCCCAAGGGGTGCGCTCTCCGAAGGCGTGGTTCCACCAAGTTCGGAAATCCATCAGGCCCGACTTCTTGACCAGCTTGCCCTCGGCGTCGTAGACCCAGTGCCGGGGAAAGGTGCTGGCGCCGAGGACCTCAGCGGTGCTGCTGCCATCGACGTTGATCGTGAGTCCAAGGGTGGTCCACACGATCGGCGAGGCGATCTGGAAGAAGGGGCGCCTGGGCACCGGTCGCGGCGCTGGCAGCCCGGTGCGTCCTCCAGAAGTCTGGACGAACTGGACCGCATGGTCGCTGATCAAGGGGGAGCGTTGGCGGTCGGGAAGCATGACCCCAGGCAGGGTGATCGACCTTACCAGCCGGACTGTGGTCGAGCCCATATGGCCGCTGCCGGAATAGCCGCAGTCGACGATCTGGTCGCCTTCAACCTCGATCCAGGCCCGAAGCTCATTGGCGAAGCGGAAGCGATCCGCCTCGCGGAGCGCTTGTAGGTCTTCAATGGCGTCGGGGGGCGCCTGGTCGTAGTGGGTGATGCCACTGTCGAACGGCATCCTGACCAGAGCGCCAATCGCCTCCGACGGGATCCACGACAAGGAAGTGACCGACGACTCAACCCTCATGGTGACCTCAGGTGCCGAATGGTCCAGCTCATGCGGGGTTCATGGAACCCCCTGGGCGAAGGATAGGGCGCACCCAGCCGCCTGTATACGGTTCTGAGCAACCTCTGCTGGGTCACGCTCGATGGCGGCTATGGGGAGTGCCCACTTGGCCGCGAACCCGCGGGAACCCCTTTCTGACCACGAAACACCGGGCATGGGTCGCCACGACGGGAGAGGCGCTGAGCTGATGACGCCAAAGGCGCTCCAGCATGAGGGTCGTTGACTCGGCTCGGCTGACTCGACGATGGAATTGGCCCGGGGCCGTCGGTTAGGGGAGTCGATCAGGCGCCGGCACTAGAGGCGGCGCTGGGCGCCGCGGCGGGCTACTGCCTGATAGCCTGCGTAGGGTCATGAGAGCCAGCTCCCCCAAGGCGGGCCGGTTCGACTTGGTCGTGATCGGCTCCGGCCCGGCGGGGGAGAAGGGAGCCGCCCAGGCCGCCTACCACGGCCACAGCGTCGCGGTGGTCGAGCGGCGAGCCCGGCCGGGAGGAGCCGCGATCGCGGTCGTCGGTGGCGTACCGGTCAAGGCGCTAAGAGATACCGCCGTCTACCTGAGCGGCTGGTCTCGCCGCGACGTTTATGGGGTTGGCATAAGCCTCGCACCGGACCTGGTGATGGATCGACTGCGGGCTCGCACAACCGATGTGGTGACGACCATGGCCGCGGCGGTGCGAGAGAACCTGAAGCGGCACGGTGTCGAGTTGGTGCATGGCGAGGCGCGGCTGGGTCCCGACCGGTCGGTCATCGTTCGAGAGGAAGACGGTGGAGAGCGGGTGCTACGGGCCGGGGTGATCTTGCTGGCGACCGGATCTCATCCCCACCACCCAGCGGACGTTCCCTTCGACGACCCTGACGTTCACGACTCCGAGACCGTGCTGGCGATCGAACGGCTGCCCGACCACATGATGGTGGTGGGCGGTGGTCCGGTGGGTTCCGAGTACGCCTCGATCTTCGCCGCCCTCGGGGTCAGTGTCACCCTGGTCGACCGGGGAAAGCGGCTGCTACCCCTGCTGGACGGCGAGATGTCGGAGGTCCTAGCGGAAAGCCTGATGCGGTCGGGGGTACGGCTCATGCTCGGAGCCCAGGTGGAGTCGGTGAAACGCGACGCCGAGGGCCTGATCGTCCAGGTCGACGGAGAGGCCCTCCGCCCGCAGGTGATCGTTCATGCGGTGGGGCGCGCCGGCAACGTGGAGGGTCTCGAGCTGGCTGCGGCTGGGGTGGAGTCAGACGGTCGTGGTCGCGTCCGGGTGGATCACAACTTTCAGACTCTGGCCGAGGGCATCTACGCGGCTGGAGACATCATCGGGCCACCGGGACTCGCCTCCGTGGCAATGGAACAGGCGCGGGTGGCAATGTGCCGAGCCTTCGACATTCACTTCAAGGACGCGGTCGACACGGTGGTGCCGACCGGCATCTACACCCTCCCGGAGGCCTCCATGGTCGGTCTTACCGAAGAAGCCGCCCGCGACTCTGGAGAGGATGTGGAGACCGGTCGAGCCTTCTTCGCGGCCAATGCCCGCGCACGGATCGCCGGCGCCACCGAGGGCCTGGTCAAGCTGGTCTTCCGGGCCGCAGACCGCCGGCTGGTCGGCGCACACATCCTGGGCGAGGAGGCGAATGAGCTGATCCACATCGCCCAGGCCGTGCTCCACAGCGGTGGCACCATAGACGAGTTCATCGACACAACCTTCAACTTCCCGACCCGGGCGGACGCCTACAAGTACGCCGCCTATGACGGGCTCCGGCGCCTCACCGACCGCACCGCCGGCTAGGGGCGCACGGTTCCGGCGGGCTTTCCGAAAGCAGTCACCTTCCGCGCCTCCTGGCGCGGCCGGTCGGGTTTGCTAACAAGGGGGCAGATGGATCAGTCGCCGGAGTGGAGTCGTGGGGCTTGACGCGGTAACCAAAACCACAGCTGGTTGGCCCAATTGCACAACGCCTGACTGGTGTGAGGTACCGCGCTCACCCTCCAATTATGGGCCGGGAGGTGGTCGGTTCGCCCCGCCCTTCGCCGGTCGCGGAACTAGCCGGAAGCTGCATCCGCCAACCGTCGGCTCACCGCGATGGTGGTGAGCCCGAGGATTGAGTTCCAGGTGCCTCTCACCGCGGATCGTCCCAGGATGCGGATCAACTGACCCGTGAGCAGACCCGAAGCCCGGGCCCGGTCAGCCTCCCGGATGAGCGTCCCGGTACCGCTGCATGGCCCAGTCGATCTGCCGCTTCCAGGTATCGACATCCAACACTGCCCCTTCGCCACGAATCCGGATCGAATATCCAAGCTCGGCGCTGAGCTTTCTACTGGCCAGGCGGGCCGACCTTTTCGTCGAGACGAAAAGGAAGGGGATGCCGACCAGGCAGTACAGGACGCAAAATCCCCAAATGCTGGCCAAGGCAATCTGCAGGGTTCCCTTGCTGTACCCCGCTCCGATCACCGTCCCCACCCCGACCAACAACGGAAGGACTAGGGACTTGGCAAAGTACTGGGCACGCCAACAGCATTTGAATGCCCGCTCGCCGATGAGCGGAACCAGCATCGGCCGAGTCCGCCGAACCATGGCCCGGTTGATGGTCCCCCGCCTGCCGACCGTGCCTCCCTTAGTAGCCACGGCGGCCACCGGCGAACCGGCCCTCGCAGTCATCGGCTATCTCCACCTCTAGCGCCAGCCGCACTCAGCGTCGAGGAGATTGGGATCCGTGCTGGTCGGGGATCGCACCGGGGTTGCGCCATGCGACCCTGGGTGCGGGCCGCGACCTTGTTGGACCACTAGAGGGAGTCTAGAGAGATCTCATCAGAACTCCCTGCGAGTTCCTGCAAGCCCAGGTTTCGGGCGGCGGAAAAGCACAGATCAGCAGATCCCGGCAGAGTCAGCGGATTCACCCGGGCTCCGGCCCTCCGCAGCAATCCCTTGGCCAGGTCGCGCACCCAGCCAGGTGACCCGTCACCATCCCGCCCAACCGCCAGTTCCGCCAAAGGACACCCGTGGGAGCAATACCGGTTGCATCCCCGATGCTTCGACCGACGGCTGCTTCCTCCGGATCTGCCCCAGGAGCTGTCCGAAGTACTATCTCGCCCGAGAACCATCGATGGCCTCGCCTCGGGCGGCCCGGGCTGGCTAAGGTAGGGAACGCGTCTGGTGCTGGACTTGGGCGATTCTCAGATTGGTACCAGGAAGCTCACAGGTCGATATGAGAGTCTGGGGAGGTGACATTGCGAGGTACTGACGTGCTTCCGGGTGCGGAGAAGGCGCACCCGGTCGCTGGCGGGTTAGCTTCCCCCACCAAGAGCGTCGGGACCTTTCCCGGTTCGATGGTCCGTCGGACCCGCGGCGTCATCGCTCGGCCCCGGATCAACAAGGTACTGCGGTACGCGCTGACCTCCGGGGTAACTACCGGGATCAGCGAGCTAACCCTGCTGGCCCTCTATGCCAGCGGCTTCCTGGGGGCGACCGGGTCATCGCTGATTGCCAACCTGGTCGGCACCGTTCCGTCATACCTACTCAGCCGCTACTGGATCTGGCCCGAGGCGGATCGCCGTGGGGCGGCCCGTCAGATGGGCCTCTACTGGGCTACCTCGGCGGTCAGCCTGATCGTCACTACCGCCGGCACCAGTCTGGCCGGTGCCCACGCTCCCGCCGGTCACTCGGCTCATGTGATCGTGGTCGGCACTGCCTACATCGTCACCGTGGCAGCGCTCTGGATAGCCAAGTTCCTGGTTTACCAACGGTTCATCTTCAGTAGCGCGCCCGAGGCGGCGACCCCCAGTTCCTCCTGATTCGAGCTGGCTTGCCCGTCGACTTGCCCTCTGACGGGGAACACCGCCAGACCACTCCCTAATTGGGGGTCAGGCCCAGGTTGGGGCACGTGCAAGTGCCCAGCTCGAGGGTGTGTCGCCCGCTCGGGATCTGGAGACCTTGGCCGCCAGCCGCTCGGGAGTAGCGGCTCCCCCGGGAGTTGAACCCGGCCGCCTGGGAAAGTGAGGAGCCGACCAGATCTGGACCAGAGCGGTCCCTTTGGTTTGACCGGTTCATGGTCGGAGGCTATACTCAGCCCAGCTCGGCTCGGCCGGGCGTTTTTGTCTGGAGACTTTGACCTTGCCCGCGACCATCATCACCCTGCAGTGCGGTCAGTGCCATGAGCGCAACTACACCACCCAGAAGAACAAGCGGAACGACCCTGACCGGGTGGAGTTGCGCAAGTACTGCCGACGCTGTCGCCAGCACACGGCGCATCGCGAGACCAAGTAGGGGCCTCCACCGGGACTCAAAGGGGCGTAGCTCAGCTGGTAGAGCAGCGGTCTCCAAAACCGCAGGTCGCACGTTCGAGTCGTGTCGCCCCTGCAGGCACCTGGGATAGGCGCAAAGGAGCTAGATTTGGCGAATGTCGCCGGGGGGGACCGGCCGGAGTCCAGCGAGAGCGGCTATCTCCGCGAGGTGTGGAGCGAGCTGCGCAAGACGGTCTGGCCGACCTGGCCGGAGCTACGGCAGATGACCGGCGTGGTGATCGTCACCGTGGTCCTGCTGGGGGCGTTTCTGGGCCTCTTGGACTTCGGACTGACCTCGATGCTCAAGCCTCTTTACACCACAACGGTAACCGCAGCCGCTACCCCGGCGGTGACCGCGACCCCCGCCCCGACGGCGACCCCGACGGCGACTCCGACCGCGACCCCGACCGCCAGCCCTTAGACCGCAGAATGAACCGATTGGGAGCCCCGAAGTGAGCGTTGCGAAAACGACCGAAGCCGTCGAATCAGCCAGCTGGTATGTGATCCATGCCTACTCCGGGCACGAGGAGAAGGTCAAGGCAAACCTGCTGAAGCGGGTTGAGTCGATGGACATGCACGACAAGATCTTCGACGTGATGGTTCCCACCGAGGACGTCATCGAGATCAAAGATGGCCAGCGCCGGCATGTCGCCAAGCGAATCTTCCCAGGCTACATCCTGGTCCAGATGGTGATGTCCGACGAATCCTGGTACGTGGTCCGAAACACCCCCGGGGTGACCAGCTTTGTAGGGTCCGGCACCCGCCCGGTTCCCCTCCAGGAGTCCGAGGTGCGGGTCATCCTGCACCAGGTGGAGAAGGAGGCCCAGACCAGGGTCCAGGTGGAGTTCAACGTGGGCGACTCGGTCCGGGTCGTCGACGGCCCCTTCACAGACTTCCATGGCAAGGTGGGGGAGATCAACCCCGACAAGGGCAAGCTCAAGGTGATGGTCAACATGTTCGGGCGGGAGACCCCGGTCGAGCTCGACTTGCTCCAGGTCGAGCGGCTGCGTTAGGAGTACTCAAGCGTGGGCAAAAAGAAGGTCAAGGCGGTGCTCCGCCTCAACATCGAGGCGGGCAAGGCGACCCCGGGTTACCCGATCGGGCCGGCGCTGGGCCAGCACCAGGTGAACATCATGGAGTTCTGCCGCTCCTATAACGAGCAGACCGAGTCCCAGGCCGGGCTGGTGATCCCTGCCGAGATCACCATCTTCGAGGACCGGACCTTCACCTTCATCACCAAGACCCCTCCGACCACCGACCTGATCAAGAAGGCGCTAGGCATCGAGAAGGGCTCGGCGAAGCCACCTCTGGAGGAGGCCGGGGAGCTGACCAGAGAGCAGACCCTGGCCATCGCCAGGACTAAGCTTCCCGACGTCAACGCCACCGAGCTGGAGGCTGCGGCCAAGATGGTCGAAGGGACCGCCCGCTCGATGGGTGTCAAAGTAGCCAAGTAGCCAGCAATCAGCTGTGGGAGAACGCCCTGGGCGTTCGTTCGAACCACGGGAGGACCGCCATGACGGCACGACACGGCAAGAAGTACATGGCCGCGCTGAAGCTTCTGGAGGAGAACGAACTGGTCGACCCCAAGGAGGGGGTCCGCCTGGTCAAAGCGGTGAATACCTCGCGCTTCCCCGGGACAGTTGAGCTCCATGCCAGGCTCGGGGTGGACCCTCGCCACGCCGACCAGATGGTCCGCGGCAGTGTGGTACTGCCGCATGGGACTGGCAAGGTGCGCCGGATTGTGGTCTTCGCCCAGGGAGAGAAGGAGCGCGAGGCCCGAGAGGCCGGTGCCGAGATCATCGGCGCCGAGGACCTGGTCAAGCGGGTCCAGGAGGGATTCTTGGACTTCGACGTGGCCCTGGCCACCCCTGATCTGATGGGCTCGGTGGGCAAGCTGGGCAAGGTCCTGGGACCGCGGGGCCTGATGCCCAACCCCAAGGCCGGCACCGTCACCTTCGACATCGCCCGGGCGATCCGCGACGTGCAGGCGGGCCGGGTCGAGTTCCGGGTTGATCGCTACGGGATCATCCATGTTCCGGTCGGCAAGACCAGCTTCGAGGATGAGGCGCTCTTGGAGAACCTCTCCGCCATGCTGGAAGCGATCGTCAAGGCCAAGCCTTCGGCCGCCAAGGGCGCCTACATCAGGGCCGCCTACCTGGCCCCCTCGATCGGCCCCAGCGTCAAGCTCGACCCGGTGCTGGCTGGGCGGCTCAGCTCCAACTAGCCGAGGGACGCCGGCCGGTATACTCAGCGTCCGTTCGGAACAGCATGACTCGACGGAGCCCAAGACCGCGGGGGCACTAGCTGCTCAAAAGCCCCACCCCGCGCAGGTGAACGACTGGACGACTGCCTCAGGTGGTCGGATCGTCGCCGCCTGGCCCTGGACTCCCCACAGCCGGGAGGTATAGGCAAGGATGAGTGAGGAGGGCCGCCGGGGGGCGGCCGTGATCCCTGAGGCCAAGCAGCACCAGGTCGCTGAGCTGGCCGAGAAGCTGGGTCGGATGCGTAGCGCTGTCCTCAGCGACTATCGCGGGCTCAGCGTCGCCCAGCTGGAGGAGCTGAGGGCCTCCTTGCGGGAGGCGGGGGTTGACTACCTGGTGCTGAAGAACACCCTGGCCCGACGGGCTGGGGATCAGGCCGGGCTCAGCGAGCTCACCCCCCAGTTGGTCGGCCCCACCGCCATCGCGATCAGCTACGAGGACATCTCGGCGCCGGCGCGCTTGCTGATCGACTATGCCCGGGCCAACCGGCGCTTGGAGATGGTGCGAGGTGGTATCGCCGAGGGCCAGATCCTGAACCCGGCCGAGGTGCGTCAGCTGGCCGACCTCCCGCCCCGGGACGTTCTGATCGCCCAGCTGCTTGCGGTACTGGAGGCCCCGGCCACCCAACTCGCCGGGTTGCTGGACAGACCGAGCAGTGACCTGGTCGGGCTGCTCGATGCTCAAGCGCAAGCCGTGGGCGGGGCGGCCGCCGCGTGACGACCAGACCAGTCAAGAGAAATTGAAGCAGAGCTGAAGGAGAAGCAGAGATGGCCAAGGTGAGCGTGGAGGATTTCGTGGAGTCGCTGGGGTCCTGGACGGTCCTCGACCTGGTGAACGCCAAGAAGAAGATTGAGGAGACCTACGGCATCACTGCCGCGGCGCCGGCAGCGGTGGCGGTGGCGGCGGCTCCAGCTGGTGAGGCGGTGGTGGAGGAGCAGACCGAGTTCACGGTCATCCTGACCGCGGCCGGCGACCAGAAGATCGCGGCCATCAAGGCGGTCCGGGAGATCACCGGGCTGGGCCTGAAGGAGGCCAAGGACGTGGTTGACGGAGCTCCCAAGCCGGTCAAGGAAGGGGTCACCCGGGAGGAGGCCGAGGCGGTCGCCAAGAAGATCACGGAGGCTGGCGCATCAGCTGAAATCAAGTAGTGGCCCAGGCGCCCCCTGAAGGGGGCTGGGCGGGGCAAACGGTCCCGAGAGCGCCGGTCGCACATGTGGTAACATTTCTGTTCCGCCACCTGTGAAGTTCACCTTATGTTTGCGCTTGCCTGGAGAACTTTAGCCCATGCCCCCAGTTCGTGCTGCCTTGCCTGCCGCGCCCGCACGCCTCAGCTACGGGACGATTCCCGAGATGCTCGAGGTGGGCAACCTGATCGAAACCCAGCTGAATTCCTTTCGCTGGTTCGTGGAGTCAGGCCTGCGCGAGCTCTTCGACGAGATCAATCCGATCACCGACTACACCGGCAAGAACTACGAACTGCGGTTCCTCGACTACAGCTTCGGTGAGCCCAAGTTCGACCAGGAGGAGTGCCGCAACCGGGACATGACCTTCGCGGCTCCGCTGCGGATCATGACCCGGCTCCACATAAAGACCGGCGAGAACGCTGGCGAGATTAAGGAGTCCGAGGTCTACCTGGGCGACTTCCCGATGATGACCGAGCAGGGAACGTTCCTGGTCAACGGCACCGAGCGGGTGGTGGTCAGTCAACTGGTCCGGTCCCCAGGGGTCTACTTCACTGCCGGTCCCGAGCACCCGGTCACCGGCCGTCCCCTCTACGCGGTCAAGTACATCCCCAACCGGGGTGCCTGGCTGGAGATCGAGACTTCCAACAAGGACGTGCTCACGGCCAAGATCGACCGCAAGCGCAAGTTCCAGGCGACCACTCTGATCCGGGCTTTGGGCTACCCCAGTGACGACGACATCCGCCACTTCTTCCAGGACGTCGACGTCGACCCGGAGCACAAGTACGTCGACGCCACCTTGGAGAAGGACCCCAGCCACGACGTCAACGAGGCCCTGATCGAGCTGTACCGCAAGATCAGGCCGGGTGACCCGCCCACGGTGGAGAACGCCCGCAACCTGTTGCAGGCCCTGTTCTTCAACCCCCGGCGCTTCGACCTGGGCCGAGTCGGTCGCTTCAAGCTGGACAAGCGGCTGGGGATCCCCGAGGCGGAGGCCCGCCGCCGCGCCGAGGAGCGGGAGCTGCGGGTGCTCGCCCACGAGGACTTCATCAACATAATGCGGCGGCTGATCCAGCTCAATAACGGACAGGGCGAGCCGGATGACATCGACCACCTGGGCAACCGCCGGGTCCGAGCGGTGGGCGAGCTGCTGCAGAACCAGTTCCGTACCGGGCTGCTTCGAATGGAGCGGATCATCAAAGAGCGGATGACGATCTGCGACGCCACCACGGTGACCGCGGCCTCGCTGATCAACGCCCGTCCGGTGGTGGCGGCGATCAAGGAGTTCTTCGGCTCCAGCCAGCTCTCGCAGTTCATGGACCAGACCAACCCCCTCTCCGAGCTGACCCACAAGCGCCGGCTCTCGGCGCTGGGACCTGGCGGTCTCTCCAGGGAACGGGCCGGGATGGTGGTCCGGGACGTCCACCACAGCCACTACGGCCGGATCTGCCCGATCGAGACTCCCGAGGGACCGAACATCGGCCTGATGGGCTCCCTGGCGACCTTCGCCAGGGTCAACGACTTCGGCTTCATCGAGACCCCATTCCGGCGGGTCTATCGGCAGCTCGAGGTACAGGGAGACCGGGCGCTGCTCGAAGGTCGGGTGCTCAACGAGGCGGCGGCCGGGATCGCGGCCGGAACCAGGCTCGACGCCACCGCCGTCAAGAAGCTGGAGAAGGGCAAGGTCGAGCGGATCGAGATCGCGCCCTGGGTCAGCACCGAGATTCAGTTCCTCTCGGCTGATGAGGAGGACAAGTACACAGTGGCCCAGGCCAACGCCCCAGTCTCGACTGAGGGAGACTTCCTGGTCACCCACACCCCGGCCCGGACCAGGCACACCTTCAAGGATGTGCCGGTGACCGAGGTGGACTGGGTCGACGTGTCGCCCAAGCAGACCGTCTCGGTGGCGACTGCGATGATCCCCTTCCTGGAGCATGACGACGCCAACCGGGCCCTGATGGGCTCGAACATGCAGCGGCAGGCGGTGCCTCTGATCACCACCGACTCGCCGGTGGTGGGCACGGGCATGGAGGTCTACGCGGCCAAGGACAGCGGCGAGTTGATCGTGGCCAAGACCGCAGGAACCGTGGTCGGGGTCAACGTCCCGATCCGCGACATCACCTCGGACTCGGTCCAGATTGTCCGCAGCGGTCAGGACTCCGGGCTGGGCATCCTCTTCCAGCCGGACGGCAAGGGGCCCGAGGTCTGGTACGGGGTCCACAAGTTTGTGCGCAGCAACCAGGGCACCTGCCTCAGTCAGCGGATCGTGGTCAGCCCTGGGGACCGTGTCGAGGCCGGCACCGTCCTCGCCGATGGACCTTCCACCGACCGAGGCGAGCTGGCCCTGGGCCAGAACGTGCTGGTCGCCTTCATGCCCTGGGAGGGATACAACTACGAGGACGCCATCCTGATCAGCGAATCGGTGGTGCGGGAGGACAAGTACACCTCCATCCACATCGAGGAGTTCGAGGTCGAGGTCCGCGAGACCAAGCTCGGTCCCGAGGAGGTGACCCGAGAACTCCCCAACGTCGGCGAGGAGAGCCTGCGCAACCTCGACGAGCGGGGCATAGTCTACGTTGGTGCCGAGGTCGCCCCGGGCGACATCCTGGTGGGCAAGACCACCCCCAAAGGGGAGTCCGAGCTCTCCGCCGAAGAGCGCCTCTTGCGGGCCATCTTCGGGGAGAAGGCCAAGGAGGTCCGGGACAGCTCTTTGCGGGTACCCCACGGGGAACGCGGCGTGGTCGTGGACGTCAAGAAGTTCAGCCGCTCCAACAAGGACGAGCTGCCGGCGGGAGTCAACGAGCTGATCCGGATCTACGTTGCCCAGAAGCGAAAGATCAGCCAGGGCGACAAGATGGCCGGCCGCCACGGCAACAAGGGCGTGATCGCCCGGATTCTGCCGATCGAGGATCTGCCGTTCCTGCCCGACGGGACCCCGGTCGAGATCGTGCTCAACCCCCTCGGGGTCCCCAGCCGGATGAACCTGGGCCAGGTCCTGGAGACCCATCTGGGTTGGGCCGCCGAGGCGCTGGGGATCAAGGTGGCGACGCCGGTGTTCGACGGAGCCTCCGAGGCCCAGATCGAGGACGAGCTGGAGCGGGCGGGCCTGCCCCGAGATGGCAAGGTCATGCTTCGTGACGGCCGCTCCGGGGAGGCCTTCGACCAGCCGGTGACGGTTGGAATCATCTACATGATGAAGCTTGCCCACCTGGTCGAGGACAAGATCCATGCCCGGAGCACCGGCCCCTACAGCCTGGTCACCCAGCAGCCGCTGGGGGGCAAGGCCCAGTTCGGAGGCCAGCGCTTCGGGGAGATGGAGGTGTGGGCCCTGGAGGCCTATGGGGCCAGCCACATCCTCCAGGAGATTCTGACCATCAAATCCGATGACATCGTGGGCCGGGTCAAGGCCTACGAGGCGATCGTCAAAGGCGACAACACCCTCGACGCCGGGATCCCGGAATCGTTCCGAGTGCTGGTCAAGGAGTTGGAGGGCCTGGCTCTCGGCGTGGAGATCATGTCCGAGAACGAGGAGCAAATCGTGTTCACGGAGGATGACATGCCCGACATGCCACTGGGCCTGGGAATCAACCTGGAACGCGACGAACGCGATGACGCCGAGGACATCAGTAGATAGGCGTGACCTTCAACTCGGCTAACCCAACTCGGCCCGGATGGGCCCTCCGACCGACCCCCACCCACCCC
>JBARIA010000008.1:0-2184 GCA_049799515.1 Candidatus Dormiibacterota bacterium | reverse complement strand
CACAAGATGACCCTGGCGGAGTGGGACCAGGTGATCCAGGTCCACACCAGGGGCGCCTTCCTGTGCGCCCGGGCGGTCTCCCGCAACATGGTCTCCCGCAAGCGAGGGAAGATGGTTTTCCTCTCCTCCACCTCGGCTCTTGGCAACCGCGGCCAGGCCAACTACGCGACCGCCAAGGCGGGCTTGCAGGGGCTGACCAAGACCCTGGCGCTGGAGCTCGGGCCGTACCAGATCAACGTTAATTCAGTGGCTCCCGGATTCGTCGACACCGCCATGACCAGGGCTGTGGCCGAGCGGTTGCACGTCTCCCTGGAGGACTTCTGGAAGGAGGCGGCGGGACGCATTCCGCTGGGACGTCTGGGGCAGCCGGAGGACATCGCTGCGGTGATCGCCTTCCTCTGCTCCGATGACGCCGCCTATGTCAGTGGCCAGGTAATCTACGTCAACGGTGGCCGCCCGAGCTGAGTCGGGCCAGCTATACCGGCTCGGGCGGAGGCGCCCAGCTGGGAGGGCGCCGCTCCAGGAATGCTGCCATCCCCTCGTGGGCCTCGGGGCTTGAGAAGAGCCTGGCCGAGAGCTCGACCATGGCCCTGAAGGCATCTCCCCGAGACAGATCGGGTACCTCCCTGAGGATCCGCTTGGTAGTGGCCAGGGCGTTGGGGTGGGCCAGCAACAGCTGTCCCACCACCAGCTCCACCGCCTTTCCCAGCTCCGGATCGGAGACCACCTGAGACACCAGGCCGATCGCCTGCGCTTCAGAGGCTCCGATGGTGGCTCCGGTCAGGAAGAGCCGGGCCGCCGCGCTTCGCCCGACCTTGGGCAGCACTACCACCGAGAGAACTGCCGGTGCCACCCCCAGCCGGACCTCCCCAGTAGCGAAGGTCACCGACTCGGCGGCGATCGCAATGTCGCAGGCGGCGACCAGTCCCAGGCCGCCGGCGCGGGCGGCGCCGCCCACCGCGCAGACCACCGGCTTGGGGCAGTCCAGGATCTGCTGGAAGAGGGGAGCCAGCGCTCCCACCCCGGGGGCGGGCCGGCCCTCCGAGAGGCCCGCCGTCTGCTCGCGGAGGTCCGCCCCCGAGCAGAAGACGGGTCCGGTGTGGCCGAGCACCAGCACCCGGATCTCCGGATTCCCCTGGGCCTTCTCAATCTCCCGGGTCAGGTCGGCCAGCAGGGCCGCCGAGAGGGCGTTGCGGTTGCCGGGAGAATCCAGCCGCAGCCAGGCGACCCCGCCGGCGAAGTCCGCCCGCACCAAGCCTTCCGCCATCTCCGACCCTCCCAGATGCCCGTTAGCCGCTCGTGACACGGCTGCGCTACCTTATCCCCAGGTGGGAGTCGACTGGCCCAGCCGAGCCGCCAAGCGCAAGTGGAATGTTGCCCGAGTCAGGGGCTGGGATTCAGAGTGAGGTACTCATGAGACGGCTGACCTGGGGCGCCGTGCCCGCACTCCTGGCGCTGAGCGTCGTTCTGGCGAGCTGTTCGACCCCGGCAACCGGGGGGGCCGTACCCAAGGTGGCCAAGATCCCCGCCACCAAGATCTCACCGACCGCACTCTCGCAGTCGCTGCTGGTGCTCCAGCAGGCCTATGTGGACCTCTACAAGGAGGTCAGCCCCTCGGTGGTGCAGATCTCCACCAAGGTCGACCTGGGCTCGGGGATCATCTTCAACACTCAGGGCGACATCGTGACCAACAATCACGTCGCCGATGGCTACAAGACCTTCGAGGTCACTCTGGCGAATGGCAAGGAATACCCCGGGACTCTGGTCAACAACTTCTCACCGGATGACCTCGCGGTCATCCACATCAGTGCCACTGGACTCAAGCCAGCCACTTTCGCGGACTCCTCTCAGCTGGCGGTCGGCGACATTGTGCTGGCGATCGGCAACCCACTCGGCTTCCAGAGCAGCGCCACCGACGGGATCATCAGCGCGGTCGGGCGCACTGTTAGCGAGCCGAACGGGGTCACCCTCGCTGACGTGATCCAGACCTCCGCCCCGATCAACCCCGGCAACAGCGGCGGCGCCCTGGTGGATCTGGAGGGACAGGTGGTGGGGATCCCCACCCTGGCCGCGGTCGATGAGCAGCTCGGTGGGTCCGAGGCCTCGGGGATCGGATTCGCCATACCCAGCACCACGGTTGCCAACATCGCCGGCCAGATCGTCAAGTACGGTCAGGTGCAGAGC
>JBARIA010000007.1:0-10092 GCA_049799515.1 Candidatus Dormiibacterota bacterium | reverse complement strand
GGCGCTCCGATGGGCCTGAGCGGATACATGGCCGGCATAGTGACGGCAGCCGCGGATTGAAAACCGCCCGTCGCCGCCCGTCGTCAGCCACGTCAAGCTGGCGGCGGGCTTTCTGGTGTGTGCGGTTTGACCGGTGGTTCTCTCGCCGCCGTGTGCCCAGCGGTTTGGCGCTTATGTATAACGGGGCCTGAGCTAGCTCTGTGCGAGCGCCTTCCTCTGCTCTATGGCTAGGCGCAGCTGCAGCTGGGAGCCCGCCGTTCGGCCGAATCCGCTACCGCGACTCCGCCCGCACCAGTAGGTGTATTCACCCCCCGAGCTTCGCGCGGTAGCATCCTTCGCCCCAGCTCCTTATCGCCCGAAGATGAATCCAGTTGGTGATTGCAGCCAACCGGTGAGCGGGACCGAAGGCCCGCGGAGGTTATGGAGATGGCGACGGGGATTTTCACGAAGATGATCAGACGGGCAGGTGCTCCAACCCAAATCCCGGAACCAAGGTTCGCGCGGTTTCTATTTGCCGACACTCGACTGAGCTGGCTGTGGCTGATCGTCCGGGTATATGTGGGGTGGCAGTGGGTCAGCGCTGCGATCGAGAAGATCCAAGGTCCAGGGTGGGTCGGATCCACGGCGGGGGTCGGACTGAAGGGGTTCGTGAGTGGCTCGATCGGTCAGGCGGCCGGAGCCCATGCCAGCGTGCAGGGCTGGTACGCGACGCTACTCAAGGACATAGTGCTCTCCCACGTCGTCGGTTGGTCCTACGTCATCACATGCGGCGAGCTGGCCTGCGGCATCGGGCTGATCCTGGGCATATTTACCGGAATCGCCGCATTCAGCGGCGCCTTCATGAACATGAACTACATGCTCGCTGGTGCCGTCAGTATCAACCCAATTCTGCTGTTCTTGGAACTGCTCCTGATCCTCGCGTGGCGCGTGGCTGGCTTCATCGGTGGCGACTTCGCACTTCTTCCTTTCTTGGGCACGCCCTGGCAGCGTGGACCGCTACCTGACCGCGCGCCTCCCTACCCGAACGGCCAGCACGCCGAACAATGATCCGAACAACGGCAGGTTCTGGCGGAGACGCTCCGGCTGGGTCGCCGGGGCGTTTCTCTTCAGTCCGATGCCCGTCTGTCTGATCGGACGCGATCAGCGGGACAAGAGCCAGTCCAAGCGACGATCATGGCAGGTAGGGTCTCTCGATCATCAGCTAGAGGTAGAGCACCGTGGCACCCACCAGGTATCGTGGCTGGTTGGGGGAACTGGGCGGACTACGGGTCCATCTGAGCCTGAAAACAGGCGGTAGGCGAAGTGCGGGCTGTGCCCGTGCGGGGGATCGAAGGAAACGGTGACAATCGGGGCCATGCCTCAGTCGTCCAGCTACCCAACCATGGCCCGGGTGTCCTCGGGCAGACCCCCAGATAGACCTATCGGTAGCGGTGGGTAGACACCAGGAGCCGTGACGATCGACAGGAAGTGGTGGACGCTGCTCGCGGTCTGCACCGGCACCTTCATGCTGCTGCTGGACGTGACCATCGTGATCGTCGCTCTTCCTCAGGTACAGACTTCCCTGCACGCAAGCTTCAGCGACGTCCAGTGGGTGGTCGACGCCTACGCGCTCACCCTCGCCTCTCTGCTGCTCACAGCCGGGGTACTCGCCGACCGCTACGGGCGACGCCTGCTCTTCGCGATAGGGATTTGCGTATTCACCCTCGGCTCATTGACCTGCGGCCTTGCCCAGTCGCCCCTGATGCTGATCCTCAGTCGGAGCGGCCAGGGGGTGGGCGGCGCCATCATGTTCGCCACTTCGCTGGCGCTCCTCGGTGACAGCTTCCGCGGCAAGGACCGTGGGGTTGCGTTCGGGATCTGGGGGGCGATCACCGGTGTGGCGGTGTCCCTGGGGCCGATCCTCGGAGGCGCTATCACCACAGGGATCAGCTGGCGGGGCATCTTCCTGGTCAATGTCCCGGTCGGAGTTGCCGCCCTCCTGGTGACGCTGTGGCGGGTCGATGAATCCCGGGTAGCCAGGCCGGGCCGGCCGGACTGGTTGGGGTTCGGGCTGTTCACAGCGGGGCTGGTGGGGCTCATATACGGGCTCATCCGCGCGAGCGAGACGAGCTGGGGGGACCCCGGAGTGGTCACCTGCTTGGTAGCGGCCGGCCTCTTGCTCTCGTGCTTCGTGTTCGCTGAAGTTCGAAGTGCTCATCCCATGTTCGACCTTTCGCTGTTTCGCACACCCACGTTTTCCGGGGGACTGATCGCGGCGTTCGCTATGAACGGCTCGCTGTTCGCCATGTTCCTGTACTTGGTGCTTTACCTCCAAGACGTCCTGGGCTACTCCGCGCTTGCAACCGGACTTCGATTACTGGTCAGCACCGGCGGGATGTTCCTCGCGTCCGCAGTCAGCGGGCGGCTCAGTGAGCGCGTCCCCGTCCGCTGGCTGATCGGCCCCGGGTTGTGTTTGGTCGGGGTCGGATTGCTGCTCATGACCGGACTGAATGGCGCCAGTTCGTGGACCCATCTCCTTCCCGGGTTCGCTGTCGCGGGCATCGGCTCGGGACTCGTCAACCCTCCGCTTGCCTCCACCGCGATAGGAGTCGTGTTACCGGCCCGCGCGGGAATGGCGTCAGGGATCAACTCCACCTTTCGTCAAATCGGCTTCGCCACCGCCATCGCCGCGCTGGGTTCGATCTTCGCCGGCTCGTTCCGGGGCAGCCTGGAGAGAGGTCTGTCATCGGTCCCCGCGCTCGCCCGACATGCCTCCCAGATAGTGGTCCTGGTGCGCCAGGGAGAGGTCAAACAGGCGATCGCCGGGGTACCTCCGGCCCTGCGCGGCCAGCTTGGGGAGGCTATCCGCTCCAGCTTCGCCAGCGGAGTGGATGAGCTGGCAGTAGTGACCGGCGCAGTCGCGCTCGTGGGCGCTGTCTGCGCTTTGGCGCTGATCCGAAGCAAGGACTTCCGCGCCCGTCATGAGCAGCCCTCGACCGCGGTCGATCAGCCGGCACCGACATGATCGCCATCAGTCGAACGCGGCCCTAGGCCAATCCTAGGTAGTGTGGCCAAGCGCACTCGGCGACCCGGGGCGACAGTACTCTTCGTCTACTCGGTCACGACGCCTCACCACTGGGAGCTCACCGGCACCATTGCCAAGGAGTCGGAGAGAAGCATCAGGGGCGAGCCCGACCGCCCATTCTGGGCTCCTCAACTGCCCCAGGGCGATGGACCTAGAATCCATGAGGATCCTGGATGGCTGGAGCAACGGATACTTCTCCATCACCCATCGGCGGCGCCACTGATCCCACCGCCCAAACCGCCTGGGATGAATACGAACGTACTCATCTCCAGCCTGTAGCCTGACGTAGACTCCAAGCAAAACTCGGTTGGCGTCAGGAACGCCGAGGTAACCCACCGTCGGCACTGCCCTACCGCATCCGACGAGCAGCACGACGCGGCTACGGCACGCGTCGCCCGAGTAGCACGAGACCCGGGCCCTTTGGGGATGAGCGCGGGGTCAAAGCAGAGACGGACGGAGTCTCCTCCCCTGCCACGAGAGATTCGCGCTCCCGGACTCTCGAGGTGCCCAACAGTGCCGCGGCGCCTCCCGGCCAGGGGGCGCGTTCCTCGCTGGACCGTGATGTCGACGGATGATTGGTTCCGGCTGAGTAATATAGTCAACATCATATCCATCAACTGTCAGACAGGAGCGCGAACCATGGCCCCGACCAAAACCGCAACCAAGACCAAGCCGAGATCGGCGAAACGCACCAGCACGGACGGCAGCACTTCCCAGGGATTCACTGTCGAGGAAAAAGCCGCGATGCGCGAGCGCGCACGGGAACTGAAGGCGGAGGCGGCCAAGTCGGATGGGGAAACGGACTTGCTCGCCGCGATCGCGAAGATGCAGGAACCGGATCGCGCCATGGCCAAGAAGCTCCACGCCCTGATCAACGCCGCAGCACCGGACCTCGCACCGAAAACCTGGTACGGAATGCCCGCGTACACCAAGGAAGGCAATGTCATCTGCTTCTTCCAAAACGCAGGGAAGTTCAAAGCCAGATACCAGACGCTTGGCTTCACCGACAAGGCGAACCTCGATGACGGCGCCATGTGGCCTAATTCGTACGCGCTCATTGAGTTGACTGCGACCGAAGAGGCAAAGATCACAGCGCTTGTGAAAAAGGCGGTGCGCTGAAGTTCCCAAGGCAGTAGCTTGCGAGTCGGCCCGTCTCACTCCGGACGACTTGGCTCGTGACCTGATCTCACGCTCCGGTTCGCTTGAGATCAGAAATTGTAAAAAATCGGCTCTCAGACCCTCCCGGGCGGCAGCCGTGCGCAGAGAGCCACTTCTCGGAGCGGCGAATTGCATCTAAAATGCGGCTAGCCACTTGCTGAGGTGGTCCAAGCATGGAGGGGTGCAGGGATGAACGAGTTCGAGATCAGGACCGTGATCGATAGTCCAGCTGAGCGGGTCTTCGCGTTTTTCGAGAACTTTGACGGGTATCCCGATTGGAGTGTCGGTCTGACCCAGACACGTAAAACCAGCGACGGTCCGCTGGCAGTCGGTAGCACCGCGACCCTCGTTGGCAAGTTGCTGGGGCGGGATTTCGAAACTTCCGTCGAGATCACCGAATTCGAGGCCAACCACAGGTTCGCCACCAAGACCACTTCCGGCCCCTTTTATCTTGAAGTCAGTTACACCCTGGAATCGGTGGATGGGACGACAACGCTGACTACTGAGGTAAGGGGCGAGAGCAAGGGCTTCTTCAAGCTCGCTGAAGCGGTGACGGTCCGTGTCACCAAGAAGCAGTTCGAAGCGGCTGCGGAGACTCTAAAGGCGCTGGCAGAGGCGCAATAGCCGAATCGGCCCTCCGTTCAAAGCAGCTGAATGGGATCTGTCCTGTAACGCGGGGCCAGCGGAGGCGGGCAGCGGACTGTGTAAGCTGGCGGCGCGCCTACGTGGACAGCACAACAGGGACTAAGATTCCGGCCGGAGGCAGGTCATGTCTAGAGGCCGAGGCTTGGGACTTCTACCCTGGGCGGTAGGGGGAACTTGCCTGCTCCTCGCCAGCCTCGTGGTCGACTGCGGGCGCTCCGCGACCGAAGGGCGGACTCTCACGACGGCCACCGAGACTTCCATTTCACTCACGTCCAGCATCTGGTACGGCCACGGTCTGGTCGGGCCCCCGCTGACGACCAGCTGCCAATCAGATGGAGCGGCGGTGACCATCCGGGGCGCCTTCGGCCCCGAGGCAGCGACCATCCAATTGCGGGGGTTGCACGCAGGCAGGCGCTACAGCTTCGTTGAGTACCGACCGGCGCCCAGCGCGACAGTCAGCGTGACTGAGACCGGTCCCGTCGCCCCGCAATTGGGTATTTCCAGCCATACCGACGTCCTCGGACCGGTCAGCGGCCTGCAGGGTCTGCTCGGGGAGGGCAGCGGCGTTCTCTCGGTCTCCTCCACCGGCCGTTCCGGTTCCCTGCAAGTGTCGCTCCCCAAGGGCGACACCGTATCCGGGCACTGGGTCTGCGGCAGTCGCCGAACCGGCGGCCCGTCCAGTCGGCCCGAGCTCCTCGGGGCACGGGTACCGCCGGTCGTCGGCGAGTGCTCGATCGGATCGCAGTCGTCCACTTCGCCACCTCCGATCACCTGCCCCAATGGCGACCTCAACGTCGAGTCCTGGTTTCCGGACAAGTACGTCTCGGCCGCGGGACGCGCAGCCAGTCTGCACAAGGTGGAGGGTGATCTATGCAAAGAGCAGGTCGAGGAAAGTCTCACGCCGGCAGAGTTGGTGTACGGCTATTCGGTGGCAGCGACCTATTACGGATGGGACTTCCACCTGACTGCGGCCCAGGTCATTGCCGCCGACGGATGCTCTGGGTAGCCCTCAAGGTCTCTTCGCTTTACCCTCGGTACGAACTGGCGCCAGGGTTAGTCATCGCGGCTACCCTATCCATGCCGAGCGGACCGCACCCGGACTCGATCTGAACTTCCGCCAGGAGCCACGGCGTATGAGGTCAAGCGGCCGGTGGCCGACCACGCTTGGGTATGGGTCCAGCCCTCTTAGGCATTCGCCCCGCGTCGTCGAGTGCGTGGCGCAGCACCATCTCGACCTGGGCATTGAGACTACGGAACTCATCAGCTGCCCACCGGGCCAGGGCATCGTGGACAGAGGGGTCGATTCTCAGCAGTACCTGTTTGCGGTCATTCACGGATCACGAGTAAAGCGTGCCGGTGTTGACTACCGGAGAAGCTGGTTGGTCACTGCAAAGTACGACCATCAGATTGCTTACCATCGCCGCTTTGCGCTCCTCGTCAAGGTTGACGATGCCGCGCTCACTCAGCGCGGCGAGTGCAAGTTCAACCATCCCGACCGCGCCGTCGACGATACGAGTGCGAGCGGCGACAACGGCGTTCGCCTGCTGCCGTCGTAGCATAGCCTGGGCGATCTCTGGAGCGTAGGCAAGATGGCTGATGCGCACTTCGACGATCTCGACTCCCGCCGTGGCGACGCGCTGGGCCACTTCCTCAGCGAGCTCGCCGGCGACGACGTCGGTCGATCCGCGCAGAGATAGGCCTTTGCCTGCGGGGTCGTCGTAAGGATGGGTGGTCGCCACGTGCCGTAAGGCTGACTCGGACTGGACACGCACGAATTCGAGGTAGTCTTCGACGGCGTAGATGGCGCGCGAGGTATCGGCCACCTGCCAGACCACGATGGCGGCGATCTCCACGGGATTGCCATCAGCGTCGTTGACCTTCAGGTGGTTCGTTTCGAAGTTCCTGACCCGAATGCTCACATTGCGCCGAATGGTGAGGGGCAGGATCCAGGACAGCCCGGCGTTGCGAACAGTGCCGACGTAGCTACCGAAGAATCGCACGACCCAGGTCTGACCGGGCTGCACGATGACCAGCGAGGACACGATGACCACGGCCACCAGGATCGGTACTACGGCGACGCCCTTGGCTGAAGTATGCAGAATCAAGATCACCGCGACGATGCAGGCAGCAATCACCAGGACGCCGAACCAACCGCTGACGGCCCACGCTTGCCGCTCCTTGATGTTCACGCGGGTTCCCGACTGGCCGACCGGAGTCGCCGCAGGGTGTGGTTCAGGCTGGACAGGCCGGTTCATGATCTCTCCTGAAGAGTGGCATCGATAAAATGATATTAAAAGGATATCACTTTCCTCGACGCCGTGCCAGACAACAGCGCCGGGTCGACAGTAGGGACTCCGTGGCAACCTGCCCGGGTGGGAGGACCAGAAGGCCCGTCCAGTTACTGGAGAACTTCAGGGGGACCTCGGGTTAGCCGGGTGAACCGCCCAGGACACTCGGGGACTCCATCCGTTGGGAGGTTGGAGAGCATGACCAAAAGCACGAGACCAATCCAGCGGGCTGTCCAGATGAGCTGCGCCGGAGGCAGCTGCACGCCGAGACCGCCGGCTATTCTCATCCCCGGCGTTCAGGTCTGGTTTAGGCGGACGGACTCGAATCGAATCCGGCGGCGCGCCAGCCCCTCAGAGAACTGACCAGAGCGATCTCCTCGGCCCGGGTCAAGTCCTCGAGGCCGATGACCCGCTCCTGGAGCCGTCCTGAGTCGAGGGCCAGGCGGCGACCAACTCCAGGAAGACAGCCGGCCTCAAGCGGCGGGGTGTACCAGCGACCGTCAAGCCGCACGGCCAAGTTGGCTACGGTCGACTCCGTGACTTCGCCCCGCTCGTTGACCATGATCACGTCGTCGACGTCTGGGTGGCGCGCGGCCCGGGTCCGGTAGTCAGCACGGCGGGTTGTCTTGTGATAGAGCCAGACATCTGAAGACCGCACCGGCTCCAGATCCACTGCCAACCGTATCTTTCCCTGCGCCGACAGCGGCATCGGCGCTATCTCGACCGTGACCACACCACGACGATCGACCAGGAGCCGCACGCGGCTAGCTCTCCGAACGCCTCGCAGCGCGTCGCACAGCTCTGAGCTCACCTGAACAAGGTCGAGCTGGAACCCGAAGTATTCAGCAGACGCAGTCAGTCTCTCCATGTGATAGCCGCGGTTCCGAATATCATCTCCGGGCCGGAACGCCATCGTCTCCAGCAGTTGGAATTCCTCTGGGATGGCGTGGAGGATGGCGGTCTTGGCAACCAGCTCATCGTGCTCAGCCCTCGGGATTGAGTCCCAGGTTATCCCCCCACCGGTGCCGTATACAGCTTCGCCAGTCAAGCGGTCCACCACCACGGTGCGGATGGCGACACTGAAGCGGGCTCGGAAGGATGTGCCCGGGGGAGCCACGACTCCGACCGCGCCGCAGTAAACGCCTCGGCGGCTCTGTTCTAGCTCGGCGATCAGCGCCATGGTTCGAGCCTTTGGTGCCCCGGTCACCGAGCCGCACGGGAAGAGGGCTCGGAGTACGTCCACCAGACTCGTCTCATGACGCGCACGCGCGGTCACAGTGGAAGTGAGCTGCCAGAGGGTCTCAAACCGCTCCCGGGTGAAGAGATCGGGGACTTCGACGCTGCCCGACTCGGCCACCTTGCCCAGGTCATTGCGGAGGAGGTCGACGATCATGACATTCTCCGCCCGTTCCTTGGTCGAGCCGACCAGCTCCCGTGCCTTGGCGGCGTCCTCCTCCGACCAGCGGCCGCGTGGCGCTGTGCCCTTCATCGGCCTGGCCGTGAGGCGGTCGCCGGTCCAGTCAAAGAAAAGCTCCGGCGACGCACTGGCCACGACGAACCGCCCGGCGTCGAGGTAGGCGTTATGCGCGCCACGCTGAGCGAGGGCCAGGTCTCGATAGAGCTCGAAAAGATCCCCGTCGACATGAGAGCGCATCGACAGGCTTAGATTGCACTGGTAGGTTTCTCCCTCCTGAATCAGGTGCCGGACAACGTCGACCTTTCCCCGGTAATCTGCCCCGTCAACGTCGGGCCGCCAGCTCGAGACCTGGTAGCCGCGATCGGCCAGGGCGCGCTGCTGCAGGGGCTCCACCGAACGCGGGTCGGCGAACAGCCCGAACCATGCCAGGGGAAGGTCTCGAAACTGTTCATCGGGCCTTGCCTGGCGGGTCGCCAGGGTCGGATCCAGCCCGGTGGCAGCCTCGTAGGCCAGGAATCCGACTGCCCACCAGCCGTCCGTCGTCGCTACTTCGATTGCCTCCAGCAGCGGGACCACCTCGGCGGGACGGTCCGCCACCAGGGTCCGCTCCGGGACACCGAAATCGGTGGCGAGGCCGTCTTGGGTTAGGTCATCGAGCCGAGCGCGCACTGCGTCCTTCTGTGCGCTGGGGCAGTCCGTCGGTCCGACCATTTGAAAGGCATCGTCGCATAGGCCGGGAGCTGGCCCTTCCGACCGGCGAAGAGGCCGAGCTCCGACCGGCGCGCCAAATCGATCCGTCGGAGCGCACGTTCCCGGCGAACGACCCGACAGAAGTCGGTCATGGCCGATTCACCTCGGGGTCTGGCATAGCCCACGCGACGTGAAGGGCGGCTCTGTGGTCCTGTCGTGAACCTAGACCGACTCCGACGTCCAAACTCATCCGCTCGGTCCGCCATTACGGCAGGCGGAGGCGGAGCCAGCTTGGGCTGCCTGGCTGACCGGACGAGAGGGCCTCAGGCGGCCGAGTCCAGTTTTCGCAAGAAGACGTCGCTGCACCCGTCCCGAGCCCGGAGGCTGGCGGCCTGAGACTCGCCCAGAGCGCCGTCCAGGCTAGGAGGGCTCCCCCACAGGACTCGGGGGGTGCCAGTCGGCCCGGTTCGAGTACTAGAACAATCCGGCAGCTAGGCGGGGAAGGTTCCTTCGGTGGCGGCAATCCATGCCAATCCAATGGGGTCGCAGGAAATTAGTCGTGCCGCGTCAGAATCGAGTCCTCCGAAGCGAACTCCTCGCACGAGCCTCCATTCCCCATCACCCCGGCACAGCTGGCGTCCTCGGTGGATTCAATCGGCCGTCGCAACGCCTTGATGAGAGGAGTTGCGATGGGAGAGCGCAAACGGCGCCGGGCAGATCAGGCGTGTCGCCCGCCGATGTGGTCACCTGGCCGGCCCTCGGTGGCACGGCGAGAGGATCGGCAGCGGTTCTGGGCGGCGATCGCGCGCGGGCTCGCAAGCGAGGACGCC
>JBARIA010000006.1:0-5014 GCA_049799515.1 Candidatus Dormiibacterota bacterium | reverse complement strand
CCATCCAGGTCGAACGGGCCATGAAGGAGGCCATCGGCACCATGCCAGCCGAGTTGTTCAAGACCCTCACCTGGGACCGCGGAAAGGAGATGGCCCGCCACAAGGAGATCAAGGTCGCCACTGGCGTCCAGGTCTACTTCTGCGACCCTCACGCCCCGTGGCAACGCGGATCCAACGAAAACACCAACCGACTGCTCCGCCAGTTCCTCCCTCGTGGAACTGACCTCAACCAACACAGCCGAGCGGATCTCTCTCAAATCGCTCGACTGATGAACGACAGGCCCCGCAAGACCCTCGGTTTTATGAAACCATCCGAGAAGCTCGCCGCACTCGTTGCAGTGACCCCTTGAACCCACCCCTCAACTGTTTTTTGAGTGGTTGACACTTAGTCCGATGAGCTACTGAGTCGCACCCAGCAGCTGGCGCGCGATCTCGTCGTTCTGATAAGTCACCTGGCGGGTACCGACCATCACCGAGATCTGACCGGTGTTGACGTCGTCGATGTGGGCTACGAGGGGTCCGTCCTGAGTGGTCCGGCCCATGGGCATCGCCGCCGTCGCTTTGCTCGTTTTCTTGCTTCCCGGCCGCAGGAAACTGGGGACCGTTGTGGCCACCCCTACCGCCGCCGCGCCCATCGATGCTTGGCGCAGGAACGTGCGCCGTGAGACTCGATTCATACCGTTCTCCTCGTGTCTGAGTGGTCGCTTGTCAGCGGTGTTCGCTGGCTGCGTTCTGGGTATGCAGACCGGCCCGGCTCGAAGCGGCGCCGTGGCCGTGGGCCTCGCCCACCAGCGCGGGGAGCGACTGACCGGGAGCGGGTCGGCCTTGGGGCTGCATGCACCGGTCTACGAGACGAGGACCGGAATCGGATCACTCGAGCTGGCGGCGGGAGCCGCCTGATCGAGGCCCTTTAGCTGAGCGCAGCCTCCAGCAGCACCGGCCCCCGGGGCGAGCTGTCGCCCGGCTTAGGCTCGCGGGTCAGCGCGAGCTCTGTGAATCCACTGGGGCCGCGGTTGATCCGGTAGGCACCCTGGCGCTTCACCTGGCCGATCCGGACCGGAGTCGGGGAGCCGTTCTCGGTGGCCACGTACCAGAGGGCATAGACCTTCCGCGAGTGCAGGGCCGGGACACTGGAGAGCAGCAGGTAGGTGGCGCCGGTGCTGGGATCGGTCACCAGCGCCCCGTGGGCGGCCGATTTCGCGCTGGGGCTTAGCGTGATCACAGTTGCGTCCCCGTCGGCGATCAGTTTGTCCACGGGACTGAGGCGGACCGAGGTCAGCCCGACCCCCGCCGATGGTCCGGAGAGGTGCTCGTAGAGCCCCCAGCCTCCCGCTGAGAGCGCCAGCAACGCCGCGGCGGCGGTCGCCAGCCAGGGGGACCAGCGGCGGGTCCGGGGCCGCTCCGCCAACGAGTCGCTCTTGCCCGCCAGGACTGGGAGGGGTCGGCCCTGAGTTTCCGCCCTGGCCTGCGCCAGGACCCGTGCCCGGAGCCCAGGTGGCGGGTCCAACTCAGCGACCTCGTCTCCGATCTGCATGGCCACCGACCGCAGCTCTTCGGCAGCGGCGCGGCAGTTGAGACAGCCCTCCAGGTGCTCGCGGACCCGCTCCTCCTCGGTGGCCTCCAGGGAGTCCAGCACAAAGGCCCCCAGCAGGTCGCGCAGGTCCTCGCAACTCAATTTCATGTTGGGCGGCTGCGCCCCGGAGCCAAAGCTCATGGTTCCGGGTCCTCGGCGGCGATGCTCTCGGCCAACAGCTGCCGCAAGCGCTCGAGGGCCAGCCGGGTCCGGCTCTTGACAGTTCCGATCGGCAGTCGCGCGCGGGCCGCGATCTCACTTTGGGAAAGACCCCCGAAGTAGGCCCACTCCAGGATCTGACCCTGCTCGGAGGGCAGTTTGGTGAGTGCTGACTGAACCGCCTGGCGGCGCATCGAGTCAGCGGCCGAGCGCCAGGTGTCGCTGATGGCCATCAACTGCGGCTCGTCTTCGATGGGAACCGAGCGGGCCCTGGCGCTGACCGGACGCAGCCGGTCGATCGCCCGGGAGCGGACCATCACCAAGAGCCAGCTGCGCACGCTGGCCCGGTCGGGGGCATAGGCGGCCGCCCGCCGCCACAAAGAGAGGAACGCGTCCTGAACCACCTCCTCCGCGGAGGCTCGATCGTTGAGCATGCGCACGGCCAGTCCGTAAGCAACCCCTGCGTGCCGGTCGTAGAGCGCTGCCAAGGCCTCCTCATCGCGGCCCCGCAGGCGCCACATCAACTGGGCATCGCTGTCCGTCTCTCCAGTCTGATACGTCCCGATTTCGGCCGCCTCTAACATCTTTTCACTCGGGTGTTCGAGGGAAGACTCCGATCGGATCACTTGATCGCCGTCTATAGACATACCTCCGGCCCGGCCCAACTCCGGGCGAGCATAGACCCGCCGAGCATAGACCCAGAAAAGAACAAGACGGCGGGAGGAGTTGACGGCTGACGCAGGTAACGCCCTCCGCTGGGGCGGAATCCCGCTTCAGTGATCCGCACCGGCGCTTCGCTCGTATACCCCCCAGGACGAGATTCCCCGCGGTCGCCTTCGGTCAGTTGCCTGGCCCGGCCGCAGCAATACCTGGAGGGACAACCCAATGGTCAGTGCACGCACAAGGGCTGAGCAATCGCCCAATCAGCTCTTCGGTTACGCGTTCGGTGCGGTTTACGTCCTGGTGGGCCTGGTCGGCTTTGCGGTCACCCCCGGGGTCGGCTTCGCCGCCACTCAGGGCAAGAACCTGATCATCTTCGGGGTCAATCCCCTGCACAACCTGGTGCACATCTTGGTGGGGATCTTGCTCTTTGGGGCTGCCGCCGCTGGGGCCAAGAGCTCGCGGGCGATCAACCTGACCGTGGGCACGATCTACCTGCTCTTGGGCATCGTGGGATTCTTCGCGATCAACCACTCCTACAACATCCTGGCCCTCAACGTACCTGACAACTTCCTCCACCTAGTGACCGCAGTCGGGGCGCTGGGAGTGGGTCTCTTCTTCGGTCGGCGGGCCGCCACCGCGACCGCCTAGCTCCGATCGCTTCGCCAGAGCGGTTCCGGGCCCTCCCCGGCCCGCTCTGGATCACTTCGTCGAGTAGTCACCGGCCACCCGCCGGGGCCGACCTCAGCAGCCCCGAAACCTGAGAGGAGAACGCCGAATGCCGGGAATGGGACGGTTGGGGACCCCTACCGCAGGTGACTTCTACCTGTATCTGGTGCTCGATCTGATGATCGTCGCCGGCCTGGTCTGGCTCGCTCTCAGCTGGAAGCTCGGACTGCCGGGACCAGACTCCCCAGGGCCCCGGGCGGGGCGGCTGCTGGGCAGTCGCGCTCGCCTCTTCCTGCGCCGGGGCCTGGGCACCTTCTGGATCATCGACGGACTGCTCCAGGCCCAGCCCCTGATGGCCACCCGCTTTGCCTCCCTGGTGATCGCTCCCGTGGTCCACGGCCAGCCAAGCTGGTTTGCCCAATTGCTGCGCCTGGAGATCCAGCTCTGGCAGGCGCGTCCCCTGGACCTAGCAGTGACCACGGTGCTGGTCCAGGTCGGCCTTGGGTTGGCCATCCTAGCCGGTGGAGATACCCGACTCGGTCGGCTAGGCCTCTGGCTCTCGATCGGCTGGGCACTGGCGGTCTGGGTCGGCGGCGAGGCGTTGGGCGGGATGCTGGCCACCGGGGCCAGCGAGGTCACCGGCGCCCCCGGGGCGGTACTTCTCTATGCGACGGCCGCAGCTCTCCTGCTGGCGCCCGGCCGGCTCTGGATCAGCGGCGCCATCCCCCGAGGCATTCGGCGCGGCACCGGCGTCTTCTTCCTGATGGGGGCGATCCTCCAGGCCCTGCCGTTCGAGGGATTCTGGACCGGAGGACATCTGCACACGGCCTTTTTGGAGATGGCCCGCATGCCCCAGCCCCACTGGCTGTCGGCGCCCATATACGCGCTGGCAAACTTGGGTCAGAGCCACTCCACTCTTTTGAATGCGATCCTGGTCGCGATCATGGCCACCTTGGGAGTCGGCCTGATCACTGGGCGCGCACCGCGGGCCTGGAGCGGCCTGGCTCTGGTCTGGCTGGCCACCACCTGGTGGCTGGGCCAGGGCCTGGGTGGAGTCGGTACCGGAATAGCCACCGATCCCAACCTCTCGCCTCTGGTGGCACTGCTGCTGGTGAGCGCTTGGCTTCGGACCCAGCCCGCACCGGTCCCGGCCAGAGTTGTGCCCGAGACCGCATCAGGTCAGGCCATCCGACGCAAGCTGGCGCTGAGCGGCCTGGCGGCGCTGGTGGTGGGTGCCGTGCCAGCGGTAGTCGGTCTTCCTTTGGCCACGCTGGAGACCGCCTCCCACTCCGCCTCCTCCTCCAGCGCCGCGGTAACGGCCAGCTCCGTGCACTCTGGACCCCAGTTTGTGGTCAGTGGGCAACCGGCTGGCGCTCCCGCCTTTACCGAGGAAGGTCAACTCCGCTAGCCAGCCTTCGGACCGCCCCCACGGTCAGGAGGCGGGAACGGGGGCCCGGTCGTCGGCCCGCCCGTCGGGAGTCCTCTCAGATGGACTCTGGGCCAGCCGCTCCAGCACCGGCACCGCGGTCGCGACCGCCCGGCCGAGGGCCTCAAGAGCCAGCTTTTGATTCCTGCCGATTGCGACCAACCTCCTCAAACTCCCTGGGTGAAGGAGGATCAGTCGGGCCACCCGGGTCGGGCTGGGGGCGACGCCTCCCGGAGCCACCAAATCGGCGGCCGGGCCTAGCGGCGCCGTGGGGGTGTCGGTGACGGTTCGCACGGCCGCCAGCAGACCGAGGGCGGGGCCTGGGCGGCAGGCGAGCCAGGTTGCCGTCTCCATCTCGACGATGTCCACTCCCCGGCTGGCAAGAGCTGCTCGCTCGTCGGCGCTGTCCACTGGGTCCGCCCGGCTGCCCAGTTGCGCCGACCGGCCGACGTTGGCCTCTAGCAGACGCTGTTTGGCGACGGGGTCCAGCTCCCACCAGCCTCGGTCGTCGGCGAACACCCTGGCTC
>JBARIA010000005.1:0-2121 GCA_049799515.1 Candidatus Dormiibacterota bacterium | reverse complement strand
GGGGTTCGAATCCCTCTCCCTCCGCCCGATGGCCTTGACCCCATTCGGTGGTGGTTGGCAGAGCCTCCTCTTGACTTCGCGTAGTGTGCTGCTCCGTAGCGTCGAGGCTATTCGAGATTTAGAGCCTCTAGGTGCTGACTTGGGAGAGTCTCTAAGAGAAAGTGGAGAGCCTTGGGCTACCCGCCGTGACAAGTTCCATGGCGAAGGCGGCATGGAGGACAGTGGTTCAGCATGCTTTTAAGTTCATCGGCAATTGGCCCTCCTCATCTGGGGTGGAGTGGGCCGGAGGCACCCGGCCTGATCTAGCTCAGGCGGCGGCTGTTCATCCGCAACTCGACTCCGTCACCCGTTTGTGTTTGTGGGGCAACGCTTCTAGGATCAGCGAATGATCGGTTTAGGCTCGACGGAAGTGGGCGGCTGGATCGGGGTTGGCGGCATCGTGGTTACCGGCGTGGGGGGCGCCATCATCGAGATCGCTCCCCAAGGATGAAGACGAAAGACCAGAACGTGCCGACGGCCGTGGCCCTCTTTGCCTGCGGGGCCGGGATCTTGGTCATGCTGGTGATCGGGGTGCTCACCGACAAGTTTTTCGGCTGGGGCCTGTGGAGCTCTTTCATCGGCGGGGTGGCTTGGGCCGTGGTCTTCGTGGGGATCATCCGGCTGGTGCTGGGCCGAGTGCCACTGCGGCCCTGGGTGCTCCGCATGCTGGGCCGGGAAAAGTAGGCCCCGAGATCGCACCTCCGCCCCCGTGCCCGGCCTGGCTTGCCGGGGATTCAGTGAAGAGGCTCTCGACGGGCTTCAGTGGAGGGCGTCTCCTGACGGTCGAGCCTCCGGAGAATTTGGGCCCGGTCGGAATTACCACCCCAGAATTGGACACAGGGGCATTTTGAAATCAGATGCCGCGCGGTAGCACGGCCGGAGTGCCCAACGGAACCAGCTCTGACGCCATTTGACAGC
The DNA here is from genome assembly GCA_049799515.1 of Candidatus Dormiibacterota bacterium. Classification (GTDB taxonomy): domain Bacteria; phylum Chloroflexota; class Dormibacteria; order Aeolococcales; family Bog-877; genus Bog-877. The sequence goes on along the minus strand of JBARIA010000005.1, from coordinate 1,164 downwards.
CTAAATTGCCGCTGTTAGGGCCATACTTCGCAGGGCCGCCCGGCCTGCTTCCCGTGATCATCTGCCCGCGGTCACGGCTCTGAGCTCGTCGAACGACTCCCGGATGAGTTGCGGCAGGTCTGCCTGGCTGGTGTCGCCGATCCAACGTTCGAACGCGATCTTGAAGACAGCGATCCCTGCTTCGGCGGTGAGGCTCGCGGCCGGGTCTGTGACGTCACGCTGGCGCAATGTGTCGGTCATCGCCGAGGCGAGTGAGGCGAGCTTGATCAACTCGCGCTCTTGCAGCTCTACGTTCGCAGCGATGACGGCCTGGCGCTGCCCGGCGTAGTCACGGCGTTCCTGGAGAAGGACCCCGGCGGCCTGAAGGGCGGCGGCCACCGCGTCGATCGGCGCTGCGGAATCCGGAGTGTTGGCAAGAGCGCTCACGAGCAAGTCCTGCAGTTGGCCGACGCCCCCGAACAGGACCTCGCGCTTGTCGGCGAAGTGCCGGAAGAACGTCCGCTCCGTCAGTCCGGCACGGGTGGCGATGTCCGCCACCGTGGTCTGATCGAACCCGCGCTCGAGGTAGAGCTCCAGTGCCGCCCGCTCAAGCCGACCCCGCGCGTTCGGCTCCCATCTACCCATGCCCCGATCCTACTTGACGGCAGTGACTGACATCGGGTGCTATACTGATGACAGTAACTGACATCGCTCTGCCCGAGCGCGAATTGTGTGCCGCGGACAGTCGAGTACCTGGAGGTTCCTCATGCGGGTTTTCGTCACCGGCGCGACCGGCTGGATCGGCTCCGCCGTCGTACCCGAGCTCATCGGCGCAGGCCATCAGGTCACCGGGCTCGCGCGCTCGGATGCCTCGGCCGCTGCACTCGCCGCTGCCGGGGCAAAGGTGCATCGGGGCACTCTCGATGACCTCGACAGCCTGCGGGATGCAGCTGCCGCGTCGGATGGCGTGATCCACCTCGCGTTCATGCACGACCTCGCCTTCACGGGGGACTTCCAGGGCGCTGCCGATGCGGATCGCCGCGCCGTCGCAACCTTCGGCGACGCACTCGCGGGTTCTGACCGGCCGTTCGTCATCGCCTCCGGGACGCTCGGGCTGGCACGGGGGCGGGTGGCGACCGAAAGGGACGGGCATGCTCCCGACCCGGCGCTGGCCGCTATGGGCAG
>JBARIA010000004.1:0-14721 GCA_049799515.1 Candidatus Dormiibacterota bacterium | reverse complement strand
GCTTGCTCAGGAACGGATTGTCCTTGGTGTTGGACGGATAAGTCGGAACCGGTCCGTTGTTGACCGAGCCCGCCCCGCCCACGTAGTAGTCCTTGATGATCTGCTTCTGGTTGACCAACGACTGCATTGCTTGGCGTATATACAACTGTTTGAACAGCGGCCCCGCCTGGGCATTGCTGAAGTCGAGCGGGAAGTAGTTGGTCGAGTAAATCCACCAGTAGGCAGAGTCGTAGCCGCTGTGCTCGAGTTCCTTGAGCTGGGAGTAGTCCTCTTGAGGCATGTACCCGATCGTCAGGTCGCCCGCCTTGAGCTCGTTGAACTCAGACTCGTCGCTGGTGAAGGGGATCTCCTCAAATGCTTTGATGTCGGCCTTGTCCGGCCCCGAGTAGCGGGGATTGGGCACGAACTTTGCGTAGCCGGAGATGTTGTACGAGGAGATCTTGAAGGGGCCGCTGACCACCTGCCACATGGGGTTGGTTCCGTATGTGCTGGTGTCCTGCGACTCCGAGTTGATGTACTGGGCCACCGCCAATGCGCCGGTGGTGGCTGTGCCAGGGACGGTCTCGTCGTAGTTGCCGTCGGGACTGCTGGCCGAGGTCTTGTCCCAGCTCTGCTGCGGACTCGGGAACATCTGGCTCAGCTCGTTGTAGGTGAACCAGGTGGGGTTGTACGCCGCGTTCAGCTGCAGCTGCACGGTGTAGGTACCGGTGGCCGTATAGCTGGTGACGTTGTCCGGGAACAGGCCCGGTACGTAGGCGCCCCAGCCAGGCCCGGCGGCGCTGGAACTGGAGAGGTTGGCGGCCGCGGAACTGACCGATGCCTTGAGGATGTTCATCCAGAAGGTCACGTCCCGAGCCGTGATCGGAGTGCCGTCAGACCACTTCCAATGCTTCAGGGTGATGGTGACGGTCTTGTTGCCATTGCTGTACTTGGGAGGTTCGGCCATGCTCAGGGAGGGGTTTATGACCGGCTTGCCATTGTCCCCGAACCAGTAAAGAGGCCGGTAGGTGAGCCAAGAGAAGTACTGGGCGTTGGTGGTGGTGAAGTAGCTGGCCGACTCGATCGGAGAGATGTAGTTGGGCGTGCCGTCAGGGGCCTCCGCCCAAGTCACAACCTTGCTCGAGGAGGCCGAGGAAGCGGCACTTGCCGTCAGAGCCCCAGAGCCCAGGGTGCCCACCGCCAAGGCTGCCAACGCGGCCAGTCCGGCCAATCGCCAGACCGGATATTTAGAAAATCTTCTCACCAAAGTATCGACCCTCCATTGCCATGGTCCGAACTCAGACGTTCTGGACGGCCTAGCGCCGCCCACGACACGTCCGCATGGTTACTGGGATGGTAGATCCTCTTGGGAGACTCTGTCATCCCCCGCCGGGGTGATTTATTGGCCCGGCGCCCCGGGGCCAGGCGATCGCCACTCGCCACCGAACCCGGCTGGAGGCCGAGATAGGGCCGACTCCTGGCCCCGACGATCGACTGGATCTCGCTCCAACCAGAGTCTTCGATCCAGGGACCAAGGGGTCCACTCCCAGAGACCAGCCGTCCGGTGGACACGGTCGGGCTCCCGAGCCGCCCGACTTTGACTAGCGGCGCTGGAGGCGGACTTCGAGAGCGTCGCGGAGGGCATCGCCGACGAAGTTGAACGCCATCACGACGAGCACGATGCAGATTCCGGCGGGATAGATCAGCCACCAGTAGCCGGCGTAGATGTAGTTGATCCCGTTGGAGAGCTCCAGACCCCAGTTGGTGGCCGGCGGGGCGATCCCGAAGCCCAGGAAGCTGAGGGTCGCCACCGCGATTATGGCGTCGGCCACCTGGAAGGTGGCATTCACCACCACCACCCCGATCGAGTTGGGAATGATGTGCCGGAGCAGCACCCGACGCTGGCTACCGCCCATCACCTTGACCGCCTGCACGTATTCGCGGACCCGAAGCGAGAGAGTTTCCCCTCGGACCAGCCGGGCCGGGCCCAGCCAGGCAACGAAGGCTATGGCGATGATCAACTCCGGGATCGAGGTGGAGAAGATCGCGCCCAGGAGGATCAGCAGCAGCAGGAAGGGAATGGCCAGCATCGAGTCGACGATCCTCATCATGACCGCGTCGATGATTCCGCCGGCCAGACCGGCAGTAGCTCCCCAGATGACCCCGATGCAGACCGCCAAGATCGCGGCCGCGATCCCGACCTCAAGCGAGGTCTGACCTCCCAACATCAGCCTGCCGATATTGTCGAAGCCCGTGTCGTCGGTGCCGAGCAGGTGGCGAAGGCTGGGCCCTTGATCTTTGATATTGGGGTTGGTGAAGACTTGCTGGGTGTGGTAGATCAGCGGGCCGATGAAGCAGAAGAGGATGAAGAAGACGATCACCCCGATCCCGATGACCGCGAGCTTGTTCTCCATGAAAACCGTCAAAATCATCCGCCAGGCGCTGCCGCTCTGGTAGGCCTCGCCTCCCTCCGGGCTGGCAACTCCCTCGGTGCCAATGCTGCCCAGGTCCGTGTTGAGTCCGAGGCTCACCTCAGCGACCGCCCGGGGTCTGAACCGCCCGCTGCGGTTGACGCCAATTAGACATAGCGAATTCTCGGGTCAGCGACCGCGTAGAGGATGTCAGCCACCAGTGACCCAATCACCGTGGCGACCGCAATCACCACGGTCACCCCGAGTAGCACCGGGAAGTCGTCGTTTTGGGCAGAGATAAAGAAGAGATAGCCCATGCCGGGGAAGTTGAAGACGGTCTCGGTTACTACCGCCCCGCTAGCGATCCCCGGGATGCTGAGCCCGACCAAGGTCAGAACTGGAATCAGGGCGTTGCGGAGAACGTGCCTGAAGAGGACCCGCCGGCTGGACACGCCTTTGGACTTAGCCGTCCGCACGTAGTCCTGAACCAGATTTTCAAGCATCGAACTTCGCATGTACCTGCTGAACAGCGCCAAAGTCACCAGGGTCAGCGTGGCGACCGGAAGTATCAGTGCATTCAGCTGCGAGAACAATCCGATCGAGGCCTGCGGCTCGGGAGGCAGCCAGTTCAGAGTTGCGCTGAACACGATGATCAGCAGGATTCCCAGCCAGAAGGTGGGCATCGAGTAGAAGATGAAGGCGAGCCCAGTCAGGGTGTAGTCGTCGGGCTTGTTCCGCCTCACCGCTTGCAACACTCCCAAGGGGATGGCCAGCAGGATCGCCAGCACCGTCGAGGTACCTACCAGGAGGAGGGTATTGGGAAGTCTGGCAGCAAGCAGGGTGTCCACCGAGGCCGTCTGCTTGTAGGAGTAGCCGAGATCGAAATGAGCCAGGTTCCAGAGCCAGAGGCCGTACTGGTATGGAAGCGGCTTGTTGAGGCCCAGCTGCTTGGTCAAAGAGGCCACGTCGGCGGGGCTGGCCTTCGGCCCCAGGATGGCCCGGACCGGATTGCCGGGCAGCATGTGAAGGAGGATGAACGTGATGATCGTCACGCCGATGATCACTATCAGTGACTGCAAGATGCGCCTGAAGAGGTAGCCGATCATCCCCAGTTCATCCTAACTTCAATAATCCTGCCGTCAGCCGGTGGAATCGGCACACGGGGCCCGGCAGCAGTGCCGGACCCCGTGCCGTTGATCTTGAGTTTCGCTAAGAGAGTCGGTAGTCCTCGGGATAGAGCTCGTCGAAGACGCCTTGCGGCACCAATCCTGTCAGCTTGTTGCTGTAAACCGTCAGCGCCTGCGGCTCGTTGGGCATCCAGAGCACTGGAAGCTGCTCCGCCAGGTAGTTCTCGTACTTGTCGATCGCTTTGATCTCGGCCTTGGCTGTCGGAGCCACGTTGGTCGCCTTGATCAGCGCGTTGGCCTCCGCGTTGTCGTAGTTGCCAGTGTTGGAGCTGGCTCCGGTCTCCCAGAGCTCTTCTCCGGTGGGCAGGTAGTCGGGCGAGTAGATCCACCCGGCGCCCCAGTTGTCCATCTCCCAGGAGTACCCGGGGGTGTAGGCGTCGCCGACCACGTCTCCGAATGGCTCAGGGGTCCTCACCACCGCGTCAATGCCCGCCTCCTGCTTCCAGCCGGAAGTCAAGGTGGTCATCTCATCGGTGAAGACCGTGCCCAGTGCCGCGTAGAGGAACGTGAACTGAAGCGGCTCCCCGGCAGTGATCCCGGCACCGCACTCACCGGCCCCGGTGCCCGGCTTCGCGCAAGTGCTGGTTCCGCCCTTGTTCACCTTCCAGCCGTGGTCCTTGAGCAAGGAGACCGCCTTGGCCGGATCGTAAGGGTAGACGCCGTTCTGATTGGCCTCCAGCTTGGTAAGGAAGGGGTTGTTCTTGGTATTCGGTACCGGTCCGTTGTTTACCGTGCCCGCGCCGCCCACGTAGTAGTCCTTGATGATCTGCTTCTGGTTGACCAGGGACTGTATCGCCTGACGGATATAGAGCTGCTTGAAGAGCGGACCCACCGAGGTATTGCTGAAGTCGTAGGGCATGTAGTTGGTTGAGTAGATGTCCCAGTAGCTGGTGTCGTAGCCCGTGTGCTCGAGCAGTTTCAACTGGGAGTAGTCCTCTTGCGGGATGTATCCGATGGTCAGGTCGCCAGCCTTGAGCTCGTTGAACTCAGACTCAGGGCTGGTAAAGGGGATCTCCTCGAAGGCTTTGACGTCAGGCTTGACCGGACCCGAGTAGCGGGTGTTGGGCACCAGCTTGACGTAGCCCGAGATGTTGTAGGCCGCCACCTTGAAGGGTCCGCTGACCACCTGCCACATCGGGTTGGTGGCGTAGGTGCTGGTGTTCTGCGACTCCGCGTTGATGTACTGGGCCACCGCCAAGGCGCCGCTGGTCGCCGTCCCGGGAACCGTCTCGTCGTAGTTGCCGACCGGGCTGGTGGCTGAGGTCTTGTCCCAGACCTTCTGGGGGATGGGGGTGATCTGGCTCAGCTCGTTGTAGGTGAACCAGGTCGGGTTGTAGGAGGCGTTGAGCTGCATCACCACGGTGTAGGTTCCAGTGGTGGTGTAGCTGGTCACGTTGTCCGGGAAGAGACCAGGAACGTAGGCGCCCCAGCTGGGACCTGGCGCCGAGGCGTTTCCGACACTGCTGGCTCCAGGGCTGACCGCAGCCTTGAGGACATTCATCCAGAAGGTGACGTCCCGGGCGGTGATCGGGGTGCCGTTAGACCACAGCCAGTGCTTCAGATCGATGGTGACCGTCTTGTTGTCGTTGCTGTACTTGGGGGGAGCGGCCAAACTCAGGCTGTCGTTGAGAACGGGCTTGCCACTTTCGCCAAACCAGTACAGCGGCCGGTAGATGAACTCAGAGAACTGTGAGAGGTTGCTGGTGGTGAAGTAGGTGGTCCCGCTGATCGGCGAGATGTAGTTGGGGCCGGAGTTGGGCTGTTCGGCCCAGGTCACGATCTTGCCGGAAGAGCCCGAGGACGATGCGGCGCTGGCGGTCAGGGCCCCTGAACCGAGGGTGCCCACCGCGAGGGCGACCAGTGCAGCCAGACCCGCCGTCCGCCACACCGACACTGCCGAAAGCTTTCTCACTTCTCTGCTCACCCTCCATCGCCGGGGTCAGCAGCCCAGCCATCGGCCAGCTGCCGCCCAACCCTAACCGGCCCGCAAGGATGCGGGCGTTGTCGGCATATTAAGGGCTGGTTGCGCTGTTGTCATCCCCCGCTGGCATGATTTGCCGCCTGCCCGGCAGCCGAGCTAGAGATCAGCCCCTGCCGCCAGCCCCTGAGGACCGCTCCGGCCCGATCGCTGGCTCCCAGCTTGTTGAGGAGGTGGCTGACGTGGGTCTTGACCGTGTTCTCGCTGATGCAGAGGGTCCGAGCGATCTCTTGGTTGGACATCTCGCGAGCGATGCACTCGAGGACCTCAAGCTCCCTCGGGCTGATCGGATCGGACTCCGAGCCGGCTCCCATCAGGACTTCCCCAGCCGCCACCCGGCGGATGGTATCGGTGAGCTGGTCCCGGCCAACGTCCTTGAGCAGGTAGCCGCTGGCACCAGCCCGCGAACTGAGGATCAGGTAATTCTCGTGTCCAAATGTGGTCAGGATGACCACCTTGGCCGAGGGAAGGCGCTCCCGAAGAAGCTTGAGGGCCGCGATCCCGTCCATTCCGCCCATCTGGACGTCCATCAGGACTACGTCGGGTCTGGTCGCAATTGCCAGCTCGACGGCGGCCTGGCCGTCTGCTACATCTCCGACCACTTCCAGGTCAGGTTCAGCTTCCAGCATGGCGCAGATACCCTCCCGAACCACGGGATGGTCATCAGCCACCAGCACCCGGATCAACCCATCACCTCAGTCGGAGCGGGTTCCAGGGCTGGGAGCCTGAGGACCACGGTGGTGCCCCGGCCTGGCCAGCTGATCAGCTCCAGAGTTCCACCGCAGGCAGCCGCCCGTTCCCGCATCGAGGTGATCCCGAAGGCGCCCTGGCGGCTCGGTGCTGACAGATCGAAACCTGTTCCATCGTCTCTCACCTCCAGCACCAGGTTGGCGCCCTCGCTGGCCACAGTCACCTCGATCGTGGTCGGATGCCCGTGATGGAGGGCGTTGGCGAAGGACTCCTTGGCGATCCGGAAGGCGGCCACCTCGGCGGGGGGCGAGAGGGATGGGACGGAACCCCTAACTTCCAACTTGCCAATGACTGCGGAGTGTTCCTGGCCGCGATCCAGCTCCTCGCGGATCGCCGCCACCAGGTCGGAGCGCTGGAGCTCCTTGGGTCGGAGGTCCCAGACCGAGCGACGGGCCTCCTGGAGGCTGGAACGGGCGAGATCGGTGGCTTGATCCACTGCTTGGCGCGCCCGACCCGGTTCCCGATCCAGCCAGGCCTCGGCCGCCTGGAGCTGGACCACGATCCCAGCCAGGCCCTGGGCCAGAGTGTCGTGAATCTCCCGAGCGATCCGGTTGCGCTCGTTCAGGGTGGCCATCTCCTGGGTGTCGGCGAAGAGTTGAGCGTTGCGCAAGGCCAGGGCCAGCTGGCCCCCGACCACCTCGAGCATCTCCACCTGACGCTGTCCCGGAACCTGGTCCTGACGGAGGACCAAGTAGCCGACATGGGTGCCGGTGACCAAGAGTGGGACCACTACCAGGTCGTCGACCTGGACCGGAGTCGCTGGGGACTGCTGGGACTGCTCCAGGGCCAGGGCCAGCTCCGAGCTTCCCGGTTCAGGTTGACGGTCGCCGTCGACCGCTCGGCCCACCAGGCGGATGCCATCTGAAAGGGTCCCGTCCAGGAGGTAGACGGAGACCTCCGAGACATTCCAGAGCTGGCGAAGTCGGTCAGCCGCCGAGGTGGCAACGTCAGAGAGCACCAGGGATCGGCTGAGGTCGGCGCTGACCGAGTTGAGGGTCGCCAGCTCCTCGTTTCGCTGTTGGAGTTCGGAAGTGCGCGCCTCCACCCGCTTTTCGAGGTGGCGGTGGGCGGCGTCAATCAGCTGACGTTGCCCGGCGAGCCGATTCCGCATCCCCTCCAGGGCCATCTCCAAGGTCCCGATCTCGTCCGAAGGCCCGGGCGTCACCGTAACCGGCGTTGCCAAGTCGCCGCCGGCGATCCGACGGGAGGCTCCGGTCAGGTTTGAGAGGGGGTGGAGCAGGCGCCGACTCAGGACATCGGTCAGGATCACCACCAAGGCGGCCAGGATGAGCAGGAAGGGGAGCAGCAGAGCTGTCACCCCCACCAGGCCGTGGGTGATCGTCTGGGAGAATCCCACCACGCTGCCGTCGATCCCCGACACCGGGATCCCCACCCCGAGGCTCCACTGGCTGGCCGGCAGAGGACTGAAGAAGACTGAAACCGCTGCCCCGTCCAGGGTGATCTGCCGCTGCCCGGACAGCCCCCGGGTCATGCTGGAGCCGACCCCAAACCAGGGGCTGGTCTTGGAGAGCAGGTCGAGGGGAGCCTCTGGGTTGTGATGAGCGGTGTTGCCCAGGTCGGCCCCGCCGCCAGGAGAGTAGCTGAGCAGCGTCCCATCACTGCTCACCAAGAAGGCGTAGCCCCCTTCCGAGTGGCCCGGGGACTTAGTGAGGAAGTTGCTCACAAGGCTCTTGACGGTGATGTTGGCGCCCACCCAGAAGGCGATCCCGTTGGCGGTGGTGGTTTCGGTGGCCACCGTCACCGTCCGGCCGCCGGCAGCGGGGTTGTTATAGACCGGCGTCCACACCACGGTCTGAGCTGACTGGGGCAGCAGGGAGCGCCAATGTGGGCTGTCGAGCGCCGCGGCCAGACGGCTCACGCCCTCCTGATAAGCGCTCTCCGGGGGCGAGAGCTCGCTCTGGCTGGCCTTCTGGGCGCTGGGGATCGCCGTGGCCGGGGAGACCGCAACCAGACCGCTGCCCGGCAGTTGGACCCAGACATCGGCGACCTCGGGATGCAGCTGATCGACCAGTGCCAGCTGGCTGCTCAGGGACTGCAGCGCCAGCACATCGGGGCCCGGTTGGGCGGCGTGGGACCCCGGGCCGTAGATGCTGATTCCGGAGGCCGCCTCTGGCTGGCTGGGCGGCTGCGTCAGCAGTTCGCCGGTTGACCGGCTGAGCAGGGCGACCTCGTCCTGAACCGACTCCAGCTCGTCGTTGACCACTTGGGCCTTGCTTTCCACCAGGTCCTTGAGGTGGCCGTCTTGGCTGGCCTCCAACTGGGTGTTGGCGGACTTGAGGGCCCCGCTGTTCAGCCCCGACAGCGCCGCCATCTCGGCCAGGCTGAAGATAGCCAGCGGGATCACCGAGACAGCCAGCATGGCTACCAGGATTCGGCGCCGGATGCTGAAGCGGTGCCAGCGCTGGATCCGGCCGAACTCACGTCGGACCCGATCCGCCAGCACCCGGCCCGGACGGACTCTTGGTCGTGACATGGCCTACTCGAGACTCTGAAGGTTGATCGGGGCGCCCAAGGTACACGCTCCTAAATGGATGCTGAAGCGCCTTCCATGAGGGTACGCGGGTCAACTGGCATCGGTTACACCTATGAGGATGCTGGAGGTTAGCAAAAGAACTCACCCGCTTCGGGTGGTGATCGCCCCCAACGCATTCAAGGGGACGCTCACCTCGCCCGAGGCTGCCCGCGCCATCGGCGAGGGGGTGGTCCAGGCGTGGCCCGGAGCCGCCTGTCGGGCGGTGCCCCTGGCGGACGGCGGGGACGGCTTTCTCGACACCCTGCTCGCCGCTCCCGGCAGCGATAGGCTCCGGCTCCTGGTGCCCGGGCCCCTCCTGGAGCCGGTCTCGGCCACGGTTGGCTGGCCCGGTGGACAGTGGGGCCACGTCGCGGTGGTCGAGCTGGCCGATTGCAGCGGACTGAGCCTGGTGGAGCACCCCAGCCCGGACACCTCCCGCCGGGCCAGTACCCGAGGCCTGGGGGAACTGATCCTCGCCGCCCTAGCCCACCGAGCTGAGCGGGTGCTCATTGGGCTGGGCGGCAGCGCCTCCACCGACGGTGGCGCGGGCTTGGGCCAGGCTCTTGGCTTCCGCCTGCTGGACCGGGATGGCGAGCCGATCCGCCCAGGCGGGATCGGGCTTATCGACCTGGACCGGATCGACCGAGCGGACGCTTCCCCTCTGCTCCGTGACAAGGAGCTGCTGGCTGCCTGTGACGTCGAGAGCCCGCTCCTGGGGCGGCTCGGCGCGGCAGCCACCTTCTCCCCCCAGAAGGGGGCCGACCCCTCGACCGTGCGGTTGCTGGAGCGGGGACTGGCCCGGTTGGTTCAGATCGTCGAACGTGATCTTCACCTTCCGGCGATCAAGTCGGAGCCCCGAATGGGCGCCGCCGGAGGAACCGCCTTCGGGCTGGCTGCTTTCGGCGGTGCCCGACTGGAGTCCGGGGTCTCGCTGGTGGCATCCTGGGTGGGACTCGACGACGCCCTCGACCGGGCCCAACTGGTGATCACCGGAGAAGGTCGTGTCGACCGGGCCAGCCTGCGCGGGAAGGTCACCGGCGAGGTGCTGCGGCGGGCCGCCAGCCGCCAACTGCCATGCCTGGTGCTGGCGGGCAGCGCGGAGGCGGAGGCGGAGGAGGCCGCCCGGGAGCTGGGGGGGCGGGTAGTGTTGACCTCGGCTAGAAGTGGTCTGCCCAGCGGGCTGACCCACCGAGCAGCCCTCAGTGAGCTGCGGGAGGCGGCCAAATGGGCCTGCCTCAGCTGGGCGGAGGAGGATGGGACCGACCCGGCTCGAGATGCTCGGCGCCCGACCTACGGTCAGTAGACCGGAGTACACCACTCCCGATACTTCTCGATCTCGCCTCGCACCAGTTCTGAGTAGATCTCGTTCAGCTGCTTGGTGAAGGGGCCCGGCTTCCCGTCGGCCACCTTGCGATGGTCAATCTCGATCACCGAGGAGATCTGGGCCCCGGTGCCGCAGAGGATCACCTCGTCGGCGATGTAGAGCTCGGTGCGGTCGATCGGCCGCTCCACCACTGGCAGGCCCAGGTCTTCGCTCCAGTACTGCATCAGGGTGTCCCTGGTGATCCCCTCCAGGATGTTGTCGGAGACGGCAGGTGTGATCAACGTGCCCTTGCGGATGATGAAGAGGTTCTCCGCCGAGCCCTCGCAGACATGGCCGTCCTGCCCCAGCACGATGGCCTCGTCCAGGCCGTTCTCGGCCGCCTCGCTCTTGGCCAGCGCCGAGTTCACGTAGGTCCCGCTGATCTTGGCCCGGGCCGGGGCGGCGTTGTCGTCGATCCGGCGCCAGCTGGAGACCATGCAGCGCAGCCCCTTGGCGCGATCCAGGTACTCGCCAAACGGCTGGGCATAGATGAGGAAGCCGTCCTCCAGGTCGTGCAGGCGAACCCCGATCTCCTGGGAGGCCTTGTAGACCAGGGGCCGGACGTAGGTGTCGCCCCGAAACTGGTTACGACGAAGCAGCTGGACGGTGATCTCGGTCAGCTCCTCCGCGGTGTAGGGGATCTCCATCCTGAGGATGGAAGCCGACTGGTGCAGCCGCTGGAAGTGCTCCAGGACACGGAAGAGGTAGAGCTGCTCCCGGCCCTCATTCCAGTAGGCGCGGATGCCCTCGAAGCAGGCGGTGCCGTAGTGGAGGGCGTGGGTCATCAGGCCGATCCGGGAGTCGCGATAGCGCCGCTGCTCGCCTTGGAAGAAGACCCAGGCCTGGTCTTGGTCGAATCCTTGCGCGGCGGCCAAGGAACCCTCTTTGGAGTGGGGGTCGAGCACCAACTGAGCAGATCCGCTGCCCACTTCGTCGGCTGCCATCGGCGCTCTCCTTAGGCTCTGCTGGAGCGGCTGTGAGCTGATCGGCGGCAAGTATACGGCGACCTTTCCGATTGGCTCGGCCAGGGCATCGCCGCCCCGGACCAGTTCGAAGACGGGGCGGTGATACCATCCGGGCAAGTCATGCGAACGCCACGGGTCGGTTCTGGCGTGACGCGCTGGCTGGTTCCCGGTCTCCACGTCAAGCGTTGGGTGGGGGTCACCATCGTCGCGATCGTGGGGATCGGCCTCGGGATCAGTTACGCCCTGCGCGACTTCTACCAGCGCGCGCATCTGCCTGCCTTCACCTACAACCTGACCCTCCAGTTCTGGCCGCGCTACGTCAGGGCAGCGATCTTCCTGGGGATCGGGCTCTTCCTGCTGGCGCTGGGGATGTACAAGCTCACCCGCTCCCTGCTGAGCCCCTTCGTCCCAGGCGGCGACAAGGCCTTAGTAGAGCGCCTCTACGACTTCCGGCGCCTGCAGAAGGGGCCGCGGATAGTTGCCGTGGGAGGAGGTACCGGGCTCTCCACCTTGCTGCGCGGCATCAAGCGCCACAGCGGCAACGTGACCGCGCTGGTCACGGTCGCAGACGATGGCGGCAGTTCGGGTCGGCTGCGGTCCGAGTACAAGGTGCTGCCCCCCGGGGACTTCCGCCAGTGCCTGACCGCGCTGGCCGACGTGGAGCCGCTGATGACCGAGCTGTTCCAGTACCGCTTCAAGGAGGGCTCGCTGAGTGGCCACTCCTTCGGGAACCTCTTCATCATGGCCATGAGCGACATCACCGGAGACTTCGAGCACGCTCTGCGGGAGTCCGGCCGGGTGCTGGCGGTGCGGGGCCAGATCGTGCCCACCACCTTGGAGACGGTCACCCTCTGCGCCATCGCCGGCGAGGAGGTCTTGGTCGGTGAGTCCAAGGTCCCCACCGGCAAGGAACCGATCCAGCGGGTCTTTTTGGTCCCCGAGCATCCCCGCCTCAACCCCGAAGCTCAGCTGGCGATCATGAACGCGGAGATGGTGCTGATCGGCCCGGGCAGCCTTTACACCAGCCTGTTGCCCAATCTCCTGGTGGACGGGATGATCGAGGCGCTGCGCTCCACCCCGGCCATCAAGGTCTACGTGTGCAATGTGGCGACCCAGCCCGGGGAGACCAATGGGTACGCCGTCCACGACCACGTGGAGACCCTGGAGCGCTACGTCGGCAGTGGCCTCTTCGACTATGTGGTCGCCAACAGCAACCTGACCCTGCCCCTCTCCCCGGCCGCCCAGGAAGCCGGGGTGCACCGGGTGACCTTCGACCGCAGCCGGGCCCCGAGCAACGGCAAGGCCACCAAGTACGTGCTGGGCGACCTGGCCTCACCCACCATCACCACCCACCACGACCCCGACAAGCTGGCCCGCCTCTTGATGAAGCGGATCTGGTCTCGGACTTAGTCGAGGATGCGGCGGAGCGCAGATCCCACCGAGCGGATCTCCCGAGTCGGCGTGGCCGATAGCCCAAATCCAACCCGGGCCCTGCCCGCCGATCGGGGTCGGCCGATACCCTCCCTCTGATGGCGATCCCTCCTCTCTTCGCAGCGCTGCGCTGGCGGCTGGGCGCAACCATCTCGCTCCTCGCGGTGGCAGTGCTGGCCGTCTTCACCGCGGCAGCGGGACCACTCTTCTTGGGCGCCGCCGACACCGAGGTGCTCCACTCGACGCTCACAGACTCCGGCTTCAGCCAGAGCCAGATCAACGCTGGGGACCTCCTCGGGGCCGTGGTCAACGTGGCTCCGGTACTGGCTCTGCCACAGCTGGCTCGGCAGGTGGGGCTCAGCCAGTGGTACCGCCCGGGGGTGGTCAGCGAGGACGCCGGGATCTCCGTGCCCTACTCGGGGAAGGTGTCCAAAACCAAATCCGCACTGGGCGACCTCGTCGCCCGCGACGGGCTCTGCGCCCACCTTAGCTTCATCGGCGGCAGCTGCCCCTCCAAGCCCTTTCAGGTCGCGATGACTCAGCGGGACGCTCAGCTGCTCGGGGTAAAGCTCGGTGCGAAGGTGCAGACCTCGGACGGAATTGTGACGGTCACCGGCATCATTCGGCCGGGCGACGAGTCCGCCCCCTACTGGCTGGGCGACGACTACTTCTCCTACGGGATTCACACCAACGGCTCCTCTCCCGATCTGGACGCCTTCTTCACCCCGGCGGCGACCTTGCAGGGTTTCAAGGTCATCGCCCTCGCCCAGTTCGCGATGGTGGTCGATCGCACCCAGCCGAGCACCCTATCGGCGCTCTCCAAAGCGGTGAAGACGTTCGAATACGACGTCCGCAATCGATTCGACCTCGGCTCCGCCTCCCGGCTCTCGGTCGTCCTGGCCAGCTACCAGGCTGAAGCGAACGAGATCGTCTCCATCGTCGCGGTGGTGGCTCTGCAACTCCTGCTGCTCACACTCTTTGTCCTCTACGTGCTGGTGACCAGGACCGCGGCCGCCCGGCGCGGAGAGGTGGCGCTGGCCAGGCTCCGGGGTGCGACGCTGCCCTCGGTGCTGGCGATCGGAGTCGCGGAACCCGTGCTGATCCTGGTGGCCGCGTTGCCGATCGGGCTCCTACTCGCCTGGCTGGGGATGGAGCTGGTCTCCCGGGTGACCCTTTCGAATGCGCCCGTCCCCTTCTCCTTGCTGACCCTGCTGGCTGGCCTGGCCGCCTTCGGGAGCGGACTGGTGGCGGTCGCGGCCGGGTCTCGGAGGCTGCTGACGCGACGACTTGTCGACGAGATCCGCGCCACCGAGGACCCGTCCTCTCCCCTGGCTCGCGCCGCCTGGGAGGGCGCTGCAGTAGCCCTTGCCGGGGCCGGGCTGCTGGAGCTAGGTACCAGTGGGGTGCTGAACGGGTCTCATCCCAATCCGATCGCTCTCTTCGCCCCGGGTTTGATCGCGGTGGGGGTCGCCGTGCCCGGGGTACGCCTTCTGCCTCTCGCCTGTGGCTTCGTGGTTCGCCGAACTCGCTACTCCAAGCGGGTGGGAGTTGGTCTGGCCGTGCGCCAGGTGATTCGGCGACCGGCGGTGCTGCGTCAGGTCCTGATCCTGACCGTGGCGGTCGCCTTGGCCGCATTCGCGGTGATCGGGTGGTCGGTGGCCGGAACCAATCGGTTGGTGCGCGCCGACTTCGATGTCGGCGCAGCCAAGGTCGTGCAGGTCAGCTTCCCGGCCTCGGTGAACCTGGTCACGGCGGTGCGTCGAGCCGATCCCAGTGGCCACTACGCCATGGCGGTGATGGAGACCAGGCAGTACAACCAGGACTTGCTGGCGGTCGACCCAACCCGGCTGGCCAAGGTCGCCTACTGGCCGGAGTCGATCAGCAAGACCAAGTTGGCGGCGATCGTCCGCTGGCTGCAGCCTAAGGTGCAGCCGGCTCTGATCCTGACCGGCACCGCGACCCGGATGACCGTCACCCTGACCCCAGCTGTGAACCCTCCCCCGGACCTCCAGTTCACCATGTTGGACAGCAGCGGCAACGCCCAGGTGGCGGACTTCGGCTACCTCTCAGCCGGCACCCACACCTACACAGCCAGCCTGCCGTCAGCCTGCGTCGGCGGTTGCT
>JBARIA010000003.1:0-3800 GCA_049799515.1 Candidatus Dormiibacterota bacterium | reverse complement strand
GCCGTTCCCGGCCCCGGTGGCGGTGGGATCATGGCATGGTCTTGGCAACAGTGTCCGGTGGGGGTTTATCTCAGGACGAGGGACCGGAGCGTCGCTGCGAGCCTCTGCCCAGCCAGGTGCTCCTGGCCGACAACCTGGACGTGATGCGGTCCTTGCCAGACGCTTGCCTCGACCTGGTCTACATCGACCCCCCGTTTGGTACCGGCCGGGTGCGAAGGCTCGATTCGATCCGGACCGGAAGGGGAGGTGAGCGGCGAGTTGGCTTCGGCGGCCGCGCGTACCAGTTCGAAGTGGTCTCCCGCCTCCGCTACCGCGACGACCTGGCGGGTGACCCCTACTTGGAGTTCATCTACCAGCGACTTCTGGAGATCCACCGGCTGCTGACTCCCCAGGGCTCGCTCTACCTGCATCTGGACTTCCGGACCGCCCACTACGCCCGACTGCTGCTGGACGAGATCTTCGGCCCCGAGCGGTTCCTCAACGAGATCATCTGGGCCTACGACTACGGTGGTCGCCCTCGAGACCGCTGGCCCCGCAAGCACGACACCATCTTGTGGTACGCCAAGTCCGACCGCTGGATCTTCGAGCGCTCGCAGATCGGCCGCATCCCATACCTGGCGCCGGGGCTGGTGGGGGCGGAGAAGGCCGCCCGGGGCAAGCTGCCGACCGACACCTGGTGGCTGACGATCGTGCCCACCCGGGGGAGGGAGCGGACCGGCTACCCGACCCAGAAGCCGCTGGCACTGCTAGACCGGATCGTGCGCGCCTCCAGCCGGGAAGGCGATCTGGTCGCTGATTTCTTCTGCGGCAGCGGGACCACCGGGGTCGCGGCCCAAGCGTTGGGCCGACGCTACCTGCTGGTAGATGACAATCCGGAGGCGATCGCCATCACCAGACGACGGTTGGGACTCGAGCCGACGCCCGGCTAGGCTCCTGTGTCGTCCGCGGACTGAAGGGCGTCCTGGGACCAGGTCCGAAGGTCCAGCTCCGGGTCTCTGAGGAGTTCCGCAGTGACCCCGACTCCGGCTGTGATCAGCCGCCGGGCGGCCGCCAGGTCGGGGAAGCGGTTGACCGCCACGCAGCCCTGGAGCTGGCCATCTTCCACGTAGAACACCGAGAACCTGCCGCCACTGGGATCACCCCGGAGCACCGCCTCTTCCGATTGTCCGGTCACCCCCACCTGCTGGATCATGGCCTCGTACTGCTCGGTCCAGAAGTAGGGCACCGGGTCGTAGGCAGCCTTCTCGCCCAGCATTGCCCCCGCCGCGAAGATGCCCTGCTGGAGGGCGTTGTCGTAGTGCTCGACCCGGAGCCGCCGCCGCCAACGCGGGCTCCACCAGGAGGCGACGTCGCCGGCGGCGAATACTCCTTCCCCGGTGGTCTGGCAGCGCTCATCCACCACCACCCCGGGATCGGTCTCCAGTCCGGCCTGTTGGGCAAGCTGAGAGTTGGGCTCGGCGCCGATGCAGACCAGGGCCAGGTCGCAGGGCAGTAGTCGGCCACTGCTGAGCAGCACCTGCTCGACTCGCGCGCTCCCGAGGAAGCGGTCGGCGGTCACCTCAAGGACTAGCTCGATCCCCTCCTGCCGATGGAGGTCGGCGCAGTAACCGCTCACCAAAGGCCCGAGCGGGGCGAGAAGGGCTTCCCTGGCCTCCACGACGGTCACCCGGCAGCCTCGGCGCCGGGCGGCCACCGCCAGCTCCGAACCGAGGAATCCGCCCCCGATCACCACCACCTGCGGTCCGGAGTCCAGCTCCGCCCGCAACCAATCGGCGTCGGCCAGGGTCCGGTAGGTGACCACCCCAGCCAGGTTGGCGCCCGGGATGTCCAACTTTCGGGGCCGCGACCCGGTCGCCAGCAGCAGGCGGTCGAAGGCGATCAGTTCGCCATCCGCCAATTCGAGACGTCGCTGCGCCAGGTCGACGGACGCCACCGTGGCCCGGGGGTGCCATTCGATCGCCCGCTCCTGGTAGGAGTCAGCCGGCTGCAGGAACAGCTTGCTGCGGGGTAGCTTCCCGTTCAGGTAGGACTTGGAGAGTGGGGGGCGCTCGTAGGGGGACTCGGACTCCTCTCCGATCAGGAGCAGTCGGCCGTCGAATCCGCGGTCACGCAGCGAGATCACCGTCCGGCCACCGGCCATTCCCGCTCCGACGACGCAGAAGACCGGGGTGCGCATCTCGCCCAGCCTAGCCGGGCGGACCTATCCTTCCCCAATGCCTGCCACCGGATCCTCGGCGTCGGCGATCGCCCGTGGGGCAGGCCGCGAGCTGGTACTGGTGGTGCCCCGAGAGCGGGCCCTGCCGGAGGGATCGTGGCACGGACTCAAGCTGGGCGGGGTGGAGGAGCTCCTCAAGGCGATCGGGGAATGGGGGGAGTTTCGAGCCCGCTCGGAGGTGGAGGCTCAGCCCGAGTGGCAGCAGGTGATCCCCCACCTGGTGGTCCGGGACGGGGCCCGGATCCTGACCATGCGCCGCCTCCGGGCCGGCAGCGAGCCCCGACTGCGCGGCCAGGTCACCCTGGGAGTGGGCGGTCACATCAATGCCGGAGACGGGGAGCCGCGGCAGGCCTGGTTGGCCGGCTGCCTGAGGGAGTGGGGTGAGGAGGTGGTCTGCGATCGAGAGCTCTCGGGTAGGGCGGTTGGACTGCTCAAGGACGACGCCGGCGCGGTGGGCAAGGTTCACCTGGGAGTGCTGATCCTGGTCGATGCCGACGCCGCCGCGGTCGAGGTTCGCGAGCGCGACAAGCTGGAGGGTCGGATGGCTCCGGTCGACGAGCTGGGAGTCTATTACTTGGAGATGGAAACGTGGTCGCAATTCGTATACGACGCGTTGCTCCACGGGAGCTTGGACGGTGCTGTCCAGGGCTTGCCGATGACCTTGCCGCAGGCGTCCTTGGCACAGATCGGCGACTGATAGACTCGCGCCCATGGGCCACCAACCGCCGCCCGACACCGGCCGCGAAACGCCGCCCCTCTGGGTCACCACCGGTACCAACTTTGATGGCTACAAAGTGGTGCGCCAGCTGGGGGTGGTTCGCGGGTTGATGATCCGATCCCGATCCGTGGTGGGCAATGTCGGTGCCGGTTTCCAACAGCTGGTCGGGGGACGGCAGACCATGTTCATGAAGATGAGCGATCACGCGCGCCAGGAGGCCTACGAGCTGATGATCCAGCACGCCGCCGCAGTCGGGGGCAACGCGGTGATCGCGACGCGCTACGACTCCAACGAACTGGCCTCCGGTGTCAGCGAAATCATCGCCTACGGCACGGCTGTGGTCATCGTTCCGGAAAGCCAGGATGTCCGCCCGGCGGAACCCCCCGCCGCGACCTCCTAGAGCCGCACTCGACGACCGCCAAGACGTTGGGCTCGGGACGACGTCCGCTTGCAGGCACTCCGGGTTGTACGGGGATCTCGGTCGGGCCACCGGGGAACGGCAACCGCTGTTGCCTATACTAAATTGCGTGACGAGCGTGTCCGAATGAGCGTGAAGGTGCGGGTACCCAGTCCGCTGCGGCAATTGACCGGTGGTGCCTCCGAGGTGGAGGTCGAGGGCGTCACCGTGGCCGAGGCGCTGCGCGACCTGGAGCGGAGGTATCCCGGTTTCCAGCCGCGAATCTTCGAGCCTGCAGGGGGGCTGCGCCACTTCGTCAACGTCTACCGCAATGACGACGACATCCGCACCTCGGGGGGGTTGGAGGCGACTCTTGATTCGGGCGACCAGCTCAGCATCGTGCCCGCGGTCGCCGGCGGTGCCTAGCTCCGTCGCCAGCCGGGTCCAGGCACTGGCCCAGCGGGTCGGTC
>JBARIA010000002.1:0-9662 GCA_049799515.1 Candidatus Dormiibacterota bacterium | reverse complement strand
CTCCTGGGCCGAACAGACGACGACCTGCGGCGGGGCCGGGGCCGGTCCGGGCGGAGCCAGCATCACCACCCGCTCCATCCCGGCGGCAAAGCCCACCCCGGGAGCGGCCGGATACCCGAGCAGCTCGGAGAGACCGTCGTAGCGCCCCCCGCCGAAGAGCGCGTTCTGAGCGCCCTTCAGGTCCTCGTGCCAGACCTCGAAGGTGGTCCGCAGATAGTAGTCGAGGCCCCGTACCAGGCGGGAATTCAGCTGATACGGAATGTGGTAGGCGCCCAGCGCCTGCTCCACCCGCTCAAAGGCCTCCCGGCAGTCGTCACAGAGAAAGTCCGGGGTCCGGGGCGCCGCCACCATCAACGCCTCGGTGTCCGGGTCCTTGCTGTCCAGGATCCGCAGTGGATTGCGACGGAGCCTTTCGCGGTCGAGCTCGGGCAGTTTCTCTAGGTGTGGCGCGAAGTGGTCGAGGAGCGCCTGCCGGAAGGCGGGCCGGCACTGGGCATCCCCAATGCTGTTCAACTGCAGGCTGATCCCCCCCAGGCCCAGCTCGGCGAGCCAGTCCCAGGCGACCGCGATCACCTCGGCATCCAGCTCAGGCTCGCTGTCGCCGACCGCCTCCACTCCAAACTGGTGAAACTGACGGTATCGCCCACGGCCCGGCCGGTCGTAACGGAACATCGGACCTGCGTAGCTGAGTCTCACCGGCGGGGGAAGCTCGCGCAGCGACGACTCCCCGAAGGCGCGCAGGACCGGAGCCGTGTTCTCCGGCCGCAGGGTAAGTGAGCGTCCCGAGCGGTCCGGGAAGGTATACATCTCCCGTCGGACCACGTCCGTGGTATCTCCGACTCCCCTGACGAAGAGCTCGGTGGCCTCGAAGATAGGCGTCGCGATCTCCCGGTACCCGAAGGCGCCGGCGACTCGCATCCCCACCTCGGCAACCCGGGTCATAGCCGCCAGGCGGTCAGGGAGGAGATCTTCGGTTCCGCGCGGCCGCGAGATCGGGGACATCGAACTGGAAGTGTAATTGGCTTGACCGGAGCCACCGGCCGGCGCCAGCCGACTCAGCCGACCTCCCGCATCACCTGCTGGACGTCGCGCACCCCCTCCAAGCGCTCCAGGAGCCGGCTCAGCTCGGTGAGGCTGGAAATGTCCACCACGGCCGAGATCACCGCCGCTTGGGCCCCGTCGACCTCGACCGCGGCCCCACTGAGGTTGACCTTGCTCTCGGCGATGGCAATCGCCACATCCCGCAGCAGTCCGGTTCGGTCGCGGGCCTCGATGCGCAGCCGTACCGGATAGACCTGCCGACCGCCCTCTTCCCATTCCACCTCCACGATCCGCTGGGGATCGGTGGCGTGGCGGATGTTGACGCAGTCCTCGCGGTGGACGGTTACGCCACGGCCCCTGGTCACGTAGCCCCGGATAGGTTCCCCGGGGACCGGCTTGCAGCAGCGGGCGATGTTGGTCATCAGATCTGCCAGCCCGGCCACCTTGACCCCACCGCTGGGCGAGGATCGGGAGAGCAGCGGGATGGTGCTGGCGGGCTCCGGCGCAGAGACGCTGGCGGCGGCCTCCTCGCGAGCTGCAAATTTCAGCACCACCGTCCGAGCCGCCACCTCGCCATAACCAATCGCGGCGAAGAAGTCGGTGAGGTCGGGAATCCGAAATTCCTTGGCCAACTCCAGCAGCCGGGGCTGCGGGACGGTGCTCAGCTGGGCCCCCCGCATGCGCCGCATTTCGCGGTCGAGCAACTCCCTTCCCCGGGTCACGTTCTCTTCGCGCCGCTCCCGCTTGAACCATTGGCGGATCTTCTCCCGGGCGCTGCTGGTCTTGGCGAAATTCAGCCAGTCCCGGCTCGGTCCGTGGCGCTCGGAGCGGGTGGTGAGGATCTCGACGATGTCCCCGTTTTGGAGCAGGTAATCCAGGGACACCATCCGGGAGTTGATCTTGGCGCCGAGACAGCGATGGCCGACATCGGTGTGGATCCGGTAGGCGAAGTCGATCGCCGTGGCGCCGGCCGGAAGGGACAGCACGTCTCCCTTGGGGGTGAAGACAAAGACCTCGTCTTGAAAGACGTCGAGTCGGACGTGCTCGACGAATCTCTCGGCGTCGAGCACCTCCTTCTGCCACTCCAGCAACGACCGCAGCCAGCTGAAGCCCTCGTCAAGTCGCTGATTCGACCTAGTCCCCTCTTTGTAATGCCAGTGAGCGGCGATCCCCTCCTCAGCGGTCCGATGCATATCCCTGGTTCGGATCTGGATCTCCACTGGTTCGCCTCCCTCCCCGACCACAGTTGTGTGCAAGGACTGGTAGCCATTGCCCTTGGGCATGGCGATGTAGTCCTTGAACCGGCCCGGGATCGGCTTCCAGAGTGAATGAACCACCCCGAGGGCCCCGTAGCAGCCGCGAATGTCGTCACAGATCACCCGGAGCGCCACCAGGTCGTAGATCTCCCGGATGGTCTTGCCGCTGTGCTGCATCTTCCGAAAGATGCTGGTGAGGTTCTTCGGCCTGCCCACCACCTCGGCCTGGATCCCGGCATCGGCCAGCTCCGCCTCCAATCGCTGGCAGGCCTGCTCCAGCACCACCACCCGTTGCCGCCGCCGCAGATGGACCTCCTGGCGCACCCGCTCGTAGTTGTCGCGGTCCAGGACCGAGAAGGAGAGGTCCTCCAATTCGGCCTTCATCTGCCAGATACCCAGGCGATGGGCGAGGGGCGCATAGATGTCCTTGGTCTCTTGGGCGATTCGGCGCTGGCGATCCTCGGGGAGGGCGGCGATGGTGCGCATGTTGTGCATGCGGTCAGCCAGCTTGATCAACACCACCCTGAGGTCCTCGGCCATGGCGATCAGCATCTTGCGGATGTTTTCGGCCTGGACCTGGGCCTGGCTGTGGAGCTTGATCCGACCCAGCTTGGTCACCCCGGCCACCAGCTTCTCGACCGTCGGCCCGAACTCCTCACGGATTTGGTCGGCCTCGATCGGGGTGTCCTCTACCACGTCGTGGAGCAGAGCCGCCGCCAGGGCGTCGGTGTCCAGGTGGAGGTCAGCCAGAAGAGCTGCAACCGCCAGGGGATGGCTGATGTACGGCTCGCCCGACAGGCGCATCTGGCCGTCGTGGGCCAACTCGGCTACCCGGTACGCCCGCGCCAGGGTGGCTACCTCGCTCTCCCCCAGGTAGTTGAGGCGGGGGAGCAGGTCCTCGAACTGGATGCCCAATTAGGCCATTCTAGGTCGGCTGCCTGAGATTGAATCCGCTGCCGCCGTGGAGCGGCGCGTCTATACTCAAAGTCGTGGCTGCTCCAACCGACCCGAACGAGAGCGGCGCCTACCAGCCAACTCTGGCGGGAGATTCTCCCCAGACGCTGGGCGACCTGCAGACCCACCTACGGATGAGCCGCACTGCCTGGCTGATCGCGGTCATGCTCTTCGTGGCTGTCCTCTCATTCTTCATTGTGGTGGTCTGCCTGGGAGTCGACAACTCCTGAGCCGACCGACCTAGGGTCTCACCGAGTGAGGACGGCGACTCCGGCGGTCCCTAGAAAGAAGACGAACAGGTAGAGCATCGAGAACCGGAACAGCTGACGCGCCCAGCGCATCCCGGAGGCCTCGCGAAGAACCAGGATGCTGAGGGCGACGAAGGGCGCACCCAGGAGAAGCGCAACCGCTAGTTCCGCTGGTCCCAACCAGATCGCCAGGGTGCAGCTGAAGGCGACCAGGGCCAGGGTGTAACCGACGATGCTGGTCCTGGTCCGCCGAACTCCCACCACCACCGGACGCATCGGGACCGACACCGCCGCGTAGTCGCGCCGCACGATCAGCGACAGTGCCCAGAAGTGAGGTGGTGTCCAAAGGAAAACCAGAGCGAACAGGGCCAGCCCCACAGGACCGATCCCGTGGGTGACGGCGGCCCAGCCAACCAGTGGCGGTACCGCCCCGGCAGCGCCCCCGATCACGATGTTCGACTTGGTCGACCGCTTGAGCCAGAAGGTGTACACGAAAACGTAGAAGGCACCGCCTGCAGCCGAGAGCACCGCCGCCAGTGGATTCACCAGGATCAAGAACAGCAGAAAACCGGAAACGCTGAGACCCACCCCAAACGCCAGGGCCCCTTCAGGACGGATCCGACCGGAGGGCAAAGGACGATGTCGGGTCCTACCCATGACTGCATCGATGTCACGATCGAACCAGCAATTGATCGCCGCCGCCCCCCCTGACGCACAGGCTCCGCCGGCCAAGGCGGCCGCGCTCAGACCCAAACCGGGCCAGCCGCGGGCGGCAATCACCATGGCGAGAAATTCGGTGACCAGCAAGAGGCTCATCACCCCGGGCTTGGTTAGGCTGACGTAGTCGGACACCAGCGCTCCGAGCGCCCGACGCGACGCGATCGTCTCTGGGTGCGCCCAAGCACCGGCTGACGAGTTCATCGGCGCGCTCGCATGCGCCGCCGGAGCCGTTTCAACGATCGAGTCAGCGATGGGAACGGACCTCCCGAAAACCCGCGCGTGCCTGCCGCGGCGCCATCTCCGCCGTCCCCCATCTTCTCAGACCCACCACCGCCCGATGGATGACATGCGGGACCTGGCCAGCCCGGGCCCCGTGGTCGTTGAGCCCGATCACAATCTCAGCTACAGGAAGTAGCAGACCACCCAGGACAGGACGACGATGACAGCGATGAAGATCGCGAACATCTCATAGGAGTGGGCCAGCGCTGAGATCGGAGTCGCGACCTCCTCGGCCGCATCGGGACCGGGCATCGCGATCGGGTGCTTCGACTCGTATCCAGCCCGGTTGGCCAGGCTCAGGACCCAAAGTGCGAGAACCGCAATCTGGACCGTCACCACGATCTGCATCGCGAAGAAGCAGCTCGCGTACGCACCACTTGAGATCCCGTAGCCCACGTGCGAGAGCTGCCAGATCTGGACCACGACCGCCGCCACCATGAACAGCGCAGCGAGCCGTCCGACGTTGGCGAAGGCGGCAAGAGTCCGCTGGCTCTGCAAATTACCCAGCCCAGATTGGGCGACCAGCGTTCCGACTACCGCCAAGGCGACCACGGCGATCGCTATGGCCAGGTTGGGAGGATGAATTCCCTTGGGCTGCCACATGTGATTCATGTTCGCCTGCTGGAGAAAGAAGAAGGCGAAGAACAGCGGAAGCATGAAGAAGAAGTCAGCCCCGATTAGTAGCCAAGTGCCCACCAAGGGGATGCGGGCCACCTGCTCCGGAGAATGGGCGCGCCCACCCGGCCGAAGTGAGCCAGTCGCCGCCGTGTTGTCAGAAATCATCTGGATGTCGTCCTCAGAGGGCTGGAGCTGGGGTTGGTATCTGTCCGCCTTCAGGCCACTCGGCTACTGGTCGGGAGGCGCCCGGGCCGTATTCGTACGGGCCAGAGACGATGGTTGGTATCCGCGGGAAGTTGTCGGCTGGAATTGGCGTCGGCAGCTGCCACTCCAAGGAGCGAGACTCCCAGGGATTGACTGGGGCACGCTCCTTCTGGAAGGCCCACGAGTAGATCATGTTGTAGAGCCAGATCAGGTTCGAAAGCCCGAAGAGGAACCCGTTCACCGAGATCCAAATATTGATGCCATGAAGATCAGCTGCATAGACCGGGCTGCGCCGAACCTGCCCCAGATAGCCGGCCGCGAACATCGGCAGGAAGGTGGTGTTGAAGAAGATGAAGGCGGTCCAGAAGTGCCATTTGCCGATGCGCGCGTTCAGCATCTTGCCGGTCACCTTGGGGAACCAGAAGTAGCTGGCTGCGTACAAGGCGAAGATCTCACCGCCGACGATGGTGTAGTGGAAGTGACCCACCACGAAGAAACTGTCATGTAGCGCTACGTCCAAAGGCACGTCAGAAAGGAATACCCCGGTCAAGCCTCCGATCAGGAAGTTGAACATCACTGCGAGGGCAAAGAGCAGCGGTAGTTTTACTCGCAGATCTGCCTTCCACAGGGTGCCGAGCATGTTCAGGAAGATGACGCCCGTTGGAATCGAGATCAGCTCGGTGGCGGTCATGAAGAACGGCCGCAATCCGGGCGCAATGCCGCTCGTGAAGATGTGGTGATTCCAGACGAACCAACTCAACAGAGAAACACCGAGCATACCGGCCACGGCCAATCGGTAGCCGAATAGGGGCTTTCGAGCGAATACCGGGAGGATCTCCATCACTATCCCAAATGCAGGAATGATGAAGATGTAGACCTCGGGGTGCCCGAAGAACCAGAACATCTCCTGGTAGAGCAGACCACTCCCACCACCGCCGGCTTCGAAGAAGGAAGACTGGACGGCCCGGTCCATACCCACCATCATCAAAGTGCAGGCGAGGACGGGCGGGGCGAGCGCGGACAGGAACTCGACTGCAATCATCGACCAAGCGAAGATCGGCATGCGGCTCCAGGTCATGCCTGGGGCCCGCATCACAAAAAGTGTGGTGAGCAGGTTGATGCCGGCGATGGCGGCGGCCAGGCCGATGAACGCGAAGCCGACGATCGCTCCGTCCATGCCCGCCCGGGCCTGAACCGAAAGTGGCGCATAGAGCCACCATCCGGTCGGGAACCCGCCGCCAAATCCTGCGAAAACGGTTGAGTAGAGGATCAAGGCGCCCAACGGCACCAGCCAGAAGGCGAATGACTCGAGCCGCGGGAAGGCCATCCGCTTGGCGCCAATCATGATCGGAATGAAGTAGTTCCCGAAGGCCCCGATGAGGATCAGGGTAGCCACGAACATCATCATCAGTCCGTGTAGACCAACCAGGGTCTCGTACTGACCAGCCGGCCAGGGGCCCCCGCCGTTGGGATACAGGAATTCGGTCCGGATCATCATGGCCTGGAAGCCAGCCAGGAAGAACAGGAGGACGACGGCAACCCCGAACTGAATACCGACCACCTTGTGGTCCAGGGAGATTCCGAAGTACTCAGTCCACCGCCGCGTCCCAGTCTCCTTGACCACGCTGGCGCTCGGGCGGCCGCGCAGCCGCAGGATGACGTCGTTGGCGAAGCCGAGCGTGATCAGGAAGCCGACCGACCCCACCAGGTAGCCCAGCAGGATGCCCCCATCACCGTTGTCAGTGGTTTCGAGTTGGGCCCCGATCCAGTAGGCAACCGCACCAGCCACGATCCCGACGATGCACGCCGTCAGCAGGTTCTGGGAAAGGAACAGCCGACGCGGAGAGAACCCGACCGGTGCCCGACCGCTGGCGATCGATGTCTGACTCAATTCTCTCTCCCCGTCGAAAAGGTCTTGTGCTCCAGGGCTCCTCGCGGCGTGACGCTGTGACGGTGGCGACTAGCTTGCATGTTGGGCGTCACGACCCGTAGGTAAGGGGCTGCGGAAAGTAGGTCAAGGCGAATTTGGGTAGGTTTTTGGTCTCGGGTCCGTACGTGGCCTTGGCATAGCTCAGCCACGATGCGAACGAGGAGGCGGAAAGGGCCTCTCCCGCCTGGGAGCCGATATCGGTCATGTAGCCATGCCAGAGTCCACAGAGTTCCCCGCAGCGCACGTCGATCACGGTCGGCTTGAGCACGTAGGTGTAGCCGACGTTGTTCACTCCTTGGTTCGCGTCCAACTTCACCCCCAGCTGGTAGGCCCAGAACTGGTGGGTGACGTCCAATGAGGTGACATCAAACTGAATCAGTCGGTCGGTAGGGATGCGCAGTTGCTGGGACTCAAAGCCGCCCTCCTGCGGGTAGCGGTAGGTGAACTGCCACTGCTGGGCGATCACCTGAACGATGAAGGGGTGGTGCTGAGCGCCCGTAGCCAGCGCCGACGCCGGGACCACGAGGGACGGCGCGGTCTGACCCTCCAACTCAATGGTCCCGTAGCCCGCGGCGAACATGACCAGCACCACGCAACTGCTGATCCAGCCGACCTGCAGCGGCACGTTGGAGCGGGTCGAGGCGGACGCGGCGACCTCACTCGGCCGACCCTGGCGGCTGTACCGAATGACAAAATATACGGCGTAGATCACGACCGTCATCCCCACATCTCCGGCAATGATGGCGAACACTTGGCCGGTGACGGTTTCGCCGGCGGCGGTGGTGGTCGCATAGCCAGGCGGCAGATGGAGCACGAGCGCTACCAGGAGGCCCCAGATGACGCTCAACACTGCGGCGATGAGCGCCGGGATGACGAGGTGCCGTCGACTGCTCAAGTTACCGACTCCTTTGGTTCAGCGGGTTCCGAGGTTAGGTCGCGCTCCGAAAGCCTCAGTCGTGGGTCAGACGATCTTCAGATAGCCGTCCATGTAGCCGACGGTCTGCATCGGACCGCCGTTGCCAAACAGATAGCCGGCCGCACAGGGGACAAAGCACTGCCACTGAACGGTCCGGGGAGCCCCGGTTTTGAACGAAAAGGTGATGGTCATGTGGTCGTTGTGCGGATTGGAGAGGTCCGCCGGGTAACTGGTATTGGTGATCCCCTCCAGCGGGACGTTCACCCCCAGCTCGGGGATCGAGAAGGAGTGAGCCGGCAGGTTGGGGTTCATGTACTTGATCGTCTGGCCGTTCTCCACGGCCGTTCCGCCCACTGTTCCCCGGACCATGCTGATGAAGGGGTTGCGGAGGCCCGTCTCACTGTCGTACTCCCAGATCGTCACGTGGACCACGGAGTGGGCGGGGACCTGCCATACCGTGGAGCTGATCCACTTCCCGTCGTGCCGGATCAGGTAGGCAACCCAACTCGGGTGGGTACCGAAGTTGATCGAGCCGGTGGTGGCCAGGAAGAGGTGGGTCGTGGTCTGGCCGGTGGAATTGGTCGCGGTCGGCGCCACGATCGTCTCGGGGTTGTACGAGAGCCAGATGGTGACGTAGAGGACGAGTCCCACTATCCCGATCAGGAGACCGGCGCCGACCATGAACAGCTTCCTGCGAACGGTCATTGCGGAACTAACCCTCCTGGTAGGTAACTCTCCGAACACGCCCAGTTCGGCCGCGGCTGGGTCAGACGCCCTCTCCGGTTTCCCAAGACGCCATTCAGGCTACGCCCCCGAAAGTTCTGTGTCAACCGCTCCCCCTCCCTCCCGATTCTGAACTGGCCGGGAGAACGAGCCAACCCGACCGCACAGTCACCTTCTAGAGGCCGGTGATGATGCCGGGCCTAGCACCATGTCCAAGGCGCTCCAGAGCCTTGACAGGCCACCATCTCGCTCCTACTCTGAGACCGGGGTTGCCCACCGACCCAGGGTTTCCGCGCCTCGTCGTCCAGTTGACAACCTCCCCTTCGATCGCGTTCACTCTCTCCAGATACGGCTTCTCCAGGAGGACGGCATGTCTATCTTCGGAGCGGTACCCGGCCTGACGATCTTCACCCTGGCGTCGGTGTTCGTGCTTGGAGCCACATATCTGGGCTGTGCCGCCTACATCAGCTTCTCCCGAGAGGGCCAGCTCAGCTGGCAGAGGGTCGCGATCCCCGTATTCCTCATGTTCGCCCTGACCACCGCCTTCGCCCTCATCTCGGCGATCGCCGAGAACCAGTTTGTCAATCGAGTCACCGGCGGCTGATCCCTACCTTAGGGAGTAACCCCGGCGTGGTCCCCTCGGTGATGAGATGAGGCCCTACGCCACTTCAGCAGCCGTCGGCCACATCGTCAGGATGATCCGGCGCACCGGTTGCCCCACCGCCGAGCGAGGTGGAGCTAGCCCCGGGCTGACCGGCTTGTCAGCCTGAGAG
>JBARIA010000001.1:0-20083 GCA_049799515.1 Candidatus Dormiibacterota bacterium | reverse complement strand
CGTCCCTTCCGGCCCACCCATCGCACCGCTTACCTGGCTCCCGATGAGGTCCCCCAGCCGGATCCCGCCCCCTCCGTCAGCTTCTCCGAGCTTGGGCTCTCGGCGCCGATGCTGAGAACCCTCGATGAGGTTGGGTACAGCGACCCCACTCCCATCCAGGCCCTGACCCTACCGGTGGCCCTCTCCGGACGAGACTTCGTCGGTCAGGCAGTGACCGGATCGGGCAAGACCGCAGCCTTCGCGGTTCCCATCCTGGAACGGCTAGACCCCGCCGCGGTGAGCGTCCAGGCGCTGGTGCTCTGCCCCACTCGGGAACTGGCGGCCCAGGTCACAGTGGAGTTCGAGAAGCTGGCCCGGGGCCGCTCGGTGCAGATCCTCACGGTGGTCGGCGGCGATCCCATCCGACGCCAGCTGGACGGCCTCCTCGCTCACCCCCAGGTGGTGGTCGGCACTCCCGGGCGGGTCCTCGACCACCTGCAGCGACGGACCCTGTCGCTGCGGGCCATCCGCTTTGTGGTCCTGGACGAGGCCGACCGGATGCTGGACATGGGCTTCGCCCCCGATGTGGAGCGGATCCTGCTCCAGACCTCCAAGGAGCGCCAGACCATGCTCTTCTCGGCGACCGTGCCGGAGTGGGTGCACCGGCTGGCGGCCCGCCACATGCGCGACGCCGAGACCATCTCGGTAAGCGGCCGGACTGAGCTGGTCCCGACCGTCCGCCAGTGGTGCATCGAGTGCTCCTGGTCAGAGAAGGAAGAGGCGCTGGGCATGCTGATGGACAGCCCCCTGGTGACCCTGGGCCTGATCTTCAGCAACACCAAGCGCAACGCCGACCACCTCCACACCGCTCTGCTGGGCCGGGGCTACGACGTCACCGTCATCCACGGCGACCTCTCCCAGCGCGAGCGAGACCAGGCCCTGGAGCGCTTCCGGGGCTCCAAGGTGCGTTTTCTGATCGCCACCGATGTGGCAGCCCGCGGCCTCGACATCGACGACATCAGCCACGTCATCAACTACGACATCCCAGCCACCCCGGAGGACTACGTCCACCGGGTAGGACGGACGGCCAGGGCCGGGCGCGACGGGGTGGCCCTGACCCTGATCACCCCCATCGAGATCCTCAAGATTCGCGACATCGAGCGCCACACCAAGCGCACGATCGAGCGCCACAAACTAGAGGACGTCAGGTTGCTTGCCGGCACGGCCGGCGCCCTAGTCGGCTGACCAGCGCCCCGACTACCTCGTCTTAGGGAGGCAGTTCGGAAAACGCGGCTGAGCCATACCAGACAATGGGCGGCGCAAGATGGACATCAGTCGCGAGGGTCGTCCAGTTCAGTAGGGGGACAGTAGGTCGGGGAACATCGGGAAGTTCCGGACATTGCGCGTCACCAGCCGTGCTCCGGTGCGGATGACTGTGGCGGCAATGGCCAGATCGGCGCCATCAATTGCGTGCTGACTGGGCAGCCATCGGCGCCCCAGGGCACCAGCCTACTCGGCCACCTCTTGGTCGACTGAATGCCAGATCGATGAGGACAGCAGCAAGCGAGTGGGCGCCTCATCTGCGGCCAGCATCCCGGCCAGAGTCTCCAGACGGGTGATCTCACTGGCGTGGAGCGGTCCCTGAGCTCGCTCCCGCTCAAGGAGCTCAGCGGCACCGCGGTGGTCCCGCAAGTAGTCGATCAGTACCGATGTGTCGACCAGCGACGTCACGATCCAGGCACCTCTGCCCGCGACCCCGAGCGTAGGCGATTCACCCAGGCTTCTCCATCCTGGTCACTCTGCGGCCAAGTGCCAAACGCTCGACGCTTCGAGGCCAGGTCATCTGCAGTGCAACGCTCCCCTCCGTATACCGTCTCGACCGCGGCTCGAATCAGGGCCGCGATTGACCTCCCGGTGTGGGCAGACTCCTGGTCCAGGACCCTACGCTCCTCGCGCGTGAACGAGACCTGTGTTCTCTCCATGATGTAAGACTGCATCAGTTGCGCTCAAGACGGACCAGAGCTTGCTCGAGCTCGTCTGGTTTGGGAGAGACGCTCAAGCAGTTGGAATTCCGCACACGGCAAATAGGGTTTTCTAGCTGGCCCTGGTCCTTCGCAGCCGCAACCCAGCGATCAGCAGCAGTCCGCCGAAGAGCACCGCGAGTAGTCCACCTAGGACAGGGCCTGCCAGGTCCGCCCCGGTAGTGGGAACGACGCTAGAACCGGACGTGGCGGCTAGGGCTCCCCCGGCTGGACCCACCTTGGAAATGGCGATCGACAAGCTAACGGTGGACGTCTCCGGAGTGGGACTGGTCGAGTCCGTCACTGTGATCGAAAACGTGGACGTGCCAGAGGCGGTGGGCTTCCCGCTGATCGTTCCCGTCGTCCGGTTGAGCGTCAGGCCGGCGGGAAGGTGCCCCGTGGCAACCGACCAGCTGTAGGGAAGACTGCCGCCACTCGCTCCCAGGGTATAGGTGTACTTCGACCCCACCTGCCCGTTGGGCAAACTGGAGCTGCCGATCGACAACGATTGAGCGACCGTGATGGCCGCCGTCTCAGTCAGGATGCTGCCATCGGGGGCGAAGCCCGTCAGGATGATGGTGTGATCACCCGGCAGGGTGTCACTGGGGATCGTGACCACGAAGCCCACGGTGCCGGTGTCATCCGCGTCGGTGGTGCCGAGGCTCACTGGCGTCGAGTGAAGCGTGGTACTCACCTGGGAGCCGGGGTTGAAGCCGGTGGCGCTAAGGTAGAGGGACTCACCTAAGGTAACCGCGGTAGCAGTGCTTCCCCCGCCGCTACCCGACGTCGTTGGTGTCACGGTGGTATCGCCCGGGTTCGTACCTAGTGCCTGGTTGGTTAGACTCTGGAACTCGGGGCTATTGAATACTCCGTCAGGGCACTGGCCGGCTGGCGATACGACGGGTGTGGTGAGTGGGGTGTTGAGTGATTCCGCAAACGATAGGTCGATCGCTGGGCTACTGAAGAATAGCTCCCAGCCGGTTGTGTCGCCGGTGTTGGTGCTGAGGAGGTTTAGACCTACGGCTAATGCGGTGCCGCCTAGAGAAAAGCCGGCTCCTTGGAGAAATCCGTCAATGGCTGACTGATCCGGCTCAGGGCCATAGGGGTTGCCGAGCCACCCGACTCCGGCGGTTAGCTGAATGTTGGGCAGGTCGTCTGAGCCGATACCAATGCCTCCACCCGCGCCAACGAAGATATTGCCATCACAACTGAGAGCTAGATCAACTCCCCCCGATACGGTGAGGCCGGTACTGCCTTGGAGGATTACGAAGTCCGGGGGTCGAGCGCCGGGCAGCGGGGACCACGAGGGGGGATTTTGGCGAGTGCAGGCGGTCGTATCCACTGCGGTGAGGGAGCACGTGGCCGGAGTGGTCACGGGTATGTAGGCAAAGATGTACACGACTGCGCTGGAGGTCGCCTGGTAGGTCAACTGCTGGTCGTAACCCACCAGGGTGATGGTGGTCTCTTGGCCGTTGCCATCGACGGGCACGTTCAGGGTTACCTGGCAGTCGGTGGTCTGCTCACTTTGAGAGCTGATTGTCGTGCTCACGGTACTCCGCACCAATGACCAGTCGAATTTGACTACGCCAACCGACTGGTCACAGGCATCCAGGGTGAGGGGAACAGTCGTGGCGAACGCCGAGCTGGCGACACCTAAGGTCCAGCCGAAGCCGACGGAGGGTAGAAGCGAAACTGATTGGGTGCTCTGGTAGGTGCTGCCGGCCAATGCGGTGGTGAGGGTGACCTGGTAGATACCGGGGACTAGAGCGTCGGTGCTAAAGGTGCAATCCGTCGTGCTGGCCGAAGGGGTTGCGGGGCTGCTTGGGCCACTTATCGTCCACTGACAAGTTGTGGCTTGCTCGGCCGTGGGCAAGGCTAGGAAGTCCCCCGGCGTCCAGTTGAGTGCCACGCCTACATCTGCAGCGGTACGACCGGCTAGTTCTTGGGCGCTGAAATTCGCATTCATGGTGTCAAAGAAGGCGGTTGCTAGTCCGCCGCCGAGGTCGCTCGCGTCGTTGGCGGTTATGGGCACGGTAATGGTGGTGGTAGTGATGCTGGGCTGATCCCCACCGCTGCTCCCCCAGCCCTCAAAGAAAGATGAGGGTGAGGGCGACTCGGTGAGGACGACTTGCGTTCCCAGGGGGAAGGTGGCGCTGCAACTAGCGCCAGGGTCGGTTAGGTCTACTGTTGCACCGGTGTCGGGAGAAGGTCCAGTGACTGCACAGCTGATTCCAGGTGGGCTGGAAGTTACCGCTCCTCCCCCGGTGCCCGTCGCCCACATCTCTAGGTTCAGCTCGTAGGTGTTAGCTGGTGGAGTCGGGGGTGTGGCGGGGCCGTTGGGGCCGAAGACGGAGAGGCTTCCTCCTTGCAATACCTCCCCCCCGCCGCCGCCCGGGCCGCAGGAACTGCATGGCGTTTCGGTCCCGAAGTCGCTCACATAAACGCTACCGGTGGTCGAATCTACGGCGATGGCATCGGGTTCGAGGCCTGGTCCAATGGTCACTGTGAGAGGACTCTGACCGCAGCCTGAGATGTCGGCGCCATCGCAGGTACTGCCGTCGATGGCCGATACCGTAGCAGAATCTGAATTCAGAACATAGACCGTGTTGGTTGCCTCGTTGATGGCGATGTCGCTCGGACTGGTACCGACAGTGACCGTCGGAGGAGTCAGCGAGCAGCCCGAGTCATCGGAGGCACTGCACGTCGCGCCATCGATCACTGAAATGGTCGATCCCCCTCCCACCCGGTCGACGATGCCCGTTTCGTAACCGCTATCGGCGACATAGATCGTGTTAGTCGTTTGGTTGACGGTAACGGCAGTCGGGTAGCTCGAACTCCCCAAGCTGATCTGCCCGACTATAGGCGGACAGCCGGCGGTGCTATCGCTGGAGCAGTAAACATCATCGGGGGGGCTGCAGCCACTGGTCTGGCCGGCATTGCAATTCGCTCCGTCATAGACGGACACGAGATCAGTCAGGGAGTCAGCCACGTATAGCGTATCGGTGGCTTGATCGACCGCTATCCCGGCCATCCTACCTTCAGTAGCCAACTGACCGACGATCCCGGAGCTCAGCGGGGCGCAGGTATTTAGGCAGCTGGAAGCACAACCTGACGTATCGCTTCCATTACAGGTGGCAGTGTTGATCACATCGATGGCATCGGGCCCCACCGCGTACAGCGTGTGAGTGTCCTCATCGAGTGCCAGGGAAGTCACAACGGCTTGGTCGGCGTACGTGTCCGAACAAAGATCAGCCGCATCTGATCCAAAGCAAGACGAACTGAGAACCTCGATTCCGTTGCCGTCTGCCTCGTAGACGGTGTTGGTCCCGGGGTCTACTACGATAGGAGCCCCGCCTTCGACGGTACCAGCTCCAGGCGAGTACACGCAGCCGTTGGTATCGGTCACGCCACAGCCTGCCTCGCTCAACGCCGTCAGGCCAGCGTCCATTACAAGAACACTGCTGGTAGCTGGATTGATCACGACGTCGGTCGGGCCTCCAAGCGGCTCACCGGTAGCGGATGTCGCCTCCCATCCAGGAATTGTGGTGGCGGTGAAGTTACTGGACGAAAGCAGCGTGGCTGGGACCGCGGCGCGCCGGCCATTGGCTCGGCTGGTTGTGGAGACGCCTGCGGTCGGATGCGATTGACTGTTGGGGGTGGTCACCGAGCCCGGCGAGGCGGCGAGGAGGCTACCTACGAAATAGGACAGTGACACGGCCAGCGCCAGCAGGACTACGACACTCGCCCGGCGGAGGTCAAACATGAGGAGCGTTCGCCCTGGCTGAGGGCAAGCAGGAGCTGACTCTTAGCATTCCCACCTGCTGTGCCCAAGCGCCGACCGTAAGTTCCACCGAGAGTCCCCCCCGTGGTCGGCTCCTGTGCGCTCGGGCCAGGGACGGCGACCAATTCGCACGGAACAGTACCACTTTCCGCTTGATACGCGGCTGCTGCTTGCCGAGCATGCGAAGGCCCAGGAAAGCGCGTGGAGGTCCTCCTGCGGGGAGGGCGGGCATCCAGTGAGATCCGGAGCGTGGCCGCATGAGAAGGGTTCCTCCGCTCTGGACTGGTCCGGCCGGGTCGACGGGTCGGCGCCCCATAACTCGATGCGAAGCCGCCTCTGGCGCGAGCCAGTACCACCTGTTATACTGCGCGGCGCACTATGGCAGATCGCACATGGAAGCGACCGGCGAGGGAGTTGTTGACGCTGGCGGCGCTCGGCCTCCTAGCGGAGCGGCCCCGCCATGCCTACGAAATCCAGCGCGAGCTTCAGCAGCGCCATAAGGATTTCGCCACCGGCAAGCCGAGGGCCCTTTATCACGCGGTCGACCGGCTGGCGGCAGGGGGCCTGATCGAGCTTGCTGAGACGGTCCGCGAGGGTCACCGCCCGGAGCGAATCGTCTACCGGGCAACGGAGAGAGGTCGGGAGGAGCTGCAGCATTGGTTGATCGACCTCCTGGCCCTCCCCCACCAGGAACCGTCCGGCTTCTCAGCTGCGGTCAGCATGATCGGGTACCTGACGGAGCGGGAGGCACTGGGGGCGCTCACCCAGCGGCTGGCCCAGTTGGAGGGCAGGGTCGCGGCGCTGGACGCCGTGCTGTCGTCCCTGCTCGATCAGTTCGGCATGCCCCGACTGTTCCTCTTGGAGCGCGAGTTTGAGCGGAGCCTCTGGCGGGCCGAGCTGGGCTGGGTGACCGACCTCATCGGCGAGCTGAGGTCCGGCACCCTAGCGGTGGACCAGAGGTGGCTGCAGGAGAACGTCGGCGAGGTCGACCAGGCAGATTCCGGGGCCGACGCGCCTCTCGCCGTCCAGGGTCCGAAGAAGCAGCGCGGCGAGGTCCCCTCCTCAGGCGGCCCGGAATTGAGGGTCCACCAAGGAGGCAACCCATGAGCGACCAGGTCCGGGACCGCGAAAAGGTGATCAGCGTCCGCCACCTGCGCCGGGTGTTCAAGTCCCGCAAGTCCTCGGTGGAGGCGGTCGCCGGGATCGATCTGGAGGTCTATGCCGGCGAGATCTTCGGCTTCCTCGGTCCCAACGGGGCCGGCAAGACGACCACCCTGCGGATGCTGGCCACCCTGATGCCGCCCACCTCCGGGGAGGCGACGGTGGTTGGCCAGGACCTCCTGCGCCACCCCGGTGAGGTGCGCAAGCGGATCGGCTACGTCGGCCAGCGGGGAGGCGCCGACCCGGAGATCACCGGCCGGCACGAGTTGGTGTTTGAGGCCCGGCTGTACGGGGTGAGCCTGGCGGATGCCCGGACCAGGGCGGCGGAGCTGATCGTGGCTCTCGAGCTGGAGGCCTGCGCCGACCGCAAGATCGCCACCTACTCCGGAGGACAGCAGCGCCGCCTCGACGTCGGGGTGGGACTGGTCCACCGACCCCAGCTGCTCTTCCTCGACGAGCCGACCACTGGCCTGGACCCCCAGAGCCGGGCTCGGATGTGGGAGGAGGTCCGCAAGCTGCGGGACCACGGCACCACCGTCTTCCTGACCACCCACTACTTGGAGGAGGCCGACGCCCTCTGCGACCGCCTGGCGATCATCGACCACGGCAAGATCGTGGCCGAGGGGACCCCGGACGAGCTCAAGCGCGCTGTGGCCGGCG
The DNA here is from genome assembly GCA_049799515.1 of Candidatus Dormiibacterota bacterium. Classification (GTDB taxonomy): domain Bacteria; phylum Chloroflexota; class Dormibacteria; order Aeolococcales; family Bog-877; genus Bog-877. The sequence goes on along the minus strand of JBARIA010000001.1, from coordinate 12,481 downwards.
ACCTGGTGACAGTTGGGGTCACCGGCGACGTGGAGGCGGCCCTGGAGCTGCTCCGACCACAGCCGTTTGTCCGGGAGGCCTCGATCGAGGGCAGCGAGCTGCGCCTCTACGTGGAGCGCGGGGAGACCGCCACCCCGGCCATCCTGCGTCTGCTGGACAAAGCCGGACTGGGGCTGACCACGGTCTCGCTCAGCCGGCCCAGCCTGGACGACGTATTCCTAAGGAGCACCGGCCGCTCGCTGCGCGAGTCGGACGCGGCCTAGCCGGATTCGAGGAGAGAGTCTTGAAGCTCGCCCATGACACCTGGCTGGTCTTCCAGCGCTACTTCAGTCTCTTCATTCACAACCCGGCCTGGGTGGCTGTGGGAGTGCTCCAGCCGGCGCTTTATCTCCTGCTCTTCGCCCCTCTGCTCAAGACGGTCACCAGCGTCCATGGATTTCCGGCGGGTGGGGCCTACAACGTCTTCGTGCCCGGACTGCTGATCCAGCTGGGCCTCTTCGGGGCGGCGGGAGTCGGTTTCAGCCTCATCTCCGAGTTGCGTCTGGGGGTGGTGGAGCGGCTCCGGGTTACTCCGGTCAGCCGGCTCTCTTTGCTGCTGGGGCGGGCTCTGAGGGACATGCTGACCCTCTTGGTCCAGGCCTTGATCCTGGTGGGACTGGCGCTCCCCTTCGGACTCAGCTTCAAACCGGTGGGCATCCTGATCGGGCTTGCCCTGGTGGCCATGATCGGCCTGCTGGTCGCCTCGATCTCCTACGCCCTGGCGTTGGCCCTCAAGGACGAGAACTCCTTCGCGCCGATCATCTTCACCGCCAGTTTGCCCCTGCTCCTGCTCTCCGGAGTGCTGCTGCCGATGAGCCTGGCCCCCAGCTGGCTGCGCACCATCTCCACCCTCAATCCATTCGCCCACGCGGTGAGCGCCAACCGGGCGGTCTTCCTGGGCCATCTGGGCAACCCCAACGTGCTCCAGGGCGTGGTGATCATGGTGGTGCTGGCCGGGGTGGCGGTCTGGTTCGCTGCCCGATCCTTCGGCCGGGCCATCTCCTGAGTCCTGCCTACGGCCAAACCCGGCTCGGCCGGGGCCATGCCGGTGGCAACGGCGCGGACCTGGTTAGGGCACTGGCAGCCGAGGATCTGTGGCGCCCTCGCAACAATGCGAAAACGCCGCATTGGCAAAGCACCAGGCTGAGCCATGCTGGCCTGGCTTTGCATCACTTAGTCCCGAGCCGATGACCAGAACGCCCCGGATCGCAGCTCTTGGGTTGCTCTTGGGGGGCGCGCTGGTGCTCTCGCTGACCGCCGCCACCTTCCCACTGGCGCTGAGCCAGAAGCAGGCGGTCCAGGTGGTGCTTCAGGACAGCAGGACCGACACCCAGGCGAGCAGCAACTACGACATCGGCAAGCAGAACTCGGTGGAGCAGGGGATCGAGGCCCGGCAGGACGATGCCAACTTCAGCCTGCTCAGCCAGGAGGGCGCTGCCTCACTCAGCTCGGGCAGCGCCGCTCCCAAGGCCAAGGATGTTTCCGTCTACCTGACCGGGAGCACCAAGACGCCGGCTGAGTTCCTGGCGACCATCAACGAGCCGGCCACCACCGGGGCCAACCCGGTGCCCGCCTACACCTGGTACGGGGTGTACCGCAAGAACTCCCAGAAGGAGCCCTGGCGCCTCCAGTACGGCCAGGCGATTCTGGCATCACTACCGGCGCCCGGGGTGACCGTGACCGCAGGCCGAGCCCAGATCCAGAGCCACGGGTCCGACTCGGCGGTCGCCGCCCTGGTCAGGTACCTAAACACAGGGCAGGGCAACATCTCCCCCACCACCGACGCCACCTCCTGGTACTCCAGTGATCAACAGGAGACCTCGGCCTACGCTGGGAGCGGCATCGCGGTCGGTTTCAAGTTCTCAACCGACCCGAGCCCGGTGACCAGCGTGGCGGTCAGCGGGGGCACTCTGGAGTTCGGGGGGATCGACGAGGTGACCACCCAGAAGGCCGGCTCCGGGGAGCAGTGCGTGGAGGCCAATTCCAACAACTCAGCCGAGTACCTGACCCTGGTCCCCGCTGGAATCCAGTACCAGGAGATCACCGTCGCGACCCTCTCTCAGGTGGCGATCTTCGTTCCGACAGGCGGTGGCCAGCCTCTCCAGCTGCTCTCCCTCGACTCCCAGGTGATGACCGCCGACACCCCGGCCTGCGGCTGACCGGAGAGCTGGCCCGGGCGGGATTCCCGCCTGGAGCCGTCGCCTGGGCTCAGACCGGGTTGGGAGCTGTCTCGTTGATCCTGCGGAAGCCCTGGGGGACAGGTCCGCGCCAGGACTCCGGATGCAGGATTCGGGCCAGCATCTCGATGCCGTCGACCACCCGCGGCCCCGGCCGGTTGAAGTACCAGGAGCCGTCCAGGGCGTAGACCTGCCCGGACTTGATCGCCGGCAGCTTCTGCCAGCTGGCGATGTCTGAAACCATCTGGAGCTGGGCTGAGCTCTCCTCCAGGCGGTAGCCGCAGGGCATGCTCAGGATCACCTCCGGCTGGGCCGCGATCACCTCGTCCTGGGTGACCACCCGGGAGCGGGCCCCCGGCTCCCCCAGCACGTCGATGCCCCCGGCGGCGTCCACCTGGTCGGGGACCCAGTGGCCCGCCACCATCAGGGGGTCGAGCCACTCCAGACAGACAACCCGGGGCCGGTCCTTGCCGGCGACAGACCCCCGGACCGCGTCCAGCCTTGCCCAGAGCCCGCGCACCAGCTCCGCCGCCCGCTCCCGGGCGCCGGTGACCTGGCCCACGTCAGCGAAGGACCGGAGTACGTCAGCCAGAGTGCGGGGCTCCAGGGAGAGCACGGTGGGCCGACCGGGAAGCAGCCGGGCCGCCTCTAGAACCTGGGGATAGGCGACCGCGCAGACCTCGCAGAGTTCCTGGGTGAGAATCACGTCGGGACGGGCCCGCCTAAGCGCCTCGCGATCCAGGGCGTAGAGGCTGCTGCCCTCGTGAATCGCCTCCCGCACATGGCGGTCGATCTCGCCCGGGGTGACTCCCTCTAGCTGGAGCAGGTTGCTGGTCATCACCGTCTTGTAGGCGGCCTGGGGCGGGAAGTCGCACTCGTGGGTGACCCCCACCAGGTTCTGCCCCAGGCCGAGGGCGAAGCAGATCTCGGTCGAGCTCGGCAAGAGCGAGACGATCCTCACCTGGGGCTAGCCCTCCTCGGCCACCGGGACCTCGGCCGGCGCTGATTCCTGTCCGGCTGAGGCCGGCACCAGGGTCATGGTGAGGATCGGCACCTCGCTGCGAGTGGCCCATGTGCCCACTCGGGACTCGTGGGAGAAGACCACCACCTGGGTGGTGGCCGAGAGCTCCCGCAGGGTGTCCAGCAGAGCGATGCAGCGGCCGTCGTCGGCGCTGACGCAGGGGTCGTCGAAGAAGAGCGGGACCGCCTCGCCTTTGGGCGAGAGGGCCTTGGCCAGCACCGTGCGCAGGGCGACGTATATCTGCTCGCGGGTCCCTTGGGAGAGATCGTCAACTCTGATCTGGGCCCCGGAGTCGTCGGCCGAGACATGCATGGAGAGGTCGGCTGGGTCCACCCAGGCGTGCTGGTATCGCTGGCTGGTGATCGTCGGCAGCCAGCCCCGGAGCCCCTCGGCCAGGACTGGGGCCAGATCGTTGTGGATCAGACCCTCCGCCCGCTGCAGCTCGCTGATTGCCAGCTTGACCGCCTCCTCGGCTTTGGTCAGCCGGGACTTCTCGTCGCTCAGCTCGGCCACCCTCTCCTCCAGGGCGGCCACGTCGCCGGCGTCCTTGAGCTGCTCCTGGAGCCTCCCCTGCAGCGGCAGGAGCTGGCTCCGGATCTCGTCGCGGCGCTGAACCGACTCGTCGTACTTGCGACGCAGCTCCTCGGAGGGGAACTTGGCCGGGGCGGTCTCGCGGATCGCCTCCAGCGCCACCAGCTCCTGGCTGAGCTGCTCGGCGCGCTTGGAGAGGCCCTTGAGATCCCGCCCTGAAAGCCGCTCTGAGCGGCGGGCCTGGAGCCCACCGCGGAGTCGAGTCACGTCCTCGGCTTGATCCAGCTCGTGCAGCCGCAAGCTCAGCTCGCTGGCCAGCTGGAGCGGATCGTTGCCGCTGATCCCCACCCGCTTGGCCCGGGCGGCCAGCTCATCGCGGAAGCGCTGGGAGGTGGTGGTCCAGGAGCTGCGCTGCTGGAGCGACTCCTGGGCTGAGGGGAGCTGCTCGGCCAGCTCCTTCAGGTGGGCCACGTCCACCTTGCCGATCCCCAGCTCGGCGAGTCGCTTCTGGGCCTGGGAGCGCTCCGCCTCCACCTTGTCCCGGCTGGCGACCGCCTTGACCAGGTCGGGATCCTGGGCCTTGGACGCGCTTCGCATCTGACTCATCGAGGTGAAGCCCCCGACCGCCAGCAGCAAACGGAGTCGCCGCTGCATTCCGAAGAAGACGGTCGCGGTCACCACCAGGATCGCCAACCCCCCAGCGGCGATGGGTATCCCGACCGCGCCCCCGTGGAGCAGTCCGAAGACGATCAGCGAGGCCCCGGCCACCCCGCCCACCACAGCCAGGGTGTCGGAGAACCAGCGTCGGAAGGCGATCCGGCGGTGGTCGAGCAGGTCGAGCCGGCCGGGGAGGTCGGAGGCGGGGGGCAGCGGGGGCAGCGGCTGCTCCAGCGCGCCCGCCAAAAAGGCCAGCTCGCTCTGGGCGGACTGCTGGGAAACCCGCTCCAGCTCCTGGCCCAGTGGGTCCAGCGCTGCCAGCTTGTCCTCGGCCTCCTGCCACTGCTGGGCCAGCCCCCGGGACCCGGTGGCGGCGTCTCGGATGGTGGCCGGGTCCTTGGGCAGTCGCAGCTCGGGTGTGGCCGCCAGCTCCTCGTCGATGACCGCGACCGCGCTCAGGTCCTGCTGGATCTCGGCCAGCTCGGCGGTCTTCCAGGCCACTTCGCGGGTCCTGGTGGTCACCTCCACCGTGCTGAGCTCGCTTCGCAGCGCCTCCTGGCTGGCGAGGTCCTCGGCCAGCTGACGGTGCACCTCCAGAGCCTGGGCCAGCTTGACCTGGGCGTCATCCAGCTCCTTGGGCAGCTGGTTCTTGTCGAGCCGTTTGCTGGTGGTGCGGTCGCCTCGGATTCTCTCCTGGCGCCAGCGGTCCAGCCGGTCGATCGCCGAGCGGGCCGTGCTGTCCCCGCCAGAGGTGGCGCTGGCCCGCTGGAGGTCCTCCTGGAGGGCTTGACCGGTCAGGCTGAGAATCTGATCCTGGGCCACGGTGGACACCGCCAGGAAGGCGTCCCGGCTCATTCCCAGCGCCACTGAGACGTCGACCGTGCGGCCCCGGCGGAACTTGTCGGTCACCTCACCACCCTTGACCAGATCGAAGACCTGGGCGCTGTCGGAGTGCTCCAGGTCCCGCACGAAGCGGTAGCGGCCGCCGTCCAGCTCGACCTCAGCCTCGACCGCGAAGGGGCCGCCCCGCCAAGGACGGTAGCGGCGGAGCACCTCCTCGGTCTCCTTCAGCATCCGGCCTCTGGCGGGAAGATCGACGCCGCAGAGCGCCACCCTCAAAGCGGTATGGAGAGTGCTCTTGCCAGATTCGTTGGGGCCGCCCACGACGGTGAGCCCGGGGTCGAGCTTGAAGCGTCCGCTGAGCGCCCCGAAGCCCTGCAGGGTGACCGAGAGCACCTTCACCTGGGCCACCCCGTGCCTTGGCCAGTCGTCCTCACAGGATGGCTGGCTCCTCTCCCTGGAGCGCTTCCACCCCGGCCCGCAGGGCTGATTGGACCAGCTCGGAGTCGAAGTCGTTGCGCTCCATCAGTCCTCTGACGAACTGGCCCCTAATGTCCGGGGCTCCTCGGAGCTGCTCCAGATCCAGTGCCGGCCGGGCCGCGAAGACCACGTCTACGCAGCGATCTCCCTCCCTGAGCCGCCGGACCAGCTCCGAGGGTCCCAGCTGCATCCCCAGAGCCATCTCCCCGACCAGCTTGACCCGAGCGCCCTGCTCGGCGCCCTCCGGCAGGGCCTCTTTGACCCGCTGGAGAACGGCGTCCGAGTGCTGGCAGCCGGTGACGTCAACCTCCAGTTCGCTCAGGGTGAAGGTGTTGACCTGATGGATCTTGACGGTGGGGATGGTCGGTGAGAAGTCCACCTCGGCGGCGCCGCGGACTCCCTCCTCCCCGAAGGTGAGCGGCTCGGGGTTGCCGGGGTAGACCAGGTGGGCGGTGGTACGGGGGGTGTGGAAGTGGCCGAGCAGGCCGAAACGGAAACCGGCCTTGGCGATCTCAGCCTCGGAGAAGGGCGCGTGGTCCTCCTTGCCTTCCCCCTGCGCCGGCAGCTGGCCCCGCTCCGAGCCGTGAAAGAGCGCGATCGCCGGCAGTCCGTCGGGGACCTTGAAGCCCGCCAGCAGGTTGCCGGTTCCCTTGGGCTTGTCGTGGGCGATCCCAAAGATCCGGTGGCCGGCGATCTCCGCCGGCGAGAACTTGTTGGTAGAGAAGACCCGAACGTTCGCCGGCCAGTCGTTGGTGGAGTAGAGCGAGCCGGGGTGCCAGTAGTCGTGGTTGCCGGGCGCGATCAGCACCGGAAAGGGGAGCTGGCCCATCTGCTCCGCCAGGAAGCGGGCCGCATCCTGGCGGGAGCGGAGATCCTCGTAGAGGTCACCGCCAATGGTCAGGGCGTCCACCTTGAGCAGCAGGGCCAGCTTGGCGATGTTCTGGAAGGTCTGCCGGAGGGCGGCCCGGCGGCGGCGGCCCATGGTCTCGCCCAACCCTTGAAAGGCCGCGTCGATATGCACATCTGCGCAATGGAGGAGTCTCACCAGGTGCAATATGTACCACTTGGCCGCCCCCAGGGCACGCCTATTGGGTATGCGGGGCACGTAAACTCGCGATTGTGCCACCGATTTTGCCCCCCGGGCCTGTGGATCAGGCCCAGCGGGTCGTTCTCCGGAAGGTCAACCGTCGAGCGCCCGGCTTCATCAGCCACCTGGTTCGCTCCCGCCTGATCGGCCACCAGGTGGAGGTAGGCCAGCGGATCCTGGCCTTCCAGGTTGCCTTCACCGTTCCCTCGGGACTGGTCGAGGTCACCGATGGCACCATCATCGAGTTCATTGAGTGATGCTTCCCTGACCAAACCCTGGCTGGCGGCAGCGGGCCTCAGCCGCCGCTACCGCAACGGCCGCGGCGTGGGACCGGTCAGCCTGATCGTGGGCCCGGGAGAGGTCCAGGCTTTGGTCGGTCCCAACGGGAGCGGCAAGACCACTCTTCTGCGCTGCCTGGCGACCAGATCCAATCCCAGCTCGGGCGAGCTCCTCTGGTTCGGAGAGAGCGACCGCCAGGCGGCCAGGGCCAAGTTGGCGGTGGTCTTCGACGCCACCGCCCACGCCGACGAGCTGAGCGCCAGGCAGAACCTGGCCTTCTTCGGCACCGCCCGCAAAATCGCGCGCGATCGCTGGGAGGGGGCGCTGGCGGAGGCGTCGGTGGCCGAACTGGGCGACGACCCTGTCTCGCGCCTCTCCTACGGGATGCGCCGCCGGGTGCTGCTGGCGGAGGCGCTGGTGGGCGACCCGCAGCTCCTGCTCCTGGACGAGCCCACCTTGGGCCTCGACGTGAGCGGCTGCCAGTGGCTGGCGGAGGCGCTGTGCAGCCGGGCGCGGATGGGACTGGCCACCTGCATCTCCACCAACGACACCGACTTCGTGGAGCAGGTGGCGACCAGGGTCTGCTTCCTGGTCGACGGGCAGGCCGTCCGGGACGCTCCGCTCAATGAGCTGCTGGCCGAGCTGGGTGGCACCAGAGAGATCCAGCTGAGCTACCGAGGACCCTCCCCTATCTCCGCCTTGCGCGAGCTCGAAGGCGTGGAGCGAGCCGCGGAAGCGGAGGGTGGCCTTCTGATCCTGGCCAGACAGCGAGATGGCCTCCTCCCCGACATCCTGGCCACCTTGGGGGACCTCGATCTGCACCTGGTCGACCTCAAAGTGCGCGATCCGGGGCTGGCGGACTGTTTTCTTCGGTTGACCGGCCGGGCGCTCCATGACTGAGCGCAGTGAAGTGGTAATGGACCGATCACATCCGCGGATGACAGGGCTCACTCGTCCGCGTCCGACCCAGCTCTGGCAGCTGGAGCTGCGGGGAACGCTCGCCCGGCGCCGGGCGCTGGTCATCAAGCTGGCCTTTCCCCTGGTCCTGGTGATCCCCTTGGTCACGACCGGGGCGCCGCCGTTCTTCGCCGGCATGCTGCTGACGGTTCTGATTGCCATGGTGGGAACTGTGGGAACTGGGGTGACCATCACTCGGGCCCGGGGATCAGGGTGGCTCGACCGGCTGGCGGTTCTGCCACTGCCAGCCTGGCGGGTGGGTCTGGAACTCTTCTTCGCAGGCTGGCTGGTGGACGCTCTCCAGGCGACTTTGGTGCTGGTGGTCATCGCACTAGCTGAGCGTCCCGACCCGGCCACCCTGGCAACCACCTGGCTGCTGGCTCTCTCGGCGCTGGCCTTCTCAGGGGCCATCGGTCTCGGCATCGCGGCCCTGACCGACCACCCCGGGGAGGCCATGCTCTACCTGTCGGTGGTGCTGGCGCCTCTGCTCTTTCTCTCCGGACTGTTCACCGGGGTGCCGGCTGAGGGCATTCGCTTCTGGATCGCCCAGATCCTGCCCTTCAGCTACCTGGACGAGGGCTTCCAGCTGCTCCTGGGAGGCAACCCGCCGTATGGCGATCCGATGGCTTTCCTGATCGCCGCCATCATCTTCCTGGCCATCTCACTGGTGGCTACCGCGGCGCTCGGCAGGGCGATCCTGGCCCGGACTTCGTAGAGAAGGGCAACACACGAGGCCGATGCCTCTCTCCGGGGCAGCTGGGTCAGCTAGATCAGGTGGGAGGCTGGAAGGGACGGTCCCGCCGATCTCTCATGTAGAGGAACAGCCCCATCAGCGCCAGCACAATGCCGGCTCCCAGCAGCAGCTGGCCCAGCGTCTCAGGCAGTTCGGCCCCGGTCGTCGGGGTGCTGGCTGCCAGCACGCCTCCGTTCGGACCGGTACTGGCCCCCAGGACCCCGCTCCCCCCAGTCGTCCCTCTGTAAAAGGACTGAAGCTGAATGGTGGCCCCAGAGCCTTGGTATGGGTTGCCAGCAATCAAGGGGAACGACCAGCTGATCACGAAGTTGGCGCTGAAGCTGGCGTTAGGGACATTGCTGGCCACCTTCTGAAAGCCAGAGTTGCTCACGCAGTAGGCTGAGTTGGGATAGACGGCGGTAGTTGCTTTGCTGGAACTCGTGTAGCAGGCGACAGATCCGAGGTTGAAGGTCGTAGTAGGACTCGTACTGGTGTCGGTGACCGTCACCTGCAAACCAGTTGACTGGCCATCCATGACCGCCTCCGTTCCGATTCCGCTGCCCGGCGTCCCGCCTCCCGATGTGGAGGACGTCCTGACCACCAGAGCAACGTTGACCTGAGTTGCGGTACTGCTTCCCGTGTCGCTAACCGTCTCCGTGCAGGACCCAGTGTCACCGGGAACAAGCGAGATCGACGCCCCGCAGGCACCGAGCGAAGCGGCCGAGGCGGGACTGGCTGCTGCCACCCCCACGAAGATGCCAGCTGCCCCCGTGACGAACCCGGCCATGATCAGTGCGGACCACAGGCGATGCGGACGCAAGCGACCAATCTTCACGACCACGCCACCGGTCCTGACGTAAGGCTGAGGGGGTTGTACGGGTAGTGGGGAATCCCGGACGAGTTGTGGGCCACCTGAACGGCCTGTCCACTAAGGGTGACCGAACACGACCGGCTGCCCTGCCCCCGTCGGATCTCGAAGACGTAAGTCGGCGGCGGACTGGCTGGTATCGCGTCGCCAAGTAAGTCTGGGATAGCCCCAGTTTGCCCTCGTGCCAGCGTCGAGCTCAGGACCACCGTGTGTGGGCTGGTGATGGTGGTGGTCTTGTTATGTATCGTCACGGTAGAGGTAGTCGTATAGGTGTACGAGGCCATGGGACTGCAAGTGCCCGACGGCACCACATAGAGACCAATCCAGGCATCCAAAGTCCCGGTGTATTCGAGGGTGTAGTAGCAGAACTGATTCGACGTCAACGAGCACGTGATCGGCGCTGACCCGCTCAGAGGGATGCAGGTCGATGAAGAGCTCCCGCAACTCTCCAGCGAGACGGTACCGGTGGTGAATGAATTCACCTGCTGTGGTCCAGTCGCGCTGAACAGTGCCAGGCTTGTCGAGATAGACAGCGCTGCCAACGTCCCCAGCGCCCCGAGAGCCAGGAGGACGAAGAGGCGTCGCCAGCTAGTCATCACTTCGGAAACCTTCTTTAACCTTCGGACGTTGGATTAATTGCCATCTGGTTCGGGGCCGACGGACTGGAAGTCCGCCGGCCCGTCCCCATTCACAATCGAGTCGTCGCCACGCGATAGAGCTAGCGATCAGCTCCAGGCGGTCGGGCAGGTCGCTGCGTTGCTGTCAATGGTGCAACTGCTGATGTTGTTCGGCGCTTGCACGGCAACGAGCGTCAGGGTCACCGTGCTGTTCGTGCCTTGGAAGGTGTTGTCCGTGCCCAAGGGCAGGTTCACGTACAACTGGAGATTGACGGTCTGTCCCTCTCCGGCGATGTCACCCAAAGTCTGCACCGCGTTACCGGGCAGCGTGGCCGGGCAGGCGTTGAGACCGGACCCGTCTCCGGTATTCGTCGTGCACAGCTGGTTGTCTCCCAGTGAGCTGCTCCCGGGAAGAAGATAGATGTCGCTCGCCGCGCTATAGAACTGAACAGGTACCACGTAAGTGTTGCCCGTGACCGTGGAGACGGTCGGGGTTGTGCAGTAGGAGGGGGCTACTCCGCCGTTCTGTCCAATGACACACCACCCGCTATTCTGGTTAGCGTCGGCTACCGTTAGGGCCAAGCCGAGGTCTGTGGACGTTGTGGTGGAGGTTGTCACCTCCACACCAAGGAACGCGGGAAGCGTGCCACCATACGTGAGTTGGTAACTGCCCTGGGCGCTATCGCCCGGCGCCATGTTGCTCAGGTTGAGAGTGACGCTTCCGCTGCTGAGCGAGGTGGGAAGCGACACCGTTCCTGCCGCAAAGGTGTTGTTCTGTGTAGGTCCAGTTGCGGTAAAAAGAGCAAAGCTAGCTGCCGTCGCTAGACTGGCAATCGCACCAACCCCCACCACGCCTGCGAGCACGAGCCCGAAGCGCTTGGTAAATAGATTCACGGGTAGTCTCCTCTAACTTGTTCCAAAATTGATTTCACACGAATCTCGATGAATAACTGTTCGGAATCGCCTAGTCCTCGCTCGATTTAACCCTCCTCCGTACTCGGGCGGTCTGCACCAATGTTCGTAGCAATCTGAATATTCACCAGAGGTCGCCTGGGCGATTGGCGGCGCTGCGGCGCTGCGCCGCCTCCTCACCGAGCCTCACCCACCTTCGCCGGACTTCCTCCTCAACAAGGTAGGCCACCGGGATCATGATCAGGACGATGAAAGTGATCGGTTGGTGGAGGGTGCTGAGGACATACCCTCCGAAGGGAACGCGCTGCTGGTAGACGCCCAAGATTGCGCTAGGCTGGACGAGATCCTGATCCGGGGCATTGTTGGCATCACCCTTGGTTCGGTACTCGACTGTCCGAACTCCACCAATCAAAGGCCCCCTGACCACTGCGTAAATCCGGTGCGTGATCACGATTGACGAACTCCCCGACGTGGCCTGCGTAGCAGTGAACGTTATGATCTGGCCCTTCTGCAGATGCTCTGCGGCTGTCCCGGTGATCGATCGGTCGATGATCAGATCACCGGTGTCGAAGGTGGGGGTCATAGATCCACTCGCCACCGAGTACACCGGCCGACCAAAGAAGGTCGTTTGGCCGGTCGAACTGTGCCGGATCGAGACCGCCAGGAATATGGCGACCACCACGAGCACAATCACGACTACGGCCAAGATCCACTCCGCTGTCCTGACTGCCGGGTTGCGCCGCCGCTTCGCCGGTTCAGCGGCGATCTGGGCTGCCATCACGACGAACTCGCGGTCGGTGTGGGCGTAGGCGTCGGAGTCACCGTCGGCGTCGCGGTCGGAGTGGGCGTTGGCGTCGGAGTCGAGGTAGGCGTGGGCGTTGGTGTCGGCGTCGCCGCGGACGACGAACTGGGTGTGGGAGTAGGGGTCACCACCGGCTCCAACGCCGAGTTCTGGAGCGGGATAGAGATCGAGTCGGTGTTGGGGCAGCACGAGCCGCCGTTCACATCCGGGTTCCAGTAGGTGTCACCGCTGCAACTCGGTGTCGGCGTGCTAGCGGAGGCGGTCAGGGAGGCGGCACTCGAACTAAACAGCGAGTAGCTCGAGCCAAGAGCGGAATGGATAACCAAGACTGGAGCCGCCAGCAGGACCACCACCGCCAGGGCGGCCATCGGGATCCCGGCTCGGCGGCGATACGCAGGGATCGGAGGCGGGGGCTGGGGCGTGAGCGGATCTGGCATCCAGCTCGGACCATCTTCCAAGCTCTTGGAACGGTTCCACGGGC